>JANPGJ010000272.1:0-17226 GCA_031423955.1 Burkholderiales bacterium
GGCCGATGCCGAGACCGCCGCGATTCTGGGCATCGTCGCCGGGATTCCCTTGCTGTCGGTCGAGCGCCTGACATTTACCTATGGCGACAAGCCGGTCGAGGTGCGGCGCGGGTTGTATCTGACCGCACATCATTACTACAAGAATGAACTGAGTTGACGTGATCATTTGACGTGATGCAACAATCACGGGATGTATAATTATGTTGTTTTGCAGTTGTGATTTCCGCGTTCGGGGGTATGGTGACTGCGCGTTTCGTCAGACCACCGGAACCGCGACTGCGTAGTGCAAGGCCGCTGCGGTGCCGTTGGCGCGGCAGCGGGCTTGTTTCAGGATTGCACCATGGCCGCCGTGCGGCTTTCCGGTTTCGTAACTTCCACCATTCATCGGCCCGATCCAAGGCATGTCCTCCACTACAGCGAAGATCTCCAAACCACGCCCCAAGCATCTTGATCTGATGAAGATCCGGTTGCCGCTGCCCGGATGGGTTTCAATCATGCACCGCGTCAGCGGCGCAGCCATGTTTATAGCCCTGCCGCTCATTCTCTGGCTGCTCGACATGAGTCTTGGCACCGAAGTCGGATTTGACGCCTTGAGGGAGATCTTCGCCTTGTGGTGGGTCAAGCTGGGGCTGGCGGCATTGTTATGGGGTTATCTTCATCATTTCTGTGCCGGCATCCGCTACCTGATGCTCGATATGCACAAGGGGGTTGATCTGGCCAGTGCGCGCATGAGCGCCGGCGCCGTGTACATCGTCAGTATCCCCCTCGCCGCGCTGATGGCGTGGCGACTTTTCCTCTAGCTTTTGCAGGTTCCATGATGATGAAGCAACGAATAATCGTCGGCGCGCACTATGGCTTTCGCGACTGGCTCGGGCAGCGCGCGACTGCGGTGCTGATGGCCTTCTACACCGTCCTGCTGCTGCTGGTGTTGCTGGTGCGCAAGCCGGGCGACTACCTGTCCTGGTATGGGGTCTTCAGCCCGGCCTGGATGAAGATTGCAACTTTGACCTTCATCGCCTGTCTGCTCTATCACGCCTGGGTCGGGATTCGCGACATCTGGATGGATTACATCAAGCCTACCGGGGTGCGCCTGGTGCTTCAGGTCGGAACCCTCGTGTGGCTGCTTGCCTGCGGCATGTGGGCCCTTAAAATCTTTCTGCAGTAAGGACATTTCGAAATGGCATTGTCGGTTCGCAAGTTTGACGCGGTCATTGTCGGCGCTGGCGGTGCCGGATTACGCGGCGCCCTGCAACTTTCCGAAGCGGGCCTGAAAGTCGCGGTGATCACCAAGGTGTTTCCGACTCGCTCGCACACGGTGGCGGCACAAGGTGGTGTCGGGGCTTCGCTGGGCAATATGGGCCCGGATTCCTGGCAGTGGCACATGTATGACACGGTCAAGGGCGGTGACTGGCTGGCCGACCAGGACGCGGCCGAATTTCTGGCGCGTGAAGCACCGAAGTGCGTGATTGAGCTTGAGCATTTCGGCATGCCGTTCGACCGCAACGAAGATGGCACGATCTATCAGCGCCCGTTCGGCGGCCACATGCAGAACATGGGCGCCGGCCCGCCGGTTCAGCGTTCCTGCTGCGCGGCCGACCGCACCGGACATGCGATGCTGCACACCCTGTACCAGCGCAACGTGCGCGCCAATACCCAATTCTTTGTCGAATGGATGGGTCTGGACCTGATCCGCGACCCGGTGGATGGCGCGGTGCTCGGGGTGACGGCGCTTGAAATGGAAACCGGCGAAGTGATGGTGTTGCAGGCACGGGCAACCCTGTTTGCCACTGGCGGCGCCGGGCGGATTTATGCGTCGTCGACCAACGCGTTCATCAACACCGGCGATGGACTGGGCATGGCGGCGCGTGCCGGCATTCCGCTCGAGGACATGGAGTTCTGGCAATTCCATCCGACCGGTGTCGCCGGCGCCGGCGTGCTGATCACCGAAGGTGTGCGTGGCGAAGGCGGTTACCTGCTCAACAAGGATGGCGAGCGTTTCATGGAACGCTACGCGCCGAACGCGAAGGACCTGGCCTCGCGCGATGTCGTTTCGCGGGCGATGGCGACTGAAATCAACGAAGGGCGCGGTGCCGGCAAGGACGGCGACTATCTCCTGCTCAAACTTGACCATCTGGGGCCGGAGACCATCGACAAGCGCCTGCCCGGCATTCGGGAAATCGCCAAGAAGTTCGCCAACGTCGACCCGGCGCGTGACCCGATCCCGGTGGTGCCGACCTGCCACTACCAGATGGGCGGCATTCCGACCAACTACATGGGCGAGGTGGTCGCGCCGAAAAACGGCAATCCGAACACGGTGGTCGAAGGTTTGTACGCGGCCGGTGAATGCGCATGCGCCTCGGTGCACGGCGCCAATAGGCTGGGCACCAATTCGCTCACCGATCTGCTGGTGTTCGGCAAGGCGGCCGGCGACCAGATGATCAAGTACCTGGCGGCCAACAAGAACCATCGCGACCTGCCAAGGGATGCGACCGAAGCCACCGAGGCTCGTCTGGATCGCCTCAACAACCAGAAAGACGGCGCGAATGTGCACGAAACGCGCGCCGAAATGCAGCGCACCATGCAGCGCCATTGCGGTGTGTTCAGGTTCGCCGACATGCTGGTCGATGGCGTGACGAAGATCAAGCAAGTCGCCGAGCGGGTCGCGCTGACCGAAATCGGCGACAAGTCCAAGGTGTTCAACACGGCGCGCATCGAGGCGCTCGAATTGGACAACCTGATCGAGGTCGCACGCTCGACCATGATCTCGGCCGAGGCGCGCAAGGAAAGTCGCGGCGCCCATGATCGTGCCGACTGCCATGACACGCCCGAGCAGCCGAACGGTCGCAATGACGAGGAATGGCTCAAGCACACGCTCTGGTACAAGGACGGCGACCGCATCGACTACAAGCCGGTGACTTTCACGCCCCTGTCGACCGAATCGATTCCCGCCAAGGTCCGCTCCTACTGATCCCGAAACAAGGCAACAGACGATGAAAATCTCGCTTTACCGTTACGACCCGGACCGTGATGCCGCGCCGTACATGAAGGACTACGACGTGCAACTGGAACCGTCGGATCGCATGCTGCTCGACGCCCTCGTACGGGTCAAGGCGATGGACGATTCGTTCGCTTTCCGGCGTTCCTGCCGCGAGGGGGTCTGCGGGTCGGATGCGATGAACATCAACGGCAAGAACGGACTGGCGTGCCTCACCAATGTCGCTGAACTGGGCGAGCATGTGGTGTTGCGGCCGCTGCCGGGTCTGCCGGTGATTCGCGACCTGATCGTCGACATGACGCAGTTTTTCAAGCAGTACAACTCGATCCGGCCGTACCTGGTCAACCACGATCCGCTGCCGGAGAAGGAGCGCCTGCAATCGCCGGAGGAGCGTGAGGAACTCAACGGCCTCTACGAGTGCATCCTGTGCGCGTCGTGCTCGACCGCGTGTCCATCATTCTGGTGGAACCCGGACAAATTCGTCGGGCCGGCCGGCCTTCTGCAGGCCTACCGTTTCCTCGCCGACACACGTGATCAGGCGGCCAGCGAACGCCTTGACAACCTCGAGGATCCGTATCGCCTGTTCCGCTGCCATTCGATCATGAACTGTGTGGATGTCTGTCCCAAGGGACTCAATCCGACGATGGCGATCGGCAAGATCAAGGAACTCATGGTGCGGCGCGCGGTGTAAGCCGCGCGCACCATGGTCGCCATGCTTGACCCCATCCAGCTTTCCCGCCTGAAATGGAGCAGCCGTCGCGGCATGCTCGAGAACGACTTGGTACTGACAAGTTTTTTCGAGCGTCACGGCGCGGACCTGGATAGCAGCCTCGCGGCCGGTCTGGGGTCACTGCTTGAACTGGTCGACGGCGACCTGTGGGACCTGATTGCGGGGCGCGCCGAACTGGGTGAATCGGCCGGCGCCGCGGCGCGTGAAGTGCTGGGCAAACTGCGCCGTTGCTAGGCGCGGTCGCTGCCCGGCAGAAGTAACAACCATTTCAGAGAAAAACAGAACTTACGGGAGCATTCCATGAGCATGAAGCCAAGCGATACCAAGGCGACCCTGTCATTTTCGGATGGCACACCGTCGATCGATTTCCCGGTGTACAAGGGTTCGATCGGCCCCGACGTGGTCGATATCCGCGCGCTGTATGGCAAATCGGGAAAGTTCACCTACGATCCCGGCTTCATGTCGACCGCTTCATGCAACTCGTCGATCACCTACATTGACGGCGACAAGGGCGAGCTGCTGTATCGCGGTTACCCGATCGAGCAACTGGCGGTGAACTGCGACTTTCTGGAAACCTGCTACCTGCTGCTCAACGGCGAATTGCCGAACGTTGTCGACCGCGACAAGTTTGTCGACCTCGTCACGCACCACACCATGGTGCATGAACAGATGCAGAATTTCTTCCGTGGATTCCGGCGCGACGCCCATCCGATGGCGGTGCTGGTCGGCTCGGTCGGCGCATTGTCGGCCTTCTACCACGATTCGCTCGACATCAATGACGCACATCACCGCGAGGTATCGGCGATCCGCCTGATCGCCAAGTTGCCGACCCTGGTGGCGATGGCGTACAAGTATTCGATCGGCCAGCCCTTCGTCTACCCGCGCAATGACCTGTCGTACACGGCAAACTTCATGCGCATGATGTTCGCGGTGCCGGCCGAGGATTACAAGGTCAACGAGGTGATGGTGCGTGCTCTTGACCGCATTTTCATCCTGCACGCCGATCACGAGCAGAATGCGTCGACCTCGACGGTACGGCTGTCCGGTTCGTCAGGCGCCAACCCGTTCGCCTGCATCGCTGCCGGCATCGCCTGCCTGTGGGGTCCGGCGCACGGCGGCGCCAACGAGGCGGCGCTCAACATGCTGTTCGATATCCAGCGCCAGGGCGGGGTTGAAAAAATCGGCGAATTCATCGCCAGGGTGAAGGACAAGAATTCGGACGTCAAGCTGATGGGCTTCGGTCATCGTGTCTACAAGAATTACGATCCGCGCGCCAAGCTGATGCGTGAGACCTGCTATGAAGTGCTCAGTGAACTCGGCCTGCACGATGATCCCCTGTTCAAACTGGCGATGGCGCTGGAAAAAATCGCGCTCGAGGATGACTACTTCGTTCAACGCAAGCTGTATCCGAATGTCGATTTCTATTCCGGCATCGTGCAGCGGGCACTCGGCATTCCGGTCTCCCTGTTCACCGGGATTTTCGCGCTGGCGCGCACCGTCGGCTGGATTGCACAGTGGAACGAGATGATTTCCGATCCCGAGCAGAAGATCGGCCGGCCGCGTCAATTGTTCATCGGCAGCCCGCGTCGCGACGTGACGCCGATCGCCAAGCGGTAACAGGCTCGATCAAAGCCCTTGTTGCGACGCATTTCGTTCGATGCTTGAACGTAATTGCGTTGTATCTTCCAAGCACATTTTTGCGACCCCGCCAATTGAACTGACCATTCCCCGACAATTGGATGCGCGCGCCCGGCACCGGCGCGCGGCTCCTCGCCAAACGGTCAGGCCGTGTCGCGAGGGGGTCAATGAAGGCCGGAGATCCGGACCGGAATTGCCCGCACTGCATCGAGAAACTCGAGAAAGGTGAATGCCATGATGAAACAGTTTCAGACCAACTCGTACCTGTTTGGGGGTAATGCCCCTTACGTTGAAGAACTCTACGAGAACTATCTTGACAACCCCGGTTCGGTACCGGAAAAGTGGCGCGAGTATTTCGATGCGCTGCAGGTGGTGCCGGGGTCCACGGGTGAAAGCGGCGGTCGCGACGTGCCGCATGCGCCGGTCGTCGAATCCTTTGCCTTGCGCGCCAAGGACGGCTCGCTGCGGCCACAGGGTGGCTCGACCGTTGATCTCTCGGTTGCGCGCAAGCAGGTGTTCGTCCAGCAACTGATCGCGGCGTACCGCTTTCTCGGCACCCGCTGGGCCGACCTCGACCCCTTGAAGCGTGCCGAGCGCCCGCCGATTCCCGAACTTGAGCCGGTGTTCTACGACCTCACCGAGGCCGACATGGACATGACCTTCAACGCGCAGTCCCTGTACTTCGGCCGCGAGTCGATGACCTTGCGCGAAATAATCCAAGGTTTGCGCGAGACCTACTGCGGCACCATCGGCGCCGAGTTCATGTACATCAGCGATCCGGCGCAGAAGCGCTGGTTGCAACAACGGCTGGAGACCACCCGCTCGACCCCCAAATTCGATGCCGAAAAGAAGCGCCACATCTACGAGCGCGTCAATGCGGCCGAAGGTCTGGAGCGCTACCTGCACACCCGTTATGTCGGGCAAAAGCGTTTCTCGCTCGAAGGCGGCGAGAGTTTTATCGCGTCAATCGATGAATTGATCCAGCGTGCCGGCGAGAAAGGGGTGCAGGAAATCGTCATCGGCATGGCCCATCGCGGCCGCCTGAACGTTCTGGTCAACACGCTGGGCAAGATGCCCAAAGACCTGTTCGAGGAGTTTGAAGGCAAGCATGTCGACGACCTGCCGGCCGGCGATGTCAAGTACCACAAGGGATTTTCATCCGATATTTCAACCCCGGGCGGCCCGGTCCACTTGAGCCTGGCTTTCAATCCGTCACACCTGGAGATCGTCAATCCGGTGGTCGAAGGCTCATGCAAGGCGCGGATGGACCGGCGCGGCGACCAGGACGGCTCGCAGGTCCTGCCGATCCTGGTGCATGGCGATGCGGCGTTCGCCGGCCAGGGCGTGGTGATGGAAACCCTCAACCTGGCGCAGACGCGCGGCTACGGCACCCACGGCACGGTCCATCTGGTGATCAACAACCAGATCGGCTTCACCACGTCCGACCCGCGCGACTCACGCTCGACGCTGTATTGCTCGGACGTGGTCAAGATGATCGAGGCGCCGGTACTGCATGTCAATGGCGACGACCCCGAGGCGGTGGTATTCGCGACCCAGATCGCGATCGACTACCGGGCGGAATTCGCCAAGGACATCGTGGTCGACATCATCTGCTTCCGCAAGCTTGGCCACAACGAGCAGGATACGCCGGCGTTGACGCAGCCGCTGATGTACAAGCGCATCGCGCAGCATCCCGGTACCCGCAAGCTGTATGGCGACAAACTGGTGGCGCAGGGGATTTTCAGGGCCGGCGAGCCCGACGAGATGGTCAAGAGCTTCCGCGACCTGATGGATGAAGGCAAGTCGACGGTGGAATACGTGCTGTCGGACTTCAAGAGCAAGTACGCGGTGGACTGGCTGCCATTCCTCAACAAGAAGTGGACCGACGCCGCCGATACCGCCTTGCCGCTGGCCGAACTCAAACGCCTGGGCGAGCGCATCACGACCATCCCGGACAGTTTCAAGCTGCACTCGCTGGTGGAAAACCTGATTGGCAATCGTCGCAAGATGGCGCGCGGCGAACTGCCGCTTGACTGGGGCATGGGTGAGCATCTTGCGTACGCCTCTCTGGTCGCCTCGGGGTACGCCGTGCGCCTGACCGGGCAGGACAGCGGGCGCGGCACCTTCACGCACCGGCACGCGGTGCTGCATGACCAGAATCGCGAGAAGTGGGATGCCGGCAGCTATGTGCCGCTGGCCAACATCTCCGACAAGCAGGCGCCGTTCAACGTGATCGACTCGGTGCTGTCGGAAGAGGCGGTGATGGGATTCGAATACGGCTATGCCGCGTCAGAACCCAACACCCTGGTGATCTGGGAAGGCCAGTTCGGCGATTTCGCCAACGGCGCCCAGGTCGTGATCGACCAGTTCATCACCTCGGGCGAAGTCAAATGGGGGCGCGCCTGCGGCCTGACACTGATGTTGCCGCACGGCTATGAGGGCCAGGGTCCCGAGCATTCTTCGGCGCGCATCGAGCGCTTCCTGCAGCTTTGTGCCGACCACAACATCCAGGTGGTTCAGCCGAGCACGCCGGCACAGATTTTCCACCTGCTGCGTCGGCAGATGGTGCGCCTGTTCCGCAAGCCGCTGGTGATCTTCACCCCGAAGTCGTTGTTGCGCCACAAGGAGGCGATCTCGGACCTGTCCGAGTTGGCCAAGGGCCAGTTCGACACCGTGATCGGCGAAACCGACAAGACGATCAAGCCTAAGGAAGTCAAGCGGGTGATCGCCTGCTCGGGCCGTGTCTACTACGACCTGATCGCCGCGCGGCGCGACAAGAAACATGACGACACGGCGATCATGCGCCTCGAACAGCTGTATCCGTTTCCGCACAAGGCATTCAGCGCCGAGTTGCGCAAGTATGAAAACGCGACCGAACTGATGTGGTGCCAGGACGAACCGCAGAACCAGGGGCCGTGGTTCCAGATCCAGCACAACCTGCTCGAAAACATGGCCGACGGGCAGAAGCTGGCGTATGCGGGGCGACCGCCGTCGGCATCACCCGCGGCCGGCTACATGGCCAAGCATGTCGAGCAGCAGAAGGCGATGCTGGCCAGTGCGTTCGGCAAGACGCGGGGTTTCGTGCTGACCAAGTAGGTGGACGGCAATGTTCGCCGACCGCTGCCGGCGCTGTCGAATGTTCGTGGCCTGGCGTCGCGCGCAGTAGTCGACCGGCATCGCGCGCGGCAGGCCCGATCAATACAGGAAGATGAAGGGTTAGTGCAATGGCAATCATCGAAGTGAAAGTACCCCAGTTGTCGGAGTCGGTCGCCGAGGCGACGCTCCTGACCTGGCACAAGAAGGCAGGCGACGCGGTGACCCGCGACGAGAACCTGATTGATATCGAGACCGACAAGGTGGTCCTGGAGTTGCCGGCACCTGACAGCGGCGTGTTGATCGAGGTCGTCAAGGGAGATGGCGGCATCGTCGTGTCCGGCGAGATCATCGCGCGCATCGATACCGCTGCCACCGCAGGGGGCGCGGCGGCAACTCCGGAGGCCGCGGCACCGGCGGTTGCAGCATCACCGGCGGCGGCGGCCGGCGCCGCACCGATGGCGATGCCTTCCGCCGCCAAGATGATGGTCGAGCAGGGCATTATTCCAGGCAGTGTCGCCGGCAGCGGCCGCGATGGCCGTATCACCAAGGGCGACGTGATCGGTGCGGCCAGCGCATTTAAAGCAGCGCCAGTACCGGCCGCGGCCGCACCGGCGGTCAAGGCAACGCTTGCCGATGTCAAGGCGCCGGTCAACATGCAGTTTCTTGGTGAACGCCCGGAACAGCGGGTGCCGATGTCGCGCCTGCGCGCCCGAGTCGCCCAGCGCCTGCTCGAATCGCAGTCGATGAATGCGATCCTCACAACGTTCAACGAAGTCAACATGCAGCCGGTAATGACGCTGCGCAAGCAGTACGGCGAGCGCTTCGAGAAGGAACACGGCGTCAAGCTTGGCTTCATGTCGTTTTTCGTCAAGGCTGCGGTGTACGCGCTGAAGAAATACCCGGTGGTCAACGCCTCGGTCGACGGCAACGACATCGTTTATCACGGCTATTTCGATATCGGCATCGCCGTCGGCAGCCCGCGCGGCCTGGTGGTGCCGATCCTGCGCGATGCCGATCAGAAGAGCTTCGCGCAAATCGAGAAAGACATCGCCAATTTCGGCGCCAAGGCGCGCGACGGCAAGCTGTCGCTCGAAGACCTCACTGGCGGCACTTTTTCAATTTCCAACGGCGGTACTTTCGGTTCGATGCTGTCGACACCGATCATCAATCCGCCGCAATCGGCGATTCTCGGCGTGCATGCGACCAAGGACCGCGCGGTAGTCGAGAACGGGCAGGTGGTGGTGCGGCCGATGAACTATCTGGCGATGAGCTATGACCATCGCATCATCGATGGGCGCGAAGCGGTGCTGGCGCTGGTGGCGATGAAGGAAGCAATGGAAGATCCGTCGCGCATCCTCCTCGAGCTTTGAAACCGCACATTGAAACCCCGCAGGGCCGGACGGAATTGTTCAAATCATGAAGACTTTTGATGTTGTGGTCGTCGGCGCAGGGCCCGCGGGCTATGTCGCGGCGGTACGCGCCGGGCAACTCGGCTTTTCGGTTGCCTGCATCGAGAAATGGAAGAACCCGAAAGGTGAGGCGACTCTCGGCGGCACCTGTCTGAATGTCGGTTGCATTCCGTCCAAGGCGTTGCTCGAATCGTCGGAGAATTTCGAGAAGGTGCAACACGCGTTCGGTGACCACGGGATCACGGTCAAGGGGGTTGCGTTTGACGTCGCGAAAATGCTCGCGCGCAAGGATTCGATCGTCGCCAGGAACACCAAGGGGATCGAATTTCTGTTTCGCAAGAACAAGGTCACCTGGCTCAAGGGGCGGGGCTCGTTCACCGGCAAGGACGAAGCCGGCTATACGCTCGAGGTGGTTGGCGATGCTGGCGTCGAGCAGGTCAAGGCCAGGCATGTGATCATCGCAACCGGATCGAAGGCGCGTCATCTGCCGGGCGTGGCGGTCGACAACCTGCGGGTGTGCGACAACGAAGGCGCATTGTCCCTGCCTGCGGTGCCCGGGAAACTGGGGGTGATCGGCGCCGGCGTGATTGGCCTTGAGCTTGGTTCGGTGTGGCGCCGGCTTGGCGCCGAAGTCACCGTTCTTGAGGCGCTGCCAGGCTTTCTGGCGGCCTGCGATGACGCCATCGCCAAAGAGGCATGGAAGGCTTTCACCAGGGAGCAGGGCCTGAATATCCATCTTGGCATCAAGCTGGGCGAGATTCGTCAGGGCAAGAGCTCGGTTGCGGTCGACTACCACGATGCCGACGGCAAGCCGCATACGCTCGAATGCGATCGCCTGATCATCTCCATCGGCAGGGTGCCCAATACCGACGACCTCGGTCTGGAAAACATCGGTCTGGCGGCCGATGCGCGCGGCTTCATCGAGGTCGACGGGCACTGCCGCACCGCCGCTGCCAATGTGTTCGCGGTCGGCGATGTGGTGCGTGGCCCGATGCTGGCGCACAAAGGCGAGGAAGAGGGCGTGATGGCGGCCGAAATCATCGCCGGCCAGGCCGGGCACGTGAATTACGACACGATCCCCTGGGTGATCTACACCTCGCCTGAAATCGCCTGGGTTGGCAAGACCGAGCAGCAGCTCAAGGCCGAGGGACAGCAGTACAGGGTTGGCAGTTTTCCGTTTTCAGCCAACGGTCGCGCGCTGTCGCAGGGCGAGCCGGGCGGCTTCGTCAAGGTGCTGGCCGATGCGGCGACCGATCGGATTCTCGGGGTCCACGTGATCCACGCCCATGCCTCCGAACAGATCGCCGAAGCGGTGCTGGCGATGGAGTTCATGGCGGCCGCCGAAGACGTGGCACGCACCTGCCACGCCCACCCATCGCTCTCGGAAGTGATGAAGGAAGCGATGCTAGGCGTGGACAAGCGCTCGATCCATATCTAGGCGGCAGGCCGAGGTGATCTCATGCTCCTGCCGGTGCGCGTTCGCCGCGGAACAATTCGCGCCGCCTGAAATCGGCCAGCAACAGCCGGGAAACGTGATTTATGCGCGACACTGCGCTTGACCCTGGCGACGACTCGATCGACGACATCAACTCGGCCGCCGAGTCCGGCCGCCTGACGGTCCTCGACTACTACAACAAGGTGATCGCCCGTCGCGGCTACGTCAGCGACGAATCGCAATTCGCCGCCGTGCGCGTGCTGCAGGAGTTGTACGACGAGTGGGTAGGCTACAAGGCGCGTCGCAACACCGCGCTGAAGCGATTTTTCGTCAAGCCCGAGTTGCCGCGCGGGGTTTATCTATGGGGTGGTGTCGGGCGGGGAAAAAGCTTCCTGATGGACAGTTTCTACCTGTGCGTGCCGCTGGTGAAGAAACGCCGCGTGCACTTCCACCATTTCATGCGCGATGTGCACCAGGCGCTCGACGAACTCAAGGGAGAGGAGGATCCCCTCAAGCACCTGGCGCAGGATATCGCCGAGAAGTATCGCCTGATCTGTTTCGACGAATTCCACGTCAACGACATCGCCGACGCGATGATTCTCGGCCGCCTGCTGCAGCACCTGTTCGACAACCGGGTGATGCTTTGCATGACCTCGAACTACCATCCCGACCTGCTCTGGAAGGACGGTTTGCAGCGCGCCAGTTTCCTGCCGGCGATCGAACTCATCAAGACCCGCCTGGTGGTGGTCAATGTCGATGCCGGTGTGGATTACCGGCGCCGCGCGCTGGAATCCGCCAAGGTTTATCACACGCCCCTGGGCGAGGCGACCGCGCGGGCGCTGGAACTCGAGTTCGGGCGGATCGCCGAAGTCGAGGATGAAACGCAGGCGCTGGATGTCGAGGGCCGCAGCATCAACTACCGGCGGCGCGCCGGGGGCATTGTCTGGTTCGATTTCAAGGCGCTGTGCGGCGGGCCGCGTTCCTATACCGACTATGTCGATCTTGCCCGGCGCTTTCACACCATCGTGCTGTCGGGCGTGCCCGAGATGGGGCCGCGGCAGGCTGCCGAAGCGCGCCGTTTCACCTGGCTGATCGATGTGCTGTACGACGCCCGGGTAAAGCTGATCCTGTCAGCCGCGGTAGCGGCCGAAAAACTCTATACCCAGGGAGCGCTGGCCCATGAATTCGCGCGCACCGTGAGTCGCCTGGAGGAAATGCAGACCGTCGACTACCTGCGTCTGCCGCGCCTGGAGCAGCACGGATTCCGTGATCAGGCCTGACGGCGGCGGTAACACGGGTGGCGCTGCGCGATCGCGGCAGCGCCGGGGGCAGGCAGGGACCTACTCGACTATCGGCAGCACGTCCGTCCGGTAGCGATGGCGCAGTACCCGCTTCAACACCGGGTCCTCGATTTCCATCTCGAACCAGGGCGCAGGACGAATGCCGCCGATGGCGCCAAACGTGCCGCAGAACATCACCGTACCGACTGGCAACCCGGGCTGGCCCGAATGGCCGGTGATCAGGGTTTGCGGTGGCAAAATCCTCGACAGGGGACCTTCCTGATACAGCACCGGCTTGCCGCCGGTCTCGCTCGGGATGCGTGAGCGGATCACCAGTTGATCCCAATGGTCGGCGATCTCGCGGCAATCCCACAATGCGTGCCCGACGACCTTCGCGCAGACCTGCTTCGACATGGCCACCGAGATGGTTTCGAGCTTTCGATCGGTGTGGTCGGACCCGACGCCAAGCCACAGGCCGTCGCTCATTGAAAACAACACCGGTTCGACTTCGCCCGACGAATCGGGGCCGAGCACCTGGATCGCCGCGCCCTGGCTCAGGCAGTCGGCCGCAACCCTGTAGTAGACCGGCATCGAAGAGGGCCGCTTGACGCCAAGTGCTTCAAGTTCGGCGACATGATGCTCCAGTGCGGCGCGATCGCGACCGGTCCAGCCGGCGATCACCAGATCGTTTGGCGTGAAGTCGCTGTTGTTGGGCGCGAGGTCCGAATAGCGATGGAAATTGAGGGCGGTCATGGCGGCGGCGTGGTGGTTGGCTTGAGGTGACGGCAGCGTTTGCCCGTCACCAGGACGCGACTATACCAAGGGCGAATTGTTCGGTGGCCCGTAAAGCCTCTTGATCTGCCGTACCGGCTGCGTACCAGCGGCCAATCAAGCAGGCAGGTAGCGCGCGGCCAGCGCCTCGAGCGCCTTCGTGTAGCAGGCCATGGGTACGCGGACAATCCCGGCGCCGATCTGCCCGATGCCGGCCTCCTTGTGCGCGATGCCGGTGGTCACGACCGGACGGATGCCGGTATCGACCACCTTGCGCACGTCGATGCCGGTGGGCGCACCGTCGAATTCGAGATTGGGTAGCGACAGTGCGGGATTGCGGGTGGTGGTGATGTGATACATCAGGCGCGAGTAATGATTGGCATCGGCCACCGTGCCGCCGACCAGCAGCGTGAGTGCGGGTGAGGCGGCGAGCGAGAAGCCGCCGTAGCCGGCGGTTTCGCAGATCGCCGAATCGCCCAGGTCGGGGTTGGCGTCCTCCTGTTTGAAGCCGGGAAAGAACAAGCCGACCGGATGGTCGGATGGCGCCTCGAACCAGGCGCGTCCAAGGCCGGAAACGCGCAGGCCGGTGGTCGTACCGTTGCGCGCAGTGGCGGTCACGACGCTCGAATACTCGATGCCGTGGGCGGCATCCATGATCGCTTTCGATGCCACCATCGACAGGTTGAGGAAGAACTGCGAGGTGCGCGATATGAATTCGAGCGTCTCGCGCACCAGTTTCTGCGGCGTGTCGGTGGCCGACAGGGCGGTGGCCAGTTGCATGAAAAACAGGGCGGTGGCCGCCGCGTTGCGCGAGTGAACTTCATCGCCCATCAGCAGCGCCTGGGCCTGGATCGACTTGAGGTCGATGCCGCCATCGACCCGCAGCACTGCGGCCTTCATCGCCGGCGCCAGCACCGCCTCGAACCACTTGAGCCGGGCCAGCACGTCCGGGCTGTTGGCGCCGAAGCGCAGGCACTTGCCGATGCCTTCGTTCAGGTTGGTATAGGCCATGTTGCCGCCATTCGCATTGCGCACCACGAACACCGGCATCGCGGCCGAAATGATCCCGGTCATCGGCCCGACCGCGTTGAAATCGTGGCACTGCGCGAAGCGGATTTCGCCGCCTTCAAGCATCGCGCGGGCGCGTTCCGGGGTATCCGCCCAGCCCTCATAGAGCACCGCGCCGATCATCGCGCCGTGCATCGGACCGCACATGTCGGGCCAGGCAACCGGTGCCCCGGCATGCAGCAGGATGCGCTCCGATTTCATTTCCGGCCAAACCGAATCGGCGCGCAGCGCGACATCGACAAGCATCGGGCGCGCCGCGATGACGCGTTCGCACGCGAGAGCATTGGCCGCATCGATCCGGCCGCCGATGGCGGCAGGGTCGGATCCGTCGCTGGCCAGCAAGGCCAGTTTCCAGGCCAGCGCCGGATCGGCATTGCCAGGCGGCTGCCAGTCGAGTTGCACGGCGCGTCCGTGGTTGCCGTTGACGCTCTGGTTGAAACTTTCCAGCCCGACGTTGAGGGCGCTCGGAGTTTGTGAAATCAGGTTCATGGTCAGGTCTTCAGGTGCTTGCGGTGATGTCTTCGGGCAATCCGGTGGTGGCGGCGATGACCCCGGTCAGCATGTCCCAGCCGGAACTGTGGCCGATCGCGGTCAGGTCACCCGCGATCCGCACCAGGGCCGCCGGTCGGTAGCCGGCAGCCGCGCCGGCCACCAGTTCGTGCAGCGGGGCGAAACTTTCGCCAGCGGCCAGATCGGCGAGCAGGGCGGCGCTGATTGCATGGGTACGACTGGCGGCCAGCCCGCAAATGCTTGCGGCGGCAGATTGCCACGCACGCTGTCCCGGGTAGATCGCGCGCACGGCGAACAGGGCGCCGCCAACGTAATCGTCACCCGAAGGCGTCAGGCCGCCGCCCAGACCGAGCAGGCGCGCAGCGGCGTCTGAAAAAGGCAGCGGCGCATCGGAACGCGCGGCGCGCGCCAGCGCCACCGCGACGGCGCGCCGGGCCTGCAGGGGAAAACCGAGGTGGCGCGATGCCAGCAACGGGGCGAAGCCACTCGAAGGGGCGCGTGGCGCGACGCTTGTCGCAAGTCGCATCAGCGCCGAACGCAGGCGTACCACGGCCGCGGCATCGAGACTGATCGCGGGTGCGATCCAGGGCGTCACACCGGCAACCGGCAATGGCTCGCCGCTGCCTGGATTGCTGACCAACACGGCGCGCGGATGCATGGCGCCCGACTTGCCGGTCCAGATGATTTCGCCGCCGGCCATGGCATATGGCGCATCGTGGAAGTCCGGCAACGGCGTCGTCCAGCCGCCGGATGCGCGCAGCGCGGCGGCGGCGCGGTGTCCGATTGCGCGCACCCGCTGGCGGTTGGCCAATTCAGGCATCGCGCTCGATCCGCGTGCCGGCGCTGCCGCCAAGTGCGTCGTGGGCTCGCTCAAGGGAAGTGATGACTACTGCACCGTCACGGGCGGCAAGATAGTTGAGCGCGGCCTCGACCTTCGGCCCCATGCTGCCGGGCGGAAACTGGCCATCGGCCATATGCCGGCGCGCTTCGGACACCGTCATCCTGGCGACCGCGCGCGCGGTCGGCTTGCCGAAATCGAGCATCACCTGCTCGACCCCGGTGAGCATGATCAGGGTGTCGGCGCCGGTATGCGCGGCCAGCATCGCCGAGGTCAGGTCCTTGTCGATCACCGCGGGCACACCGTGATGGCAGCCGTCGGCGTCGCGGATCACCGGAATGCCGCCGCCGCCAGCGGCAATCGGAATGATGCCGGCCGCCAGCAATGCCTCGATGGCGTCGAGGTCAAGGATCCTGAGCGGCGCCGGCGATGCCACCACGCGGCGCCAGCCGCGACCAGAATCCTCCTTGAATATCCATCCGGTTTCGGCACTCATGCGGGCGGCCTCGTCGGCGGAAAAAAACTTGCCCACCGGCTTGGTCGGGTTGGCGAACGCCGGATCGTGCTGATCGACCTCGACCTCGGTCAGCAGGGCGGCGACCCGTGCGCTGCTGCCGTGGCGCTTGAGCACATTGGAAAACGATTGCTCAAGCATGTAGCCCATGCCGCCCTGCGAATGGGCGACGCAGACGTCCATCGGCATCGGCGGCAATTCGAGCGCGGTCTTGGCCATGCGAAACAGGATATTGCCGACCACCGGGCCGTTGCCGTGGGTCAGGATCAGCTTGTAGTCGTCTTCGATCATGCGCACGAAGTGTTCGCACAGGCCGGCCATGACGTCGAGTTGCTCCTCGGCGGTACCGCGAATGGTCGGCGGATAGGCGGCGTTGCCGCCGAGCGCGATCACCACACGCTGCGCGCTCACCGCGCCACCTGCCGCATGCACGGCATTGCGATCAGGTTCAATACCGGCCAATCATTCATGTGCGGGCTCCAATGGCGTGCGGTCGGTACGTGGCGGTTCGTGCTGCGACGCCGGCTCAACGCCCGGCCACCATGCGTGCGGCAAGCTCTGCAGCGTGCGTACTCGAGGGTGCCAACAGTGCGCCGGCCGCGGCAAGGGTGCGCTCCTGAAGCGAGCGCACCTGCGGATCGCCTTCGGTGCCACAGACGAATGCCAGCACCACCAGGTCGCGGCCCGCCGCCTGCGCCCCGGCGCGGGCGCGGACGATGGCATCAGCAATCGCGCCGGCAGGATCCATGTGACCGGCATATCCCAGCACGACGTCGAGCAGGATCACCGCGGTCTCCGGATCCGCGGCCTCCGCCGCAATCCGTGCCACCCGCACGGACGGGTCGATCATCGGATGCGGGCGCCCGACGGTGAAATCATCGTCGCCCAGGTCGAGCATGGTGTGCTGTTCGGAGCGCTCCAGCCGTGCCAGCGCATGCGCCG
>JANPGJ010000273.1:0-4496 GCA_031423955.1 Burkholderiales bacterium
GCCGCCGCGGTGGTGGCAAGCGGTCGCGCGCCGCTGTTGTCAACCGGCATGGTGTCGGCCGATGGCCGCGGGCTGCTCGGGCGCGGGGTGTGCGAGATGCCGATCGCGCCCTTTGCTGAAGCGCTTGGAGCTTTGTCGTAGCGCGCAGGCCCACAGTAGCTTGGTCCGAACGGCACTCACTTAATCGTTTGGTTTGGTTTGTCACCCTCGCGTATGCGGGGGTCCAGACCACAACTACGCAAAACACCTGGTTTCCCGACCACTCGCGAACGACGAAACTCCCACCCTGTCCGGAGTTTCTGCGCAAGCAAGTGCCGTTCAGCTCAATCCTTCGCTTTCAACTGCCCCGCGTTCGCCGCGATAAAAGCGCGAATCTGCTCCGACATATCGAGCAGCTTGAGCCATTGCTCCTTGTAGAGCGTGATCGGGAATCGGCCCATGCCATACACCGACAGGCCGCCCTTTTCGCTCACCTTCATGGTGATGCCGGTGGCCGCACCCTTCTTGAGCGCCGCGTTTTCCGCACGCAGGCGTTCCAGTTCGCTTTTCAGATCGTCGTCAGACATTGTTGGCCTCGTTGATAGGGAAAGGAGTCTTCGGCTGGCGAGTGTATAGGTGCCGCCTGCACGATTCAATCGGTTTGTGAAAGCCGCCCAGCTCCAATCCCCCCAACAAACCGGTCGCGCGCGATCGACTCGATTCTGCCGACTCGAATACCATTGGCCGCATGAACGAAGAAACCTACGACTACATCATCATCGGCGCCGGTACCGCCGGTTCGGTGGTCGCCGGGCGCCTGTCGGAGCACGGCAAATCCAGCATCTGCGTGCTGGAAGCCGGACCGCCGGACCGCAACCCGTTCATTCACATTCCGGCCGGTGTGCTGTACACCTTGCGCAACCCTGCCATCAACTGGATGTATCCGGGCGCGGCCAGCCCCGGGTTGAATGGCCGCGCTATCCAGCATGCACGCGGCAAGACCCTGGGTGGATCAGGCTCGATCAACGGCCACATCTACAACCGCGGCCAACGCGCGGATTTCGACGCCTGGGCGCAGGCCGGCAATCAGGGTTGGAGTTACCAGGATCTGCTGCCCTATTTCAAGAAAAGCGAACGCAAACTTGGCGTGGCCGATGCGGGCTATCACGGCAGCGACGGCCCTTTCACCATCACCGACATCGATGACACCGACCCGCTGTGCGACGCCTTCATCCGTGGCGCACAGTCGCTCGGCGTGCCGCGCAATCCCGATTACAACGGCCGCACCCAGGAGGGCATCGCCTACGCCCAGCGCAGCGTGTATCGCGGCCGCCGGGTCAGCCCGGCGCGGGTTTTTCTGTACCCGGTGATGAAACGCGGCAACACCCGGGTGATCACCGGTGCGCACGTCGAGCGCATCCTGATTGAAAACAAGAAAGCCACCGGCGTGCGCTTCGCTGTCGGCGGCCGCGAGGCGCCGGCCCGCACCATCAGGGCCCATCGCGAAGTCATACTTTGCGCCGGCGCGATGGCCTCACCGCATCTTTTGCAGCTCTCCGGCATTGGCGATGGTGCGCACCTGCAATCGATCGGCGTTCCGGTGGTGCATGACCTGCCGGCTGTCGGGCAGAACTTCCGCGACCACTACGCCGTGCGCTCGGTGGTGCGCATCCAGAACATGCAAACCATCAACAACCGGGTACGCGGCTTGCCGCTGGTGCGCGAAGTCGCCCGATACGCGCTGACCCGGCGCGGCGCATTGGCACTGACGCCGACGCTGGTGTACTGCTTCTGGAAATCTGACCCGGCCTTGGCGAACGGCGACATTCAGCTGACCTTCACCCCGGCCAGCTATCCGGACGGCGTGCAGTCCGGCCTCGACCGCTTCGCCGGAGCAACGGTTGCCTGCTGGCAACAACGCCCGACGAGCGCCGGCCATGTGCGCGCCACCTCGTCCGACGCGTTCCTGCCGCCGGAGATCCAGGGCAACTACCTCGGTGAAGCCGAAGACCGCCGCGTGTTGCTGGCGGCGATGCGCCTGTCGCGCCGCATTTTGCAGAGCGACCCGTTAAAGCCCTATGTTGCCAGCGAGCACTGGCCCGGCGCCGAGCGACAAAGCGATGAAGAACTGCTCGACCATGCGCGGCGCACCGGCAACACCGCCTACCACCCGATGGGCACCTGCCGCATGGGCCCGGCCAAGCATAACGACACGGTGGTCGACGACGCCTTGCGGGTCCACGGCATTGAAGGACTGCGCGTCGCCGATGCCTCGATCATGCCGATGATTCCGTCAGCCAACCTCAACGCAAGCACACTGATGATCGGCGAGAAGGCCGCGGACATGATCCTCGCCGCAGCGTAGGCCTGGCTGCGATGGCGCGGCGGAGCCTTTCAACCAGGCAAGACAGCAGTTTGGCGATTCAAACGACGAAGGCTCACGCACCCGCCGCCTTGCGCAGGCCGTAAGCAGTCCAAACCACGCCCGCGACATCGATGACGGAAAACAGAAGTATCTGCGCTGGCGCGGCGTAGAGCGCGACGAGCAAGACCAGGATCGCCGCGAACAGAATGCGGCCGCGAACGCAGGCGCGGAAAAATTCCACCAAATTCGCCGAGCCGCAAACCCAGTAGTAGTAGCCGACCGGAGCAGCAAGCGCGCCCACCACCCACCACCCTGATCCAGATCTCGGTGGGCACGGCGATCCCCAATGGGGAAAGCACCAGGCCGGGAGCAAAGACAAGCCCGATTCCGGTGGCGATGGCGTATAGACCGAAGTACTTGACGCTGTTCGAGGCGGGGTGCATTGAAGGCTCAAGTCGATCGAGCAGCAGGCCTCGCAGGGTCTGCACCGCACGCGGTCACTGTGGACGTCACAATCGCCAGAACAATCGATCAGTCACCGGACTTTGGCGGGAAGTTTAGATAGAGGATCCAGGGTGCACCCATGTTAGACTAGTCATCCCACTAGTCAGCACGGAGGAGTGCGATGCAGTCTTGGCCTGTTCAGGATGCGAAGGCGCGGTTCAGCGAGTTCCTTGATAAGTGCCTTACGGAAGGTCCGCAGATGGTGACCCGGCGCGGGACGGAGGCCGCGGTTCTAGTGCCGGCAGGAGAATGGAAGCGCTTGCAGGCAGGCGCCAAACCTTCACTGAAAGAGTTGCTGCTCTCGGATCAGGCAAGAGCTGCGATTCCGGTTCCCGCTCGGGGACAGGCCAGGCGGCGAAAGCTGTCCGCCCTGCGGTGACTGACATGTACTTGCTCGATACAAACGTTGTCTCGGAACTGCGCAAGCCGAAGCCTCACGGCGCGGTCGTTCAATGGATTCACGAGGCCGCTGATGCCGACCTGCACATCTCGGCGGTGACTGTCGGTGAGATTCAGGCGGGAATAGAAGTGTCTCGCGAGCAGGACGAGGCGAAGGCCCTGGAGTTGGAGAAGTGGCTTGCTCAGGTGTCGGAGACGTTCAACATCGTGCCGATGGACGCGCCCGCTTTCCGGGAATGGGCGCGGTTGATGCACCGATCCTCCGATACGCTCTACGAAGACGCAATGATCGCGGCGACTGCGCGACTTCACGGCTTGACTGTCGTCACGCGCAACGTTGCCGACTTCAAGCAGTTCAAGGTCGAAGTTCTCAACCCCTTCTCGACGCCTCGGAAGTAGGCCCTACGCGCGTGCCCGAGAAGCATGGCGCACAGTGGCCCATTTGATACACAAGGCAGGCAGCGCCCCACAATTCTTGCCAAGGCCAAACGAGCCCAAGGCCAGGCACACCAACAAATCTATACCGCCACCCGCTTGCGGGCCGGGCGCTTTGCGCGACCTGTAATGCGTGCCGTTTGCTCTGTGAGCGTTAACAAGCCGCGCAGAGCCTCGTTCACAGCCTCGGACGTTGGAAAGTCGGTCTCGGTGTAGACGACGGAAATCTTGAAATCGACCACTCGCCGTTTTCTTGTCCCGGCCGAACCTGGCTTCCCGTGTTGCGGAAAAGCAGCTGCGCGCTGCGCCGCCGACTCGACTTCTTTCCGAAAACGGGCTCCGAGGCCCAATTCTTCTTTCTCGTAGTACGAGATTTGTGCGAGTAGTTCAGCCCTGGCTTGCTTGGTAAAGCGCGCCCGCTTCACGGGGCACTTTTTCGGGCCTCAGCGAAGACATCCTCCGCTGCGTAGGTCTCGACTTCTCCGCGCTCATAGGCCGCTACACGGCACTTGATCTCTTCATCCCAGGCAGCCTCAATATCAGGAAGCGGCGGCTCAATCAGCGATTCAAGCAGTAATTCGACAAGCCTTGATCGATCAACGGGTTCGAGTGAAAGGCCTCGTTCAGCGAGTTCAGCAACAACGTCTGGCATGGTGTACCTCCGAGCGGTTTTCGGATCATACCAATGTGGCGACCGCGATGGGTCGTTTTGTGACGCCTAAGCCGGACGAGCCGCTACGCGGAGAATTCCACAGTGTCCTTTCAGATTCAAAATGTGACCTCATTCCATCACCCACATCCTTTGGACCCTACC
>JANPGJ010000274.1:0-2693 GCA_031423955.1 Burkholderiales bacterium
TCGCTGCCGGTCGGGGTCGCAAGCGAAGTGCGGCTCCGACTGATCAATCACGGCCGCCGCAACCTCAGGCTCGATGTCCATGACCACCACCCGGCCAGCGGCATCGCCAGCGGCCTGCCGCTGGCACTCGCGATCACGCCGGGCAAGAGCGCGCAGTTCGCCTACCGCTTTACCCCTCTTGCGCGCGGCGATGCCGCCTTTGTCGCCTGCGATCTGCGGATCGACTCGCCGCTCGGCTTGTGGCAACGCACAATCCGCCAACCACTGCCGGCGGCGGTACGGGTCTACCCGAATTTCGCCGCGCTCACTGGCTACGCCCTCCTGGCCACCGACAATCACCTTTCGCAAATCGGCATCCTGCAGCGCCGGCGGCGCGGCGAGGGCACCGACTTTCACCAGCTGCGCGAGTACCGCGAAGGCGATGCGCAACGCCAGATCGACTGGAACGCCACCTCGCGCACCCGCAAGCTGATCGCGCGCGACTACCGCGACGAGCGCGACCAGCAAATCGTGTTTATGATCGACTGCGGCCGCCGCATGAGCGCGGCCGACAGCGACTTGAGCCACCTCCGGCACTTCGACCATGTGCTCAACGCGGCGTTGCTGCTGGCCTACGTGAGCCTGCGCCAGGGCGACGCGGTCGGCTACCTCACCTTCGGCACCGAGGCACCGCGCTTCCTGGCGCCGCGCAAATCCGGCGCCACGGTGAGCCTGCTGCTTGGCGGCCTGTATGACATTCAACCGGGCCTGATGATGCCGGACTATTACCAGGCGGCGATCGATGCCTCGCGCCGCCTCAAGCGCCGCGCCCTGGTGATCATCCTGTCGAACCTGCGCGACGAGGACGACGACACCCTGGCCCCGGCCCTGACCCTGCTGCGCCAGCGCCACCTGGTGCTGTTCGCCTCGCTGCGCGAACCCGCGCTCGACGCCGCCCTGGCGCGACCGGTCAGCGGCCTCGGCAGCGCGTTGACGCATGCCGCGGCACAGGACTACATGCAGCAGCGGGCCGCCACCCTGCGACGGATCGAGCATCGCGGCGGCATGGTGCTCGACGTGCTGCCCGAGCACCTGCCGATCGCGCTGGTCAACCGTTACCTCGACATCAAGCGTACCGGCCGCCTTTAAGCGCACCGTGCAGGTGCGACGGGCACCGGCGCCGCTGTCATGCGGCTGACACATACGGGTATTCCACGGTAATCCGGCGCGACGACGATTGACTGTTATCCGGACTCACCGTATTCTCGGAAGCGTTTGATGGCGCTTCAAGGTCGGCCCCCAGTTTCGGTGGCAACCCGGCGCGCAGCGAACCCGATCAATCCAAAGGAGAAGACAAATGACTGTTTCCGTCAGCATGACGGTCAACGGCAAGGCGGTGTCGGCTGCAATCGACCCGCGCATGCTGTTGGTCCAATTCATCCGCGAGCACCTGCAACTGACCGGCACCCATGTCGGCTGCGACACCGCGCAGTGCGGCGCCTGCACCATCCACCTGAACGGCCGCGCGGTGAAAGCCTGCTCGATGCTGGCGGTACAGGCCGGCGGCGCCGCCATCACCACCATCGAGGGGCTGGCCGGCGGCGCCGACGGCAAGATGCATCCGATGCAGGAAGCGTTTCGCGATTGCCACGGGCTGCAATGCGGTTTCTGCACGCCCGGCATGGTGATGTCGGCCTGCCAGTTGCTGGCCGACAATCCGAAGGCGAGCGAAGCCGAGATCCGCGCCGGCCTCGAAGGCAACATCTGCCGCTGCACCGGCTACCACAACATCGTGCGCGCAGTGCGGCAAGTCGCCGCTGCCGCGTAAGGGAAAAACCATGACCGACATGTCCATGAGCCCGATCGGCAAGCCGATGCTGCGGCGCGAAGACCAGCGTTTCCTGACCGGCAACGGCCAGTACACCGACGACATCAGCCTGCACGGCCAGACCGCCGGCGTGTTCCTGCGCTCCCCACACGCGCATGCGCGCATCAAGGGGATCAATCTCGATGCCGCCAGGAAGGCCCCCGGCGTGGTGGCGATCTTCACCGGCCAGGACCTGGCCGACGCCAAGGTGGGTGGCCTGCCATGTGGCTGGCTGATCAACAACAAGGACGGCACGCCGATGAAGGAACCGGCGCATCCGGCGCTGGCCCAGGGCAAGGTGCGCCATGTCGGCGACCAGGTCGCGCTGGTGGTGGCCGAGACCCAGTGGCAGGCCAAGGACGCCTGCGAGTTGATCGAGGTGGATTACGAAGTGCTGCCGGCGGTGGTCGATACCGCCAGTGCCTATAGCGCATCCACCCTGGTGCATGACGAAGTACCGCACAATCTGTGCTACGACTGGGGCCATGGCGACAAGGCCGCGGTCGATGCGGCGTTCGCCAAGGCCGCGCACGTCACCAAACTCGAATTCACCAACAACCGCCTGATCCCGAACGCGATGGAGCCGCGCGCGGCGATCGCGTCCTATACCAAGCACGACGACAGCTACACCCTGCATGTGGCGAACCAGAACCCGCATGTCGAGCGCCTGCTGATGTGCGCCTTCGTGCTCGGCCTGCCGGAATCAAAGGTGCGGGTGATCGCACCGGACGTCGGCGGCGGCTTCGGTTCGAAGATTTTCCTGTATGCCGAAGACACCGCGCTGGTCTGGGCCAGCAAGCGCGTCGGCCGGCCGATCAAGTGGACCGCCGAGCGCAGCGAGTCGTTC
>JANPGJ010000275.1:0-6869 GCA_031423955.1 Burkholderiales bacterium
CCGGCCGACAGCATCTGGGCGCGGGCGGCCGGGTCCTGCAGCGCGCCGGCCTGCGCCATGTCGGGTGCAATCGTGTTGAGCATGGCGCCATCGATGGCCGCAACGGCAGCCGCGCTGCCGCCTGCGGCACGCGCGGTCGCGGTCCCCGCGCCGCCGGCTTGCGCGCCAGCGGCTGCCGCACCGGTTCGACTCCCTTCTATCGCCTTCGAACTCGTATTGGCGGCGGCCAGCGGCGCGCCGTTGAGCACGGTTTCGGCCGGCACCACGCCGGCGGCCGCTGCTTTCTTCTCGACATTGACGGTGAGCGCGCGTACGCCCTGCATGAAGGCGCCGGAATGCATTGGCAGACCGAGTGACCTGACCTCGTCGGTGAACGCCCCGGCCGAGGTTTCCAGCAGCCTGGTGAACTGCGCGTGGTCAAGCCCCAGGTCCTCGCCGTACTGCGCCTCGATCTTGCCCAGCAGGGTGTCGCGCGCCTTGCCGGGCGGCGTTGCCACCACATCGGCCATCCGGTTGGAGACGTCGGCCAGGGCGCGCAGCCTGGCTTCCTCGCCGCCGCCCATCGGGCCGCTGCCGGCCGCCTTCATCGAGCTGACGATCCGTTCCGGCAGGTTCCACTGCCTGGCCACGCCGAGCCCGAGATCGGTGTAGCTCATGCCGATCACTTCGACCGCGGCCAGGTTCTCTTCGATGCCGCGGGCTTTCGCCACCCGCGTGACTTCGCAGGATTCATCGTGCAGGTAAAACACCGCCAGCAAACGGCCCAGGCGATGGAACATCGAACAGATGAAGCCCTCTTCGGCGCTGTTCATGCCGAGATTGGTGATCAGTTCGCGCGACACCACGCCACTGAAATAGCTGGCGGTGACATGGTCCTTCAGGTCGGCCGCCTGCGACTTGTTTTGCAGATGCTCGAACAGCATCAGTGACAGCGCGGCGCTGCGCACCTTCTGGAAGCCGAGAATCGCGACCGCGCGCGAAATGGTGCTCACAGAGCCGCCGAACTGCTGGAAATAGGCGGTGTTGACCATCCGCAGCAGCTTGTTGGTGAGCGACACATCCTTGAGGATGTTGTCGGCCAGCGCACCGGTGGAGCCATTCTCCGAAGCCACCAGGTTGTTGACCGTGGAAATGGTTGACGACAACACCGGGAAATCGCTCTTGTAGCGCATCCGCCGCAACAGGAAATCGAGGGTGCCGTTGCCGTCGGCCGCCGGCGCGGCGTCGGCGCCGGATTCGGCTGCCTGCGGATTGGCATAGGCGGTCAATGCTTCGAGCAGCGCGTTGGCGCTGGCGTAGCGTGCGAGCGGGTCTTTCTCGAGCGCGCGCATGACGATCGCTTCGAGCCTTTCATCGACCGCCGGATTGCGCACCGATGGCCGGGCGAACGTTTCCTTGACCATTGCAAACATGGTCTGGTAATGGCTCTCGCCCTTCACCGCCGGTGCGCCGGTGAGCATTTCGTAGAGCACCATGCCGGCGGCGAACACATCGCAGCGCGGCGTGAAAGCGGCGCCCGACAGGTATTCCGGCGCCATGTAACTCGGCGTGCCCGACAGGCTCTGCTCGCCCGGCTTGCCGATCTCGTTTTTCGTGTGGTGGCTGGCGATGCCGAAATCCATCACCCGCGGCACGCCATCGCGGGTGAGCATGATGTTGGCCGGTTTGAGATCGCGGTGCACCACCCCGGCTTCGTGGGCGTAGTCGACCCCGGCCAGAAGCCCGCTGGCGATGCGCACCGCGTCGTCCGGTGTCAGCATGCCGCGGTCGCGGATCATGTCGTCCAAGGTCTGGCCCTCGACGAACTCGAACACCAGGTAGGGCATGCCATCGTCTTCACCGGCGTCGAACAGGGTGACGATGTTCGGATGCGAGAGCTTGCCGACAATCCGCGCCTCGCCCAGCATCACCTCGGTTTCGTGCGCCACGGTGGGGTCGTCGACCCGCTCAAAATGCATGGTCTTGACCGCGACCCGGCGCCCGAGGCGGCTGTCTTCGGCGAGATAGACCGTGCCTTGGGCGCCACGCCCGAGGGTGCTGATGATGTCGAAGCGGCCGATGCGAGCGGCGTCCTGCACTGCCGCCATACATTCCTCCCGGAGAATCCCTGACGTGCGGCAAGTCTAGGGGCGCAGCGGGGCCGGGCGAATTGCGAATAGAGTCCCCTGCGCCCGCCTTTTCCGGGCATGCCTGGTTGCCAACCGGCCAGCATGACGAAACGACGACAGGGTTGCGCCGTTTGCGGCGGCGCCAAAAACGGGCACTGGCTTGGAGTAAAATGCTGCGCTGCAATTTCCCGCTGCATTTTTCCGCTGCATTTTCCCGGATTTGCAAGCCCACCCACCCAGGCCCGCCATCATGAACGCTCCCGTCCCCGTCTCGGCTTTCGCCAACGTAGAACTCGCACCCAAGGACCCGATCCTGGGTGTCACCGAACAATTCGTGGCCGACCAGAACCCCAACAAGGTCAACCTCGGGGTGGGCGTGTATTACGACGACAATGGCCGTGTACCACTGCTCGAATGCGTGAAGCAGGTCGAGGCGCAGACGGTCAAGACCGGCGCGCCCAAGAGCTACCTGCCGATCGACGGCCTGGCTGCCTACGACCGCGCGGTGCAGAGCCTGTTGCTGGGCGCCGACAGCCCGCTGATCGCCGCCGGGCGTGCAGTCACCGTGCAGGCGCTGGGCGGCACTGGCGGCCTGAAGATCGGCGCCGATTTCCTGCGCAAGTTCGGCACCTCGGACACGGTGTGGATCAGCGACCCGAGCTGGGAGAACCATCGCGCGCTGTTCGAATCCGCCGGCTTCGAGGTGCGCAACTATGCCTACTACGATGCCGCCACCCACGGCCTGGATTTCGCCGGCATGCAGAAGGCGCTGGCCGGCCTGGCGCCGGGCAGCATCGTGGTGCTGCATGCCTGCTGCCACAACCCGACCGGGGTCGACCTGACCGCGGAGCAGTGGACCAGCGTGATCGAACTGGTGAAGGCGCGCAACCTGGTGCCGTTTCTCGACATCGCCTACCAGGGCTTCGGCGACGGTGTCGATGCCGACGGCGAGGTGGTGCGGCGCTTCGCGGCGGCCGACATTTCGATGCTGATTTCAAGCTCGTATTCGAAATCGTTTTCGCTCTACGGCGAACGGATCGGCTCGCTGACCGCGGTGACCGGCAGCCGCGAGGAATCCGCGCGCGTGCTGTCGCAATTGAAACGGGTGATCCGCACCAACTATTCGAACCCGCCGACCTTCGGCGGGCAGACAGTGGCCACCGTGCTCGCCAACCCCGAGTTGCGCGCCCTGTGGGACAAGGAGCTCGGCGAGATGCGGGTGCGCATCAAGGAAATGCGCCGCGCCCTGGTGGACAAGCTCAAGGCGCGGGTGCCGTCGCGCGATTTCGACTTCGTGCTGGCGCAACGCGGCATGTTTTCCTACTCCGGCCTGACCAAGGCCGAAGTGCTGCGCCTGCGCGAGGAGTTCTCGATCTACGCGATCGACACCGGGCGCATTTGCGTGGCGGCACTGAATTCGAAAAACATCGACTACGTGGCTGATTCGATCGCCAAGGTGATCGCGTAGAGCGACGCAGCGCTGATCGAAAAAGCCCGCCGCACGGCAAGCCCCTGACTTGACCTGTGCAAACGGATTGGTCGGAAAGGCGTGAACTCGTGCCAGGGTCGGGTCAAAGGCTGGATGCGCCGCTTCAATGGCGTGGCGACCGCTTACCTGGAGAACTACCTGGGGTGGTTCCGCGCCCTCGACCGCACGCCACGAACCCCCGCACAACCCGCGCAATCGCTTAACTTGGCTGTCGGCGCTTAACGCAATCATCTGCGATCTCACAGCGTTGCAAGGCCTCAGGGCCTCTGACACTTTCTTGTAACCACCCCTTAATCTTATCACCAATGTCGTCAGGGACTTGTTGGTGTGATAAGATTACAGCTATTCTTGTCATCATGAGGAGATTCAAGCCCCAATCTCCTCAGCTGACAAGATTGACAAGATTCCGCTCCATGACCGCCCCTACCCTGTCGCCCCGTCACGATGCGTTGCTGCGCTTGGTCCTTGCCGCCGGGGAGCCCCTACAGCCTGGCGCACTGGAGCAAGCACTCCAGGCATCCCGGCCCACCATCAACCGAGCCTTGCGGGACCTTCTGGCCTCTGGTTTTCTGCAGAAGCTGGGAGGCGGCCGGTCCACGCGTTACGTGGCCACAGATGCGGCCAAGGCTGTACGGGGAGGCTTGCCTTCCGCCGCACCCATGCCAGCAGGGCCTGGCCTGCTGCAGTGGTCACCGGCTGCCCTGCCCTTGGTCGAAACGCTCCGCGCGCCCCTGGGAACTCGCACCCCGGTCGGCTATGAAAGCAGTTTTGTGGACGACTACATCCCGAACCAGTCCAGCTTGCTGCCACCGCAGCTGGCCACGGACTTGTTCAACGCCGGCCGTGGTCGGGACCAGCAACCCGCGGGAACGTATGCCCGCGAGGTTCTGGAGCAGCTGCTCATAGACCTGTCGTGGTCGTCGTCACGCCTGGAGGGCAACAACAAGAGCTTGCTCGACACCAAGGAACTCTTCGAGCTCGGGGAGCAAACAGGTCCCCTCGACGAAGACACCCTGATGCTGCTCAACCACAAGAACGCCATCGAGTTCATGGTCGACGCTGTGCCCACAGAGGGCATCACGGTGCCCGTCATCGTCGACCTGCAAGCCAAGTTGATGAAGGACCTCTTGAAGGACTCGCGGGACATTGGCAGCATCCGCCGGCGCCTGGTGAACATCGACAGCTCTGTCTATTCGCCGAGCAATATCCCCACGCTCCTGGAAGAAACGCTGAAGTCCATTATCGACAAGGTCCGCAACATCCGAAACCCGGTGGAGGCCGCATTCTTCCTTTGGGTCAACCTGGCCTACCTGCAGCCCTTTGCTGATGGCAACAAGCGGACGAGTCGTCTGAGCGCCAACCTGCCGCTGTTGCTGTACAACTGCGCACCCTTGTCCTTTCTGGACGTGGAGCGCACCGACTATGCGACAGCCATGCTAGGCATCTACGAGCAGCGCAACGTCGCCGCGGCAGTGGAGCTTTTTGAGTTCATCTACCGTCGCTCGATTCAGAAATACAGCGTGCTGCGAGCCTCCCTGGTCGTGCCCGACCCGATTCGAGCCCGGTACCGACAGGCCTTGAATGAGCTCATGCAGTTCGTCGTCTTCCACGGCCGAACGCTGGAAGACGCATTTTCGGAGGTGCCTGTCGACGCCGCTGACCTGGCGGCATTGCGCGTCATCGCGAACACGGAACTGGACCACCTGGAGCAATACAACTGCGCCCGCTACAACCTCGCACGAGGCATGACGCAGCGATGGATTGACGCCGGGCGGCTCAGGTAAGCTGCCAGGGACCTTGCATCCCTGGGCTGACTACACCTGCGCCTGCGGCGGTATGCGGGGCGACCGCTTGGCCGGCAAGCGTTGACTTACGGGGCGAATCTTGCGGTCAGTCCACGCGGTTTACACAGCTTAAGCCAGGGCCTTGGCCGCACGGCGGGCTTTTTCATTTGCCGAACAGGCGGCCGATCTTGTCGCCCACGCTCGAGCCAAGCGAGGTGCCGACTCCGGGCAACAGCACCGTGCCGATCGCCGCACCGGCCATCGCACCCCTGGTCGGCATCAGGGTCGGCGCGGCCAAGGTTCCCGACAGCGCGAGCGGCACGCCAATCAGCCCGGCGGTGCCCTTCAAGTCGACCTCGACCCGGCCGCTGAGCGCCTTCGACGGGCTGACATCGACATTCGCCTTGGCATCGAGCACGCCGGAGGCCACCTTCACATTGCGCAGGTGCAGCGCCCGGCCCGCCACCTGCAGGTTGCCGGTGAGCTGATCAAAGCGCGTCTGCCCGCCCGAGGCGCCGGACTTGATCAGGGTCTTCGCCGCGGTGGCCAGATCGAAACCGTGCAACACGCCATCGTTGACCTTGAACGCCACCTCGGCATTGAAGCCCTCGGCCAGCGCCGCCGGCCGCGGCGCCTGCGCCCTGAACGGCCCGCTGGCATCGAGCCTGCCGCTCAAGGCAGGCTTGAGCTTGAGCGCCTGCAGCAGCGGCGCGATATCCAGCGCACTCACCGACGCATGGCCACCGAGCTTGAGACCCTTCTGCCAATCCAGATCGGCACTCGCGGTGACCTGCCCGCCATAGAGGGCAGCGGTGATCGAAGGCAACACCAGCTTCACCCGATCAACCCGGCCGCTGGCCTTGAGCGTGGCAAACTTCAGCGGGGACCCGAGCGGCAACTGCCAGTCACCGGCGGCGAACGTCAGGTTCCAGGCGGTGCCATCGGCATCGAGCGTGAGCCTGGCTTTACCGTCGGCGGTGGCAAGGTGCAGGCTACGCGGCAGATTGTCAGGGCCGATTTCCGCCACCGCATCAAGCCCCGGCAGCGCCCCCGACGCCAACTCGATCGTCAGCCCCTTCGCGCGTACTGAGCCAACGGTAACCGGCGGCGGCACCGCGGCAGGCTTCTCCACAAACTTCTGCAGCAACTCGATGCCGGCCGGTGAAATGTCCAGCTTGCCAAGCTCAACACTGCGCAAGTGCCGCGGCGAGGAAAACAAGGAAGACACCTGCGGATAAATCGCGACCGACTGCAAACGCAAAGCCGCCGCGCCAACCTCGACATCGCGCGCGGTGACATGCGGCAGCGGCAACAGGAATACCGAGAGATCGCCGATGCGGACCGGCGCGCCGAGCGCATTGGAAGCAGCCTCTTCCAGCGGCGCACGCCAGGCAGAAGTTGGAATCAGCAGCGGCGCGACCAGCACCACACCCACCAAACCGGCGGCAATGCCAATCCCGACTTTGCTGCTGCGCTTCATGGAAGGCT
>JANPGJ010000276.1:0-4657 GCA_031423955.1 Burkholderiales bacterium
AACGCTCGGAATTCACCGACGCGCCGGGCAGCACTTTTCTCGTCGGCGTGGCCAGCACCGTGTCGCGCGCGGCGAGAATGATTTCGCGCCCGCTCAGCAGATTGCGGCCATCGCCGTTCAGGGCCGGATTGTCCAGCGTCACATTCTGTGCACCGACCGCCACATGAGTGCCGTCGCTCCTCACCTCGCGCAGGCCACCGACCAACAGGCTGTCGGCGCCGAGCGCGGCCAGGTCGGCCGCCACCAGCTTCAGTGAAGTGCCGGCGTTCTGCGCGCGATCGGCCACGATGGTGATGTCCGGCGCCGAGATGTCGGCACTGCCGCGCCGGCCGCCGCTGCCGGCGCCGAGCAGCGTGGTGCCGTCGAGCGCGAGCGCACTGCTGGCGGCGAACGCGATACGGCCGCCATCCTGCGGCAAGGTGCTGGCCACGCCGACGAGAAAAGTGCTGCCCGGCGCGTCGGTGAATTCCGAGCGTTTGCGCACCTGCTCACCGCTCAATACCTGAAACCCCGACCAGCGGCTGTCAGCCGATTGCGCCGCTGCGCGATAGCCGGCGACCACAGTGCTGCCATCGCTGCGGACGGTGTTGGCCGCCGCCTGCATGTCGCGCGTGCCGGCCACCGCGCTGACCGCGAAGCCGCCGGGCAGCAGCGCATAGTGCGCCGGCAGCACGGTGTAGAAGCCGGCCGCCAGGCCCGGCATGCCGGACAGGTAGATGCGTTCGCCCGGTTTGAGGGCGGCGTCCTGCGCGGCCTGAAAGTCCGAGGGCGCCACTGCCGCCGAATAGCCGGGCAGGATCGCGAAGGTGGCTGCCGCACCCGGCGCCTGCGACTTCGCCAGGATATCGGTCGAGCCGCCCGGGCCGGGCGTGAATTCATAGGCTGTCAGATCGCCGCCGCCGGACGCATCGATGACCGCACCCGGAGCCACCGTGACGCGATTGCCGGCCGCCACGATCGCCTTGGCCGGCAGGCTCACGCTGTTTGACGCACCGGGCGCATTGAAGGTCACGGTATTGCCATTGCCGTAGTCGTACAGCCATTCGCGGCCGTTGTTGATGCGCCCCAACGGGATCGTACGATCGGCAGCCACCGAGGTCACGCTGCCGGCGCCAAAGCTCAGTTGCTCGGCGGCAGCCAGGGTGATGCTGCCGAAGGGTGCGCGCAGCACGCCGTTTTGCGTGATGTCGCGCGCGCTCACCTCGAGCGTGCCGGCAGCCGACAGCGGTGTCGCCGGCACTGCCTCGGTGCCATTGAAACGATTGAAGGCGATGCTGCCCTTGACTTCGCGGCAGTCGCCGCACACCACGCCATCGACGCTGATGCCGTCGGCACCCAAGCTACCGTTGACGACCTGCCCTGCGGCATTGGTGAAATGGCGCGCGCCAAGCGAAAAATTCGACAGGGTCGTCGGGTAGGCCTGGCGCGAAGTGAACGCCGCCCGCACCGCCGTGCTGAAGGCGCCGGGCGCGCTGATCGCGCTGCCGGTGCCGCTCGGCGTCGCCGCGAGATCGATATTGACCTGGCCCTGAAACCGAATTTCGCCACTGGCGTTGAAGACGGTGCTGCCAAAGCCCTGGGTCACCGAACTGCCGACCAGGTCGATGGTGGTGGCGCCAAGACTGAACGCCGCTGTACCGGGGGTCGCCACCGCGGTCGCGCCACTGGCCTGGTAGCGCCAGTCGCTGTTGCCGACTTGCGCATATGCGGCGCGCAGGTCGAGCTGGCTCGACACCCCGGCATTGCGCGCCGCCAGGATCGACGCATCGAGCGTCAGGCGCTCGCGCGTGCCGAGTGCCAGATTGCCGCCGCCGAAGTCGAAGCTCAGCTGATCCTGGCTCTTCACTCGCAGCGTATCGAAGCCGCCGTTGCCAAGCGTGGCAACCGTCACCCGGCCGTTGCCCTCGAAACCGGTGATCGGCCGGTCGGCGGCAAGGCCGGTGAACACGCTGGTCGGCACGCCGTTGACCGGGGTGCCGGCCAGGCTGGCACCGATCACCAGGTTGCGCGCAGCAGCCGGATAGTCGGGGCCGCCGGCGACATTTTCACGGTCAAGCACCACGCTCAGGCTGCCGCCGGCGACAGTCGCATTGCCACCGGCACCTGACAGCGTGCCGCCGATCAGCAAGCCTTCGCGCGCCCGCACATCGATGCTGCCGCCGGCGCTGGCCGCGCTTGACGTGGTGGTGGCGCCGCGCACCTGCGCCAGCACAACCTCGGTGCTGGCGCCGGATACATCAAGTCGGGCGCCCGGTTCGATCACCACATAGCCGGGCGCGGCGCTCAGGTTGCCGGCGGCGAGGCGGCCGATGCGGATGCTGCCGCCGTCAAGCAGGTCGCCCTGGGTCGAGCCGACCGCATTGCGCCAGGTCAGCGCGTCGCTGCCGCGCGCATCGAGCAGCGATGCGGCGCCCAGCCAGACGCTGCGTTCCGGCCGGTAGGCCAGGCTCTGGTTCACCTCCGGGGTCAGAAACAGGCTGATGGCGCCACCCGGCGCCCGCAATGTTCCGTCGACCGTCAACTGGCGGCCGGCGGCCAGCGTGATCGCGCCGCCGGCTTCGGTGACGATGCCGCCGCCGGGTTCGACCCACAGGCGGCCGGCGCCGTCGACCTGCTCGGAAGCGGCGGTGAGGCTCAAGCTGGCGGCGGCGCGGGTGCCGAGCGGACCGGCCTGCGGCAGGCCGCCTGGATACGCGGTGCTGGTCTTGTCGAAGGCGCTGGCCATCCGGCCGCTGGAGGACAGGATGGTGGCGCCGGCGCTGCGCGCCGACCTGGCGCGCCAGGTGTCGATGGTCGGCGCGATGGTGGCGCCGGCGGCGACGGTCAGGTTGGCGCTGGCACGAATGTCGACACTGGCGAAGCCGCTGCTGCGGAACAATGAGAGGTCGGTCAGGCCAAGGTCTTGCGGGTCGGCCGCTGCGCGACCGATGACCACATTGCGGGCCGACAGGCGCAACCTGCCGCCGCTGCTCAGCCCATAACCGCGAAAGCTGACACCAGACCCAAGCTTCAGGCTGGCCGAGAAGGGTGCGGTATTCGATGACGGCGTCGCATCGATGGCAATGCTGCCGGCGGCGCCGCCGCTGATGCTGCCGGTGGCGCTTTGCAGCGCACCGCCAGACACATCGAAGCTGGCACCGGCGCCGAGTTCGATGGCTTGCGCGGCCAGGGCAAGCGTGCCGCCGGCGCTGACGATCGGCGATGTACGGTTGCCCTGGGCATCGCGCGGCGCGTCGGCAGCACGGTCGTTGGTCCAGCGACCGGCAAGGTCGATCGCGGTGTTCGTGGCAACGGTGATGGAAGACAGGGCCGAGGCGATACTGACCTTGCCGCCCGGCGCACTGATGGCGGCGCCGATGTTGACCACGTTCTGCGCGGCCAGGCTCAATTCGCCACCCGGCGCGAGGTCGATGCCGCTCCCCTTGGCATCCGCGCCGACCGTGATGTCACCCAGCGTATACGCACGCAGTCGCGAAAAGCCGGCCGCGGTCAGGCGCGCGGCATCGATATCGACGGCGCTCTTGATCGCATTGAACAGCGGCTGCCCGCTTTGCGGATCGACAGCGTCCAGGCTTTGCGCGAACCCGGGGGTTGCGGTGTTGGCTGTGCCGGTGCCGTTGATCGCGATCGTGCCGCGCATGTCGAACTGCGAAAAATTGGAAATCAGGCCGTTGCTGTCGGGATTGCCGAGCACCAGTTCGCCGCCCTTGGGCAGCACCCGGCTGGCATCAGTGCCACCCAACTCACGCTGGCGCGGCCCGGGGGTGACGCTGCCGGCGAGATTGCCACGCACCACCAGATTGGCGGCATCGAGGCGGATCGAGCCGGCGCTGCGCCCTTCGCGATACGACTCCTCCAGGTAGCGTGCGGGCGGATCGGACGCCACCCCGCCTTTAGCCGGCTTCCAGGTCTCGACGCCGTCATAGACGCGGTCGTTTCTGGCGGCGCCGATATCGAACAACGCACCCTGCGACTTCAGTTGCGAGGTCACCGCGTAGCCGCGGTCATACGTCACCGCGCCACCCGATACGTTGATCTTCGAATCAGCCGCCAGAATCACGTCGCCGTCGGCGCGCAGGGTCACGGTGCCGCCGCTGGCGGTGAGTTCGCCGACGTTGTGGCCGACCAGGTCGAGGTAGCCCTGCACATTGGCGACCCGGGTGCCACGGCGTATATCGATGGCCACCGTGCTGCCGCGAATCGGCGAGTCGCGATTGAGCGGAAAATCCGCCAGCTCGGTGCCGCGCAACTGCACCTCGATGACGTTGCTTTCCATCGCCAGCCGGGTCGAGTCGGTGCCGGCGACATTGATGCTGGCGCCGGGTTCCATGTAGACCCGCGCATTGGCACCATTGTCGGCCAGCGCCGGGTTGACGCGTGCGGTGACATCCACCAGGCCGGCGGGCGCGACGATGCTGGCATTGCCCTGCAGATGCACGTTCCGGCCGGCCAGGTCGACCCACGACTGGGTGAACCCACTGCCGGCGACGGTGCCGGTGTCCGCCAGCGTCGGCCGCACTTCGGTCACGCTGCCCGGCCCCAGCACCAGACTGCCGCCATTGGTCGGCTGAGCCGCGACGGTGGCGCTGGACTTGCTCGCGCCGTCGCGGGCGCGCAGGAAAATCGAACCATTCAAGGCCACCGAGGTGGTGGCCGA
>JANPGJ010000277.1:0-20591 GCA_031423955.1 Burkholderiales bacterium
CAGGAGATCGCCGACCGTGGCGGACGGCCCATCGAGGTGATCGAGGGACCGTTGATGGACGGCATGAACGTCGTCGGCGACCTCTTCGGTGCCGGCAAGATGTTCCTCCCGCAGGTCGTCAAGAGCGCCCGCGTGATGAAGAAGGCCGTCGCCTACCTCATCCCGTTCATCGAGCAGGAGAAGCTCGACAACCCCGAGTTCGCCACTGCCAAGGACACCAACGGCACCATCGTCATGGCGACCGTCAAGGGCGACGTGCACGACATCGGCAAGAACATCGTCGGCGTGGTGCTCGGCTGCAACAACTACGAGGTCATCGACCTCGGCGTGATGGTGCCGGCGCAGAAGATTCTGGACAAGGCGAAAGAGGTCGGCGCCGACATGATCGGCCTGTCGGGGCTGATCACGCCATCGCTTGAAGAGATGGCGCACCTGGCGAAGGAAATGCAGCGCCAGGGCTTCACCGTGCCGCTCCTGATCGGTGGCGCCACCACCTCGCGCGTGCATACCGCGGTCAAGATCGCGCCGCATTACGGCTACCCGACCATCTATGTGCCGGATGCCTCGCGCGCGGTCGGCGTGGCTTCCAGCCTGATGAGCGATACCCAGCGCGATGGCTACGTGGCCGAACTGGCCGCCGAATACGAGCGGGTGCGTGCCCAGCATGCGAGCAAGAAAGGCCCGGACCTGATCACGCTTAACGAGGCGCGCGCCAACAAGGCTCACGTCGACTGGAGCGTCTACACCCCGCCGCGGCCGAAATTCATCGGCCGCAAGGTGCTGAAGAATTTCAATCTGGCTGAACTGGCAAGCTACATAGACTGGGGCCCGTTTTTCCAGGTATGGGACCTGGCCGGTTCCTTCCCGCAACTCCTGCAGGACGAGGTTGTAGGTGAAGCCGCGCGCCATGTGCAAAGCGATGGCCAGGCCCTGCTCAAAAAGCTGATCGACGGCCGCTGGCTCACCGCACACGGCGTGTTTTGCCTGCTGCCGGCCAATGCGGTCGGCGATGACGACATCGAGATCTACACCGACGAATCGCGCGAAAAGGTAGCGCTCACCTGGCACGGCTTGCGCCAGCAGACGCGCAAGCCCTCGAATACGCCGAACCGTTCGCTGGCCGACTTCATCGCGCCCAGATCCATCGGCGTGGCCGACTACATCGGCATGTTCGCGGTCACCGCCGGCCTCAATATCGAGAACCGCCTGAAGCAGTTCGAAGCCGCGCACGACGACTACCACTCGATCATGTTGAAGGCCCTGGCCGACCGCCTGGCCGAAGCCTTCGCCGAATGCCTGCACGCGAAAGTGCGGCGCGAACTGTGGGGCTATGCGGCCGGCGAGACGCTCGAGAACCACGACCTGATCGCCGAGAAATACAAGGGCATCCGCCCGGCGCCGGGCTACCCCGCGTGCCCGGATCATACGGTCAAGGGTGCGATGTTCGAGGTGCTCGATTGCAGTGAAATCGAGATGAGCCTGACCGAAAGCCTGGCGATGATGCCGGCGGCTTCGGTCAGCGGCTTCTACTTCTCCCATCCTGACTCCACCTACTTCAACGTCGGAAAGATCGGCGCGGACCAGGTGGAGGACATGGTGCGGCGGCGCGGCGTGGCGAGAGAGGACGTGGAGCGGGCACTAGCGCCGAATTTGTAGGAAAACGCCTTGACCCGCTTTACTGTGAGGAGCGCCGCAAATTCGCGACGTTTTTTCCTGACTTTAGGCAATTCGGACCGTCAATCATTTGAACTGTTGCGCGCAGGCTTGGGCATTTGCCGAAAGTCGGGCAATTCCGCGTCAGTGCTTGAAAAGCGCGCTCAAAACGCCCTACAGGCCCTGAGTCGGCATTTCGTAACGTTACAAAAAGCAACGAACCATGCCCTCGAACAACAAGCTTCCAACGTCAAGAACGACTACTGGGCTCGATTCCTTTGAATCCAGGGTTGCCCGCAGCACCCGGTCATGCTTCAACACGAACCAACTGCCCGGGTTGGATCGTCGCGATCGCGATTAACGCGGTGGGAACAAGAGGCAGCAGATCTTCGAGCGCATTACTCGCAGCGCAGAGTACGACCACACCAAGACGCCGCTTCGAGATGTTCTGCTGGAAACCGAGATTCTGGTCGCCGGTCAAGAACACCGAGAACCCAGCCTCCTCCGCTTTTGTGAGCAATACGCCGTTTTTTTAGACCCGCCCACGTTTCTTGCTGGACCGTACGAGCATCGTGGCCGGTTAAGTACGGCGCCAGCTGCCTAGGAAGCTGCTCGTCAAGCAGAATGCGCAAGAGCACTCACCGCTTCGTGAGCCGTTTCCAACGACGCGACCGCTTGCTCTCGGGAGACACTCGGGAAAGAGTCGAGAAACTCCTCGAGACTGTGGTTTCGTTCGAGGTAGTCGATCAGGTTGCGGAACGGAACACGCGTCCCGACAAACACGGGCGTGCCGCCCAGAATATCCGGATCACTGTGAACAACTGGCGAGGAGTTTGGCATTGGCATGTTGGTCTTGGTGCTTAGTAATTTTAGCTCACCGCCCGCATTGGGGCGTGACGTGCAGTCCGGCACCCGCGACCAATGGATTTTTCTTCTCGGACGCCGATTCAACTGCCCCAATTTCGGAAAGATCGGCGGCGAGTTGAAGGAAGAAGTCGAGCGGACGCTGGCCCCGAATCTGTAGAGAGCGGTGTCGAAAGCGTGCGCAACGCCTGGGCTATGTCCGTACAGTCCATGGATTGAGTATCGCCACCCCAAGCGGTTCGAAATCCTGAACATTTCGGGTGACAATCGTCATACCGTGCAATTCCGCAGTCGCGGCAATCAGCGCGTCGCGATCGGCGCGCGGATCAGGCACATGCAGGCGCGCGCAGCGCTGCGCAACTGCGATGTCGACCGGATGTATGCGTCCCTCGAACTGCACCATTACGACCGTATCGATCCAGCGGCGCAAAGTCTCGGCCTGGCTGGCGTCCTTGCGAGCCAGCCGGAGAGTACCAATCTCCAGTTCGAGGATCGAGATTGCGGACAGATGGAAATCACTGACGGCGTGCGCTCGCGCCCAGGCCAGAACATGTGAGTCTGCCCTTGCCGGTCGCCTGAGTTCCGAGACGACGTTGGTGTCCAGCAGGAACATTAGTCGAGGTTGATCGGCTTCGCCAACGCCCCTTGCAGACGCGGCGGATCGAAATCGAAATCTCCTTCGCCGGCAATGGCATCCGCCAGCGAGATCGGGCGTGCGGTAAGCCGGCGGTATTCCTCGATACTCAACAATACGTGCGCCGGCCGGCCGCGGTCGGTGATGTAGACCGGCCCGTTTTCAGCAGCCCGCTTGGCACCGCTGGTGTCCTGGTTGAAATCGCGGCTGGAATAGGTTGTGATCCCCATCAGAATTACCCTCCAACGTTGTTTATGTAGTAACGATACTACATTATCAACGTTGCGAGCAACCCGAAGGCGGTATCGCAACTCACGTGCTGTTTGCGCGAAACAGTGTCGCACCACCGGAAAGAGTGCGGCAGTTCAGACACGACAAGTACATGGCGCACCGTCGTTTGTGACCAAAAAGAGGTAACCAACATTGCGGAAACCCGGGGGAACTCTTCAGACTTGTTCGAACTTGCGCGTTCCCCACCCTTCGCTGCCCCTGTAATATCGGCTGTGCATCCATTGTCCGAATGTGCTCGTAATCATCCGAGCCGGCCAGGTTCCGGCGACCAAACCGAGGGAGACCAAATGCTTTTCTTATCCGACAATTCCGGCGCCGGCAAGGCGCATTCCATCCTGTTGGCGGCAACCCTGGGCGCGTCAGTGCTGGCCCCGGGCATCGCCTTGGCGCAAGCCGATGCCACCGCCGGGCGCACCAAGGTGGAAGCCGCCTGCGCCGCCTGCCATGGCGCCAACGGGGTCAGCGTGGCCGACACCATTCCCAATCTGGCCGGCCAGAAGGCGGCTTACCTGGAAACGCAGTTGCGCGCGCTCAAGAGCGGGACGCGGCGCAATGCGGTGATGAACGCGATCGCCACCCAGTTAAGTCCGCAGGAAATCTCCAACGTGGCGGCCTATTTCTCGTCGCTTCCCGGAGCGCCGGTCGCCGCGACCAAGTCGGCGTTCCTGCCGGCGCTGGTCAAGACCAACGCGACCCTGCCCATGGACTACAAGACCACCTTCACCATGTACCAGACGGTCAATCGCCCGGACATCAACCAGGTTCGCTACCTGTACGCCAACGATGTCGCCCTGCGCGCCGCGCGCGAGGGGAAATCGCTGCCTGACGGTTCTCTACTGGTGCTGGAGCAGCATTCGGCCAGAATGGGGCCGGACGGCAAGCCGGCCACCGGCAGCGACGGCTTCTTCATGGCCGAGAAATTCGTGGCCTATACCGTGATGGAGCGCGGTGCCGGCTGGGGCCGCGACATTCCGGAAAACCTGCGCAACGAAGACTGGCATTACGCGGCCTATTCGCCTGCCCGAGAGCTGCGCCCGGCCAACCAGGCCGAATGCCTGGCCTGCCACAAGCCGCTGGACCGGGACAGCTTCCTGTTCTCCATCAAGGCCTTGAGCGAAACGGCGAAAAAGCGCTAAAGCGATATTTCGATTGCGGGGGCTTGTTGCGCGTCTCCTCTGCGCCAAGCATGCCGACGACGGCGCAGCCATCGCAGAGTGGTTTGCCGCCGTGGATGCCGATCCTGACGCATGCCGGTCTTGATCCGCCGCGGCGATATCTGGCTGGTTGACGGCAAACCGCAAGCACATCCCGAGGAACTCGCCAAGCCGCGCCCCTGCCTTGTGCTGCAACAGGACAGCGTCGTCGAGCAGCGAACGCAGCGATCCGTCCGATGATCCTGTGCGGGTTCAGGTGGGCGCATTTGCCAAATCGCCGGGGGCGGCGCCAGAGCATTCGTGGGCACTCGCGGACTGCGTGCGCGCTTGCCTAACGGCGTTTCACTGGCGATGCGGCGACCAAGTGTTCGCTTGCGACGCTGGCGCTGGCCGCACTGGATTTTCCGCGTCGCTTGCGCAAATAGCTGCAGCGACGAAGCAACGGCCTGTAACATGCGAGCGGCCGATCAATCGACGTGAATTGCCGCCGCAAAGGAATGCGCATGACAAGCAACGCCGGCCAAAGCCTGTTCGCGAAGATCTGGGATGCGCATGTCGTCGCCGAGCGCGAAGGCGGCGAAGCCCTGCTGTACATTGACCGCAACCTGCTGCACGAAGGTCCGTTCTACGCCTTCGACGCGCTCGCCCGCGCCGGGCGCCGCGTACACCGGCCGCTGCAGACGCTGGCATTCTCGGATCACTATGTACCGACCACCGGGCGGCGCCTCGGCAGCGCCGGCATCAAGGATGGCGAAGCGCGCGTGATGGTGGAGCAACTGGCGCGCAATTCGCTGGCCACCGGCATCGTGCACTTCGGCATCGATGACGCTGAGCAGGGGATCATGCATGTGGCCGGCCCCGAACTGGGCTTGTGTGAACCCGGCATGATCATGGCCGGCGCCGACTCGCACACCTCGACCAACGGCGCCTTCGGTATCTTCGGCTTTGGCGTCGGCGCTTCGCAGGTGACCCACATCATGGCGACGCAGACCGTGTGGTTCGCCAAACCGAAGACCATGCGCATCACTGTCGATGGCATGCCGGGTAAGTTGGTCACCGGCAAGGACCTGATTCTTGCCATCATCGCGCATGTCGGCATCGACGGCGGCAGTGGTCATGTCATCGAATATGCCGGTTCCGCCATCAGCGCGCTCTCGATGGAACAGCGGATGACCGTGTGCAACATGTCGATCGAGGCCGGCGCGCGCTCGGGCATGATTTCGCCGGACCAGAAGACCTGGGACTACCTGGCGGCCTGCCGCTACGCCCCCAAGGGCGCTGATCTGCAGGCCGCGATGGCCTTTTGGCGCACCCTGCCGACCGATGCGGATGCGCGCTTCGATCGCGAGGTGCGACTCGATGGCGATGCGATCGAACCGATGGTGACCTGGGGAACCAACCAGGACGAGGCGGTTGGCATTTCCGGCTGTGTGCCCGATCCGCGGTCGATCGCCGACGCCGGGCGGCGCGAGCGCGCCGAGGTCGCGCAGCAATACATGCGCCTCAAGCCGGGAACCGCCATGCGGGATGTCGCGGTGGATCGGGTTTTCATCGGCTCCTGCACCAACGCGCGCCTGGAAGATCTGCGCGTGGCTGCCGCCCTCGCCCGCGGCAAGCGCGCACGGGTGCCGACCATCGTGGTTCCGGGGTCGCGCTCGGTCAAGCGCGCGGCGGAGTGCGAGGGGCTGCACGAGATCTTCGAGGCTGCGGGTTTCGAGTGGCGCGATGCCGGCTGTTCGATGTGTACCGGCTCCAATGGCGACCGTGTGCCCTCCGGCGAGCGCTGCGCCTCGACCTCCAACCGCAATTTCGAAGGACGGCAGGGACGCGGATCACTCACCCACCTGGTGAGCCCGGCAACGGCCGTGGCCGCCGCCATCAGCGGGCGACTGGCCGACCCCAGGGAGTTGGCATGAGCAGCGGCATGCAGGCTTTCACCGTGCTCGACGCCATCGCCGCGCCGCTGTTCGTGGCCAACATCGACACCGACAAGCTGATTCCGCACAAGTTCTTGCGCAAGCCGCTCTCCGCCGGCTATCGCAACTTCCTGTTTTACGACCAGCGTTTCGCCGAAGATGGCAGCCTGCGTCCGGAGTTCGTGCTCAACCGCGAGCCATACTTGCGTGCCGGTGTCCTGGTGGCGGGCCGCAACTTCGGCTGCGGTTCCACCCGCGAAGGGGCGATCTATGCGCTTTTGGATTTCGGCATCCGCTGCGTGATCGCGCCCAGCTTCGGCGACATCTTCCACGCCAACTGCCTGCAGAACGGCCTGCTGCCGGTGATCATGGAAGAGGGCGAAGCGGGGAAGCTGGCAGCCTGGCTGGAAGCGCATCCCGGCGCACACGTCGGCGTGGACCTCGGCGCGCAGACCGTGACATTGCCTTACGGAGTGATCGTCTCGTTCGCCATCGACGGCGTGCGCAAGGAGCAGATGCTAAAGGGCCTCGATGACATCGGCATCACGCTGCAATACGCAGCGCGGATCCAGGCGTTTGAAGAGGGGTACCGTCAGCGCCGGCCGTGGTTGTTCCGCGCAGAGGCCGATCTGCTGGCCAACCGTAAACCACAGGAAGGGGGCGCAACATGAAACCCATGGCTGCTTTGGCATCTGTGGGCCGGCTGTTTCCCGCGGCAGTGCTGGCGCTGGCCGCCATGGTGGCAATGGCGCAGGAATATCCGAATCGCCAGATCCGCTTCGTGGTGCCGGCGCCGGCGGGCGGCGCGCCCGACGCGATTGCCCGCCTGGTCGGGCAGCGCCTCGGCGATCGTCTCGGCAAGCAGGTGGTGGTGGACAACCGCGGCGGCGGCAACGGCGTGATCGGCTCCGAACTGGTGGCCCGTGCCCCCGCCGATGGCTACACCATCGTGCTTGGCTATGCCGGCCCGTTCGGCATCAACCCGGGCTTCTACCCGAGCCTGCCCTACGACCCGGTCAAGGACTTTGCGCCCCTGACCATGCTGGCCACCAGCCAGAACATCCTGGTGGTGCATCCGTCCTTCGCCGCGCGGTCCCTGAAAGAGATGATCGCAATGGCGCAGGCGCGGCCGGGGCAGATCAACTACGCCTCCGGCGGCACCGGCCAGTCTTCGCATCTCTCGATGGAACTGCTGATGCACATGGCCAACATCAGGATGACGCATATCCCGTACAAGGGGGCGGGTCCGGCGCTGGCCGATACCCTGGGCGGCCAGGTGCCGCTGCACTTTCTTGCCCTGGCACCGGCGATTCCGCTGATCAAGGCCAACAAGCTGGTGCCGCTGGCGGTGACCGGCGCCAAGCGCGCACCGTCGATGCCCGATGTGCCGACCGTTGCGGAAGCCGGACTGCCCGGCTACGAGGTGCTCACCTGGTACGCGGCGTTTGCCCCTGCGGCAACCCCGAAGGCGGTTCTCGCGCGTCTGCACGACGAGATGTCGGCCGTGCTCAAGACGCCGGAGCTTGCGGGCGTGTTTCAAGGTCACGGTCTTGAACCCGGCGGTGGCAGTGCCGAGTCGCTGGGCAAGTTTCTCGACCAGGAGATCGCCAAGTGGCGCAACCTGATCAAGGCCAGCGGCATCAAGGCAGAGTGAACCTTTTCGCAGGATCGAAACCACGAGGGAGGCAATGGTGGCTGGAGAATTTGAAAGCGCGACGCGTACCGGCACGCACGGTCTGCAACTGCTGGCCGCAGCGGTCTTGCTGTGCATGATCTTGCCGGCCGGCGCACAGGGTTTTCCGAATCGGCCAATCCGCATCGTCGTGGCCTCGACCGCCGGCGGTGCCGCCGACATGATCGCACGCATGATGGCGCCAGACATGAGTGCCACGCTGGGCCAGCAGGTGGTGGTGGAAAACCGCCCGGGTGCCGGCAATGTGATCGGCAGCGAAGTGGTCGCGAAGGCGGCGCCTGACGGGCACACGCTCCTGATGGCGATCAACAATCATGTCATCAATGCGACGGTCTACAAGAATCTTTCCTACGATCCGGTCAGGGATTTCGCGCCGGTGTCATTGATCGCCACCACGCCGCACATGCTGGCGATCCACCCGTCGGTGCCGGCACGCACGGCGCTCGAATTCATCAAGCTGGCGCGGGCGGAGCCCGGCAAACTGAACTATTCGTCGGCCGGCAACGGCACGGCCGCGCATTTTGCCGCCGAGCAGTTCAATCTTCTCGCCGACGTGCGCCTGGCCCACGTGCCCTACAAGGGCGTCACGCCGGCGGTGACCGACCTGGTGGGAGGGACGGTGCAGGTGATGTTCCCGGCGCCGATCACCATCATGACGCAACTGCGCGCCGGCAAACTGATCGGCCTCGCGGTGACCACGACCAAGCGAGTGAAACTGTTGCCCGACTTGCCGACCATGCAGGAGATCGGCCTGAAAGGCTATGAATTCAGCTCGTGGTACGGGCTGCTCGCACCGCGCGAAACGCCGGCCGCGGTGATCGCGACCCTTCACAAGGCGGCCACCCACGCGCTCGCCAGCAAGGCAGTGACCAGCCGTCTGCTGGACGATGCGACCGAACCGGTCGGCAATACCCCGGAGGAGTACGGGCGCTTCATCACCGAGGAGTTCGAGCGCTATTCACGGCTGGTCAAGACGATGAACCTGAAGATGGACTGACTTGCGGCGGCCGACCCGGCCGGCGCCGGGTTGGCGGTAAACTCGAATCGCCGTGTGCGCGCCACCCGCCTTGTGCCCGCCACCCTTGTGCCCGCCACATCGCCTCTTCCACCTCTTCCATCGCATTCCGTTCCCCCACCTGATCGCCCCGCCATGACACCCTCCGCCCCGACCCCGCTGCCGTTGTCGCGCTACACCGTGCTTGACCTCACGATCGCCCGCGCCGGCCCCACCGCCGTGCGGTTGTTGGCCGACTGGGGCGCCAACGTGATCCGCATCGACTCGCCACCCGACCGCGAAGTCGGCGGCGTCACCGGGCGCCGCCAGGGCTCCGACGAGCAGAACCTGCACCGCAACAAGCGCAGCCTGTGCCTCGACCTGAAGTCGCCCGCTGGCGCCGAAATCCTGGCCCGGCTGATCGCCCGCGCCGACGTCGTGGTGGAGAATTTCCGCGCCTCGGTGAAAAAGCGCCTCGGTCTGACCTACGAGCAGTTGAAGGCGATCAATCCGCGCATCATCCTCGCTTCCATCTCCGGATTCGGCCAGGACGGTCCGTACGCATCGCGCCCCGGCGTCGACCAGATCGTGCAAGGCATGAGCGGCCTGATGTCGATCACCGGCGAACCGGGGCGTGGCCCGATGCGGGTGGGCGTCGCCATTTCCGATACTTCCGCCGGCATGTTCCTGGGCCAGGGCATCCTGCTCGCCCTCTTGCATCGCGAGCACACCGGTGAAGGCCAGTGGGTGCACACGTCGCTCCTCGAAGGCATGCTCAACAAGCTCGATTTCCAGGGCGCGCGGTACACCATGTCGGGTGAGGTCGCCGGCCAGCAGGGCAACGGCCATCCGACCAACGCGCCGATGAGCACCTACCGTGCGAAGGACGGCATGGTCAACATCGCCGCCTCCAGCGGCAAGATGTGGGCGGCGTTCTGCGACGCGCTGGGCGCCGCGGCCCTCAAGGCCAGGCCCGAATACCAGGATTCCAAATCGCGCGCTGCCCGCCGCCAGCAACTCGATGCCGACATCAACGCGCTGACCGCGGGCTTCACCGTCGCCGATCTGGTCCTGCGCCTGAACCCGGTCGGCGTGCCCTGCGGCCCGATCTACGACATCGGCCAGGCCTTCGAGGATCCGCAGGCGCAGCACCTGCGGATGACCCGCATGGCCGCGCATCCGGTGCTTGGCGAGGTGCGGCTGGTGCGGTCACCGATCAACCTGTCGGCATGCCCGCATCCGGAACGCTTTCACCACGCCGGCCCCGATCCCGGTGAGCACAACGACGAACTGCTGCAGGAACTCGGCTTCGATGCCGCCGCGATCGCACGCCTGAAAGCCGAAGGAGCCCTGGCATGACCCGCCGCAATGTTCCCCTTGCCACCACCAGGATCATCGCCGCGGTGGAGAATGGCGTCGGCTGGCTGACCTTCAACAGCCCCGAGCGGCGCAATGCGATCTCGCTTGAAATGTGGCAGGGCATGGCCGACGCCGCCCACGCCTTCGCGCTCGATCCGGAGGTGCGGGTGGTGGTGATGCATGGTGCCGGCGGCAAGGCCTTTGCCTCGGGTGCCGACATTTCCGAATTCGAAACCCAGCGTGCCAATGTCGAGCAGAAACGCCGCTACGGCGAAATCTCGCAGCGCGGGCATGAGGCGCTGGCCACGCTCGACAAGCCGCTGATCGCCATGATCCAGGGCTTCTGCATCGGCGGCGGATTGGCCATTGCGCTGGCGGCCGACCTGCGGTTCGCCACGCCGGGTTCGCGCTTCGGCATACCGGCAGCAAAGCTTGGTCTTGGCTACGACTATCCCGGGCTGGCGACCCTGGCCCGGCTGGTCGGCCCGTCACGCGCCAAGGACATCCTGTTTTCGGCACGTTTTCTCGAGGCCGCCGAAGCGCAGGCCTTCGGCCTGATCAACGCGGTGGTTGACGATTTGGCGCTTCCCGCGCATGTCGCGGAGTACGCCGCGCGGGTGGCCGCCAATGCGCCGCTCACCGTGCATGCGGCGAAGGCGGCGCTGCGTGCGTTCGAGCGCTATTCGACACTGCCGGACGGCGCCGAAATCGCCGCCCTGGTGGACCGCTGTTTCGACAGCGAAGACTACAAGGAAGGGCGCAGTGCCTTCATGGAGAAGCGCACGCCGGTCTTCCGGGGTCGCTGAAACAGCATCGCCCTCGATCGCGATCAACAATGAATCGACCCTGGCCGGGACTCTCGAAGCAGGCGCTGTTTTGCCTGGCAGCGGCGCTATGGATGGCCATCGCTGGCACCGGGTCTGCCTGCGCGCAGTCCTATCCCGAGCGCCCGGTGCGCATGATCGTGCCCTTTCCGGCGGGCGGAACGGTCGATGCGGTGGCCCGCGGCATCGCGCAAAAGCTGGCGGAGGCATTGCGCCAGCCGTTCGTGGTCGAGAACCGCGCGGGTGGTGCCGGCAGCATCGGCTCCGAGGCGGTGGCCCGCGCCGCGCCCGATGGTTACACCCTGCTGATGGGCACCGCAAGCACGCATGGCAGCAACCCGGCGGTGCAAAAGGCGCTGCCCTACGACGCCATCCGTGATTTCGCACCGGTCATCCTGGTCGCCAGCACGCCCTATATCCTGGTCGTCCATCCTTCGGTGCCGGCCACGACGGTGGCCGAGTTGCTCGCACTGGCACGGGCGCAGCCCGGGCGGCTCAACTATGGCTCCTACGGAGCGGGTAGTTCGAACCATCTGGCCAGCGAACTGTTTCGCGCGCTGACCGGCGCCGACATCGTTCATGTGCCCTACAAGGGTGGCGCGCCGGCACTGGCGGATCTGCTCGCCGGCCAGGTGCAGATGATGTTCGATGTGTTCACCACCTCGGGTCCGCAGTTGCGCAGCGGCAAGCTGCGCCTCCTGGGCGTGGGCGCGGCGCGCCGCTCGACGCTCGCGCCCGATGCGCCCACGCTGGCCGAAGCGGGCGTCAGTGGCTTTGAAGCGGGAACCTTCTTCGGCCTGTTCGCGCCGGCGGCCACGCCACGACAACTGGTGGCGCGCCTGAACGAGGAGGCCAACCGCGCGCTGCTGGTGCCGGAGTTGCGTGAGCGCCTGGCCGCGGCGGGCGCGGAGCCGGGCGGCGGGTCGCCCGAACAACTCGGGCAGGCGGTCGCCACCGAGGTCGCAAAGTGGACCCGGCTGGTGCGCGAACGGAACCTGCGTTTCGATCCCTGAGGCGGGCCTTTTTGAAACCAGCCGACCATGCGCGGATGATCGGGCACCGGCCACGCCGCAGGGTCAGGATGAAATAGCCGGCCTAATGGTGCGTGCCATGATCGCCATGCACGTGGCGATGGGTGATCTCTTCGCTCGTGGCCTGGCGCACAGCCACCACCTTGCAGGCGAAACGCAGGGCCTCGCCGGCCAGCGGCTGGTTGCCGTCGAGATGGACCACCGGTCCCTTGATTTTCATGACATGGAAGATCGTCGGAACGCCGCCGTCGCTTACACCCTCCAGCGTTCCGCCCAGCTTCACGCCGGGCGGAAACTCGGCTCTGGGGATCGTGCGCACCAGGCTTTCGTCGCGCGGGCCGAAGGCTTCGTCGACAGCCAGATCCACAGTGACGGCAAAGCCGACGGTCTGGCCTTCGAGCGCGGCCTCGACCTTGGGAAACAGGTTGTCGTAGCCGCCGTGGAGATAGGCGATGGTGTTGGCTTCGCGCTGTTTGCCTTGTGCGTCGGTCAGGGTGTAGCGCAGGGTGACGGCAGTGTCTTTGGCAATGTTCATGTGGTTTTGATGACGGTTGAATTCGCCGCGCCGGTGACGCGGTTCGCCGAATGGCGATTGCACAATACCCCCCACACCCGCGCCGGCGTCGCCGGCATGTCCAGGTGCGCGATGCCCAGCGGCCGCAGCGCGTCGACCATCGCATTCATCAGGGTCGGCAGGGCGCCGGTGGTGCCGGTCTCGCCGGCGCCCTTGGCGCCGATGAAATTGGTCGGGCTCGGTACCGCATGCTCGACCGACTTGATGGCCGGCAGCAGGCCGGCGCGCGGCATGGTGTAGTCCATGAAACTGCCGCAGAGAAACTGCCCGCTGTCACGGTCGTAGACGCCATGTTCGCCGAACACCTGGCCGGCGCCCTGGGCGATACCGCCGTGCAACTGCCCTTCGACCAGGGTGTGATTGAGCACGGTGCCGCAGTCGTCGACCGCGACGTAACTCAGCACCGCGGTGGCGCCGGTGTCCGGGTCGATCTCGACTTCGGCCACATGGGCGCCGCTCGGAAACGCACGTGACAGCGGCACTTCGGCTGCCGCGTGCAGCGGATGCGGCGACACTTCGCGCACCGCGCTGATCAGGTCGGCCATGCTGATGCTCAAGTCGGTGCCCTTGACGCGATAGCGGCCGTCGACGAATTCGATGTCGTCGGCCGCCGCTTCGAGGCGGGTGGCGGCGAGCAGCGAGCCCTTGCGGATCACCTCCAGCGCACCCAGCTTGAAGGCGCTGCCGAACTGCTGCATGCTGCGCGAGCCGACCACACCGTTGCCGATCAGGGTCGCCGACAGCGGATCGTCGGTGCGCAGTACCACCTGCTGCGGGTCGATGCCCAGGGTGTGCGCCACCAGTTCGGGGAACACCGTCTCGTGCCCCTGGCCATGGTTTTGCGTCACCGCGTGCAGCAACACGTCACCGTTGGCGGCGAAGCGCAGGGCCACCTGGTCCTTGGGCGCCACGCCGCCGCCCGAGGGTTCGAGGAACAGCGCCATGCCGATGCCGCGCAGCTTGCCGCGTGCCTGCGACTGCGCGCGGCGCGCGGCGAAACCGGCCCAGTCCGCATGCTCCACCGCGCGGTCCAGCAACCCGGCGAAATCGCCGGAATCGTAGGCCGCCCCGGCGGCATTCCTGAACGGCATCGCGGCTTTGGGGATCGCGTTGCGGCGCCGGATCGCGACGCGGTCCAGCCCGAGTTGGGCCGCCGCTTCATCGACCAGGCGCTCCACCGCGTAGGCCATGTCGGGGCGGCCGGCGCCGCGATAGGCAGCAGTCGGGCAGGTATTGGTCAGCACGCAGCGGTGGCGGCCGTAGCCGACGGCCACCGCATAGGCGCCGCCGATGGTCAGGCTGCCGTTCATGGTGTTGATCAGCGGCCCGGCCGGGGCCAGATAGGCGCCCTGGTCGCACAGCCAGTGCATGCGGAAGGCGCGAAAGCCGCCGTCGCGATCAAGCGCCAGTTCGGCGTCGATGATGATCGCGCGGCCGTGGGTTTCGGTGGCCAGTTGCTCGCCGCGGCTGCCAACCCACTTGATCGGCGCGCGCAGTTCGCGTGCGGCCCACAACAGCAGGATCTGGTCCATGTAGGCGCCGGAGCGCGCGCCGAAGCCGCCACCGACATCCTGCGCATGGATCCGCACCTTGGCCTGCTCGAGCCCGAGGATGTGGCAGATGCCGGGCCGCATCATGGTCGGGCCCTGGTTCGGCACGTGCAGATCGAAACTGTCGCTGGCAGCGTCGTAGCTCGCCAGGCAGGCGCTTGGCTCCAGCGGGCACGGCGCCACCCGCTGGCTGTCCAGCCGCAGCCGCACCACGTGCTCGGCGGCGGCGAAGGCGGCGGCGGTCGCGGCTTCGTCGCCGTATTCATAATCGAAGGCGACGTTGCCGGGTATTGACGCATGCACCAGCGCGGCATTCGGCGCGACCGCATCCTCGGGATGCGCGATTGCCCGCAGGTCTTCATAGTCGACCGTGACGAGGCCGGCGGCGTCTGCGGCTTGTGCCGCGGTCGCCGCGACCACCAGCGCGACCTCCTCACCCACATAGCGCACCCGGTCGTCGGCAAACGGGAAGCGCGGCGGCACCTTGATCGGCGCGCCGCCGCGACCCGGATAACTCACCAGGGTACCCGGCGGCTTGAACCCGGCAGCCCGGGTGTCGGCCGCGGTGTACACCGCCACCACGCCAGGCGCGGCCCGCGCAGCCTGGGTGTCGATCGAGCGGATCAGCGCCGAGGCACGGTCGGCACGCACGAACGATGCGTGCAACTGGCCGGGCAGGTTGACATCGGCCGTGTAGCGGCCGCTGCCGGTGATCAGGCGGCGATCTTCGCGGCGGCCGGTGAAGGGGGAACTGGTCATGGCGTCAGGCATCCGGGGCAAAAGTAAACAGGGTTTGATTGTCACGGACAGCGCTCGCCGGCGCAACAAAGCCGCCATAATCCCGCTCAATCACCCGGTCTGCGCCCGAATCTTGCTACATCAATGTTGCGCCGGACGCAGCTGCGCGGCATGTTTCGACCCCAGGGGGACATCGTTGCAATGAAAGCCATTCGCTCGCTTCTGATCGCCAACCGCTCCGAGATCTCGATCCGCGTCATGCGCGCGGCCGCCGAGATGGGCATCCGCACGGTGTCGATTTACTCCAACGAAGACCGTTTCGCGCTGCACCGCTTCAAGGCCGACGAGAGTTATCTGGTGGGCGAGGGCAAGAAGCCGCTCGATGCCTATCTCGACATCGCCGACATCATGCGCATCGCGCGCCAGGCGAAGGTCGATGCGATCCATCCCGGCTACGGCTTCCTGTCCGAGAACCCGGAGTTCGCGCGCGCCTGCGCCGCCGCCGGCATCGTCTTTGTCGGGCCTACGCCCGAGGTGATGACCACCCTGGGCAACAAGGTGGCGGCGCGCAATGCCGCGGTCGCCGCCGGGGTGCCGGTGATGCCGGCCACCGGCCCGTTGCCGCGCGACCTGGCCGAGTGTGCCAGGCAGGCGGCCTCGGTCGGCTACCCGCTGATGCTCAAGGCCAGCTGGGGCGGCGGCGGGCGCGGCATGCGCATGATCGAGAACGAGTCTGACCTGGGCAGCCAGATCGAGGCGGCGCGGCGCGAGGCGGCGGCCGCCTTCGGCAACGACGAGGTGTATCTGGAAAAGCTGGTGCGCCGGGCGCGCCATGTCGAGGTGCAGATCATCGGTGACCGCCACGGCAACCTGGTGCACCTGTTCGAGCGCGATTGCTCGGTGCAGCGGCGCAACCAGAAGGTTGTGGAGCGGGCGCCGGCACCGTATCTGGATGCAGCCGGTCGCGCGCAGTTGTGCGAGTCGGCGTTGAAGCTCACCCGTGCGGTCGGCTACACCCATGCCGGCACGGTCGAGTTCCTGATGGATGCGGACAGCGGCAGGTTCTATTTCATCGAGGTCAATCCGCGCATCCAGGTCGAGCACACGGTTACCGAGCAGGTCACCGGCATCGATATCGTCAAGGCGCAAATCCGCATCAGCGAGGGCGCGCGCATCGGCGCGCCGGACTGCCCGGTGCCGGCGCAGAACGGGATTCGCCTCAACGGCCATGCCTTGCAGTGCCGCATCACCACCGAAGACCCGGAAAACGGCTTCACCCCGGATTACGGCCGGATCACCGCCTACCGCAGCGCCGCCGGTTTCGGCCTGCGCTTAGATGGCGGCACCGCCTATTCAGGCGCGGTGATCACGCCCTATTACGACTCGTTGCTGGTCAAGGTGACGGCATGGGCGCCGACCGCGCACGAGGCGATCCGCCGCATGGATCGCGGGCTGCGTGAATTCCGCATCCGCGGCGTCGCCACCAACCTGCAGTTCGTCGAGAACATCATCAACCATGCCGACTTCGCCGCCGGCAGTGTGACCACGCGCTTCATCGACAACACGCCTGAACTGGTGCGCCTGCCGAAGCGCCGCGACCGCGCCACCCGCATCCTGCGCTACCTGGGCGAGATCACGGTCAACGGCCATCCCGACATGAAAGGCCGGGTGCGGCCCGATCTCACCCATGTGCACCTGCAGAAACCCCGCGCCGACGTGACCGCACCGATCCAGCCTGGCAGCCGCGACCTGTTGAAGACGCTGGGGCCCACGAAATTCGCCGAGTGGATGCGCGCCGAGCCGCGCGCGCTGATCACCGACACCACCCTGCGCGATGCCCACCAGTCGCTGTTCGCCACCCGCATGCGCTCAATCGACATGCTGCGCATCGCGCCCTACTACGCCCATCTTGGCGCCGGCCTGTTCTCGCTCGAATGCTGGGGCGGCGCCACCTTCGATGTGGCGATGCGCTTTTTGCGCGAGGACCCATGGCAGCGTCTCTCCCAGATGCGCGCCGCCGTGCCCAACGTGCTGTTGCAGATGCTGCTGCGTTCCTCCAACGCGGTGGGTTACACCAACTATGCCGACAACGTGGTGCGCTATTTCGTGCAGCAGGCCGCGAAAGAAGGTGTCGACCTGTTCCGCGTGTTCGATTCGCTCAACTGGGTCGACAACATGCGGGTGGCGATCGATGCCGTGCTGGAAACCGGCATGCTGTGCGAAGGCGCGATCTGCTACACCGCCGACATTCACGACCGCACTCGCAAGTACGACCTTGGCTACTACCTGAAGCTGGCGCGCGGACTCAAGGCCGCCGGCGTGCACATCCTGGGGCTCAAGGACATGTCCGGTGTCTGCCGGCCGCAGGCGGCGCGCGAACTGGTGCATGCGCTGCGCGAGGAAACCGGGTTGCCGGTGCATTTCCATACCCATGACACCTCGGGCATTTCGGCGGCGTCGGTGTTGGCCGCGATCGAGGCCGGATGCGACGCGGTCGATTGCGCGCTCGATTCGATGAGCGGGCTGACCTCGCAACCCAACCTGGGTGCGATCGTGGCCGCTCTCGAAGGCGGGCCGCGCGATCCCTGCGCCGGCGCGCCCGGGCCGGGCCGGCTCGAGCGCGATTCGCTGGCGGCCCTGTCCGACTATTTCGAAGGCGTGCGCAAGATCTACGCGCCGTTCGAATCGGACATCCGCGCCGGCACCGCGGACGTCTATCGCCACGAGATGCCCGGCGGCCAATACACCAACCTGCGCGAGCAGGCGCGCGCCACCGGCCTGGAACATCGCTGGACCGAAGTGTCGCGCGCCTACTCGGATGTCAATCGCCTGTTCGGCGATGTCATCAAGGTGACGCCCACCTCCAAGGTGGTGGGCGACATGGCGCTCTTCATGGTGGCCAACGATTTGTCGACGGCCGACGTGATGGACAGCGCGCGCGAGGTGGCGTTTCCGGAATCGGTGGTGGCGCTGTTCAAGGGCGAGGTCGGCTTTCCGCCCGATGGTTTTCCGGCAGACGTGTCGCGGCGCATCCTCAAGTGCGGCCGGCCGGGTGAGGTATTGCCGGAGCCGCCGGCGGCCTATCGTCCCGGGGCGCGGCTGCCGGCGGTCGACTTCGCCGCCGCGCGCGGCGAGGCCGAAAAGGCTGCCGGCCGGCAGATCGATGACCAGGAACTTGCCTCCTACCTGATGTATCCCAAGGTGTTTCTCGACTTCGCCGCCCATCATCGGCAATACGGCGATGTCAGCGGCATTCCAACACCGGCGTTCTTCTACGGGCTCGGTGAACGCGAAGAAGTGGCGGTCGAGCTCGACCCCGGCAAGACGCTGGTGATATCCATGCAAGGCACCGCACCGGCCGAGGAAGAAGGGTCGGTCAAGGTGTTCTTCGAACTCAACGGCCAGCCGCGCGCGATGCGGGTCGAGAAGGCCGGCGCCAAGCGCGCGGCGCAGCGGCCACAGGCCGAGCCCGGCAATGCGCGTCACTTGGCCGCGCCGATGCCCGGCATGATCGTCACCGTCGCCGTCAAGGCAGGCCAGACGGTCAAGGCCGGCGACCCGCTGGTGTCGATCGAGGCGATGAAAATGGAATCGCAGATCCGTGCCGAGCGCGACTGCATCGTGCGCCTGACCCATGTGAAGCCGGGTGATACGGTGGCTGCCCACGACCTGTTGCTTGAGTTTCAGTAGAGCAACGCGCTGGTCCGCCGGCGTCGACTCGCCGGGTGCCGGGGCGGCGGTGAGCTTCACGCCAATCAGCCGCGTCCGCTGCGCCGCATGTCGTAGCATTGCGCCATGCCACCGGACGCCGCACGTCGCCGCATCGCGCACCTCGACATGGACGCCTTCTACGCGTCGGTCGAGCTGTTGCGCCGGCCCGACCTGAACGGCCTGCCGATCGTCATCGGCGGCCGCCGTGCCGCCGCCGGCATCGGTCCGGAACCCTTGTCTTCCTACGCTGGCCGTGGTGTGGTCACCACCTGCACCTACGAGGCGCGCGCCTTCGGCGTGCATTCCGGCATGCCGATGATGAAGGCCCGCGCGCTGTGCCCGCAGGCCTTGTCGCTGCCGCTCGACTTCGACGAATACCGCCGCTACTCGCGCCTGTTCAAGGCCGCCATCGCGGAGGTGGCGCCGACCATTGAAGACCGCGGCATCGACGAGGTGTACATCGACCTGACCGAACTGCCGGGCGACGCGCGCGCGATTGCCAGCGCCATCAAGGAACGTGTGCGTGCCGCCACCGGCCTCACCTGCTCGATTGCGGTGGCGCCCAACAAGCTGCTGGCCAAGATCGGCTCCGAGCTTGAGAAGCCCGACGGCCTGACGCTGATCGAGCCGGAAGACCTCGAACCCCTGATCTGGCCGCTGCCGGCCAAGCGCATCAACGGCGTCGGCCCCAAGGCCAATGAAAAGCTGGCCGGCCTCAACATCATCACCATCGGCGACCTCGCGCGCGAGACGCCGCAATTCCTGATCCGCCACTTTGGCCAGAACTACGGCCGCTGGCTGCACGACTGTGCCTTCGGGCGCGACCTGCGCCCGGTGGTCACTTTCCAGGAGCCGAAATCACGCAGCCGCGAAACCACCTTCGCCGAAGACACGCGCGACTTCGACCAGATCGCCGGTGTGCTGGTGCAGTTGTGCCAGCAGGTGGCACAGGACCTGCAAAAACGTGGCTACGCCGGGCGCACCGTCGGCGTGAAGCTGCGCTATACCGACTTTCAGATCGTCACGCGCGACAACACCCTGGAGGTCGCGGTCAACGATGCGCAGGCGATTCGCAAGGCGGCGTTCGAGGCGTTTGCCCGGGTGGCGCCGCAGCGCAGGCTGGCGCGGGCGATTCGCTTGATCGGGGTGCGTGTGGGGTCGCTCAGCCCGGAAGGCGCGATGCCGCCCGAACCGGTGATCCGGGGTCAGACACTTAGGTTGTTCTGAGGGTTCCACAACATGTCCACTCGTTCCGCATGGCAGCTTCGGGATCGGGTCCTGATGCCTGGCGGTGATCGTCTTGCCGGCGTGTCCGCGGCGGGCTGATTTGAAGCAAGTGGGGCGCTTTGCGCATTGCCGGCTCTCGAGGGACCTGAAATCGATCTATCCCAGCGGCCAACGGCCGCATGAGGATGGACAGCGGCCGTTCAGAGTGCGCACGAACTCGGTGATTGGCAGGCCGCTATCGGCCACTTGCCGACCCTGGCGAATGTCAGCTACCAGGCAAAATCAAACAATCATGCGACGCACGTTGCTAACAGTGGCCGGCCGTACCTACGCGGCCAGTTCGTAACCGCCATCGTTCTTGATCACCTCTTCCCAGCC
>JANPGJ010000278.1:0-1744 GCA_031423955.1 Burkholderiales bacterium
GGCCCTGTTTCTGCACCGGGCCAGCGATGATGTAGGGCTTGCTGGCCTTGATTTCGGTCAGCTGCGCTTTCAGGTCAAGACCCGGAGCGCCGTATTTCTCGACCATCAGCCTGGCGGTTTCATCCGGGTTGTCAAGCGCCCAGTTCCAGGAGCGGATCGCCGCGCGCATGAAGCGCACCACGTCATCGCGGTTGGTCTTGAGGTAGTCCTCGCGCACATAGATCGTGCCGGCGGTTTCCGGAATGCCGAGGTCATGCACTTCCATGATGTGGATCGCGAAGCCGCGGGTTTGCAGCATCACCCCCTGGTTGGTCGAGTAGCCGCTGTAGGCGTCGATCTGCCCAGTCACCAAGGCGCCGGGATCGGGCCCCGAGGGCACCATGTTGACCGATGCCGGGTCGACGCCGTTTTCCTTGAGCAGGTTCATCACCAGCGGCCGCCCCGAGGCGGGCACCGCGACGGTCTTGCCGGCCAGTTCCTTGATCGACTTGATCGGCTTGCCGATCGGGCTCATGAAGGCGAACGGGCTCCTCTGGAACACCGTTCCGATCACCTTGATCGGAATGCCTTTTTCGCGCGCGATCAGGAGCGGCCCGATCGGGCGGTCGCCGATCACCGATTTGCCGCTGGCCACATTCGCCACCGAATCGATGTTCGGGCCGCCGGAATTGAAGGTCGGGTCCAGCCCGGCTTCCTTGAAGTAGCCCTTTTCAATGCCGGCGAAGTAGCCGCCATATTGAATGCTCTTGATCCAGGAAAGCTGGAAGCCGATCGCCTTGGCAGCCTGGGCGTTGGCGTCGCGCGCACCGATGAGGCCGATCGACGGCAAGGCAGCACCGAGCGCCGCGCCGCCGGCGCCTTGCAGCAGGCGGCGCCGCAGGGTCGCGATTGACGGGGTTTGACTGGCAGCGGATTTGCTTCGACCTTGCATCAGGTTTCTCCTTGTACGGGGTCAGGAACGCGTCGGGATGACGCCACATCGTGCAGGCTCCACTATCGCAAGTTCCGTGCGCGAAACTTGCTTCACCGGTCGCCGTCGGCGGCACCTGAGCAACGTCGAGGTGTGGATTGATGAACCGCTTGGCGAGCAGAACGCTTGAGCAGAACGTTTGAGCAAACGGTCGCGCACAACCTTGGTGCGGGCGCACCAAAAAATGCACGTCGATTGATGCCGGAGCAAGCCTGACCGCAATAATTGACAAGCCAACGGGCGGCTCCCAGAATGCGTGCACCTCAAACCATCACCGATTGTCACCATGCAGCCCTTGCTGGCGCTTGCAGCCGACTTCGCGTCCGGCAAAACCACCAGTGCCGCATCGGTTGAAGATGCGCTGGCCCGCGGCGCCGACGCGGGCGGAGAAGGTGCGCGGGTTTTTGTGCGGCAATACGCGGAATCGGCGCGGGCGGCGGCCGCGGCCAGCGACCGCCTGCGTGCGCATGGCATCGTCCCCTCGTCGCTGGCCGGCGTGCCGGTGTCGATCAAGGACCTGTTCGATGTTGCCGGCGACATCACCCGCGCCGGGTCGAAAGTGCTCAATGACGCGGCGCCGGCGGCGGCCGATGCGGCAGTTGTTGCGCGCTTGCGGCGCGCCGGCGCGATCATCATCGGCCGCACCAACACGGTTGAGTTCGCGTTTTCCGGGCTCGGCCTGAACCCGCATTACGGCACGCCCGCCAACCCCTGGGATCGCGCCACCGGCCGCATTCCGGGAGGTTCATCATCCGGCGCCGCGGTATCGGTGGC
>JANPGJ010000279.1:0-2738 GCA_031423955.1 Burkholderiales bacterium
GATTGCGCGATGGTGTCGAGGCTCACGCCGGCTTCGCGCTGCGCGCGCCAGGCGTCCACCCCGAGGGCATCGCCCTGGCGGTTGAGCGTGGCCCAGTAGAGGCGCGAGATCTGCGCGATCGCCGAGGTCGGATCGAAGTTGAGGTTGCCGTCGAGGAAGCTGAGCTTCTCGACCCCGGTCAGGCTGTCGTTGCCGTCGGCGCCGGCGCTGTTGCCGGCAGCGACCGGGTTGCCGCTCAATCCGTATTGGCGACGCGAGCCACTCAGCTGCGCCACATCGAATCCGGCGCCGCCGTCGATGCTGTCGTCGCCCGAGCCACCGATCAGCGTGTCGTTGGCGTCGCCGCCGGACAGGCTGTCGTTGCCGCCCAGGCCGCTGATGGTGTCGATCAGGCCGCTGCCGGCAAGCAGGTTGGCACCGCTGTCACCAGTGAGGCTGTTGGTGGCGACGATGCCGCCGTTGATATTGGGCGCCATCCGGTCCTGGAATTCGCCGGAGTCGGAAAAGCCGAGCGTGACATCGGCGCGGCTGCTGCCGCCGTTCAATGCGCCGACCCAGGCGGCGAGGCCGCCGGCGTCCGCGGTGCGGTTCAATACGTTCAGGTAAAGGCGGTTGACGAAGCCGGGGTTGTCGAGGCTGCCGTAGGTGCCCTGGAATTCGCCGCTACCGACGAAGGCGGCCGCCACTGTATTCAGGGTGGTGCCGGCGTGCACGCTGTTGGCCCAACCGGTGAAGCCGTCGGCATCCGGCGCGCGGCCAAGCGTAGCCCAGTACAGGCGTGCCACGCTGCCGGCACCGCTATCGACCGTCCAGCCGCCAATGCCGGTGACCGCATCGTAATTGCGGGTGCCGTCGAGATAGCGCAGCTTCTCGATGCCGTTCAGGTTGTCGCTGCCATCCGGACCGATGATCGATGCAGTGGTCGCCGGGTTGCCGCTGACCGTGAACTGCCTGGACATCGCGCCGAGAACCGCGGTGTCGATTCCCGACCCGCCCACCAGGCTGTCGTCGCCGGCACCACCGACGTAGGTATTGGTGCCGCCGTTGCCGGTGAGCACATTTGCCGCGGCGTTGCCGATCAGCGTGTCGTCGCCGGCGCCGCCGACGGCGTTTTCAATGATGCAGTTGTAGGCGATCGCAAGGACGCTGCCGTCGGGCAGGTTCATCACCGCGCCTGGACGCAGATCCAGCGTGAGTCCGGCGCTGAAGGCAGGCAGTTCGATCGAGTCGACACCGCCGGCGTCCCAAATCGTGCTCATGAACGCGCTTCCCGGTCCATACAGGTAATTGCTGTCGGCGGTCATGTACGACAGGTTGGCGCCGTAGATATGCTGGATCGCCAGGATGTCCAGCGGCATCGGCGTGGCCGCATGCCCACTGCCCGACGCATTGGCGATCCCGGAGTACGACATCACGGTATAGCGCTCGTTGTCGTACTGCGGAAAACCCTCACCGCCATAGGTCGGCCTGCCGTTGCCGCCGTCGTCGAACGAATGCTTGAGGCCCAGGGCGTGGCCAATCTCGTGAATCATCGCCCAATAGCCGAAGCCGCCGTCCTGCAGATGCGAATAGCCGGCAAAGTAGTTGTCCAGCAGCACGTCGCCTTCCGGGCGCGCGTATTGCGCGCGGGTGTAGCCGGCGCTCTCGATGACCGAGGTCGCGTAGGCGGGGTCGGGGAAGAACCCGAGCGCGAGCGCGCCGATTTTCTGCAGGTCGTCACCAGTCAAGGCGGCGGCGATATCGGCGTTGCTTTCGAACACATAGTTGCCGGAGCTGATGTTGGTGAAGCTCAGGTTGGCAACGTTCGACCAGCTACCCAGCGCACGGGTGAAGGCGGCCGAAAGCGCCGGCGTCCAGGCGCCGCCCGGGGCCGCGACAACGTTGCCGTTGGCGTCGAAGTCGAAATTGATGTTGAACGAGTAGCTGAGCACGTGCGCGCCGGTGAAGGACCATGCACTGCCCTGCAGCAGCGGGTCCTTGAGCGGATCGCCGGTCGGCGCGATCAAATTGGCAATCGGCGTTGCGATGACAAAGCTCCTTGTTCGGGCCGGTAAACAAGCCTCGGGTCAGAGGCGGCGCTTCGTGGCTTCGAGGCCAGCGATTTCAAATCAGCAAGCCAATGTAGCGCATCGCCGCCAGGCCATGTTGCGATTCCGGGCGGCTGGCGTGACGTGAGGAACCTCGACAACCCCGCTACGCTTGACGGCCGTCTTCGCCGCATGTCAGTGAGCTGCGCTCGCACATTGCGGTCCGGAGCAAGAGCACGGTCGCGCGCAAGACCGCGGCCATCCAGCCCTACGCCACCAGGAAATCCGCAGCCGTCAACGCCGGCTTGGTGGTGAGCGAAGCAAAACCCACCGCTGCGCCGGCCCCACTGCCATCAGCGTCATACGACAGCAAGCCGGTCGCGGTGTTGTAGAGAATGAAGTCGTTGCCATCGGCCGCCACCGGATTGGCCCCCGATACCAGGCTTGCGCCCGACAGCGACCCGATCGACAGCGCGGCGAAGATGTGATGGTCGAGCACCAGGGTGTCGCTGCCGGGCGCAAAGTCGGTGAGGCTGTCGAGATTGCTGGCGGCGTTCGTCGCGGTATTGAACACGAAGCGGTCGGCACCGGCGCCGCCGCTCAGGGTGTCGTTGCCGAGACCGCCAGCGATGATGTTGTCTGCTGCGCTGCCGTTGATCGCTTCACCGGCAGCAGTGCCGGTATAGGCCGGCTGGGTGTCGGACACGGTGA
>JANPGJ010000280.1:0-6744 GCA_031423955.1 Burkholderiales bacterium
CATTTTCTCGACTTCCTCGCCGATGCCCGAGGACACCGCCGAGTTGCCGATGTTGGCGTTGATCTTGACCAGGAAGTTGCGGCCGATGATCATCGGCTCCGACTCCGGGTGATTGATGTTGGCCGGAATGATGGCGCGGCCGCGTGCGACTTCGGAGCGCACGAATTCCGGCGTGATTTGGTCGGGAATGCTGGCGCCGAAGGATTCGCCCTTGTGCTGCTTCATCAAGAGTTCGAGCATCTTGTCGCCGGTCTTGCCGCAGTTGCGCAAGGACTCCATGTACTGCCGGCGGTTCTGGTCCTCGCGGATGGCGATGAACTCCATCTCCGGCGTGATGATTCCGGCCCTGGCGTAGTGCATTTGCGAAACGTTCCTGCCGGCGAGCGCACGGCGCGGTGCGCGCCTGAGATTGAAGCGCAGTTCGGCCAGTTTCGGATCGTTCAGACGCTCCACACCATAGCCTGAACTGGGACCCGCCAGCACCTCGGTGTCGGCGCGCTCCTCGATCCATTTCTGGCGCAGCGGCGCCAAACCTGAACGAATGTCGATCTTCGCCGCCGGATCGGTATACGGGCCCGAACAATCGTAGACGAACACCGGCGGATTGGGCTCGCCGCCAAACATGCTCGGCGTGTCGGCCTGGGTGATTGCGCGCATCGGCACGCGAATGTCGGGTCGGCTGCCTTCAATGTAGGTCTTGCGCGAATTCGGCAGGGAATGGATCGCGGCATCATCAACGGCAGCGGTAGCGGCCAGAAACTTGGGATTGGCATTCATCAGTGACTTCCTTCTTCAAAAGCCGCCCCCACACTGCGGTGGATGACGGCGCGCACGGCACAACAGGCGCAGGAAAGTCAGAAGGAGGCGGATGCCGGAAACTTCAGCGCTTCCCTGCGGCGGCATTATCCGCATCAGGTTCCAAGGGTTTTTCTCACCCGGCAAAAAAACGGCCAGGACCCCCAGCGAGGGTGTGACAGTAATCGAAGCGCAGTGGCTTTGCAATGACAACGCTGGTGTGGGTATTTGACATCACCGGGCCCGACGGCTATATTAATGACTGAATAGTTATTAATTTTTCCAGCCACCCGGCCATCCGCCCAGCCGTCCACCCAGACGTCCACCCAGACGTCCACCCGACCGTCCACTCCACCCATGTCAGTTCAGATCGCCACCGGCGAACCACGCTGGCAGCGGCGCAAAGAGGCGCGCCCTGCCGAATTGCTGGCTGCCGCGCTGGAAATGTTCGTCGAACGCGGTTACGCCGGTACCCGCCTGGATGATGTCGCCGCTCGCGCCGGCGTCTCCAAAGGCACGCTCTACCTCTACTACGCCAACAAGGAAGAATTGTTCAAGGCGGTCGTCAGGGTCGGTCTGGTCTCGTCCCTGACCCGGGCCCGCGGTCGCGTCGACAATGCCGCCGGAACTTCGGTCGAGTTGCTGCGTGCCTTCATACGCGGCTGGTGGGAGCAGGTCGGAGCGACCAGCCATTCCGGAATTCAGAAGCTGATGATCGCGGAGGCCGCCAATTTCCCGGAAATCGCGCGCTTTTACATCGAAGAGGTGCTGTTGCCCGGGCAGGCGACAATGGCGCGTATCATCGAGCGCGGCATCGAGCGCGGCGAGTTCAGGACGGTCGACCCGGCCCAGGTGGCTCATCTGATGGCGGCGCCGTTCCTGATGATCAGTGTCTGGCGTCATGGCTTTGGCCATGCAATGCGCGGCGAGTTTCCGAGCCTGTCGAATGCGCCGGCCTTGCTCGAGACCCACATTGAAATGCTCACCCGCGGCCTTGCCGCCAATCCGCCACCGACCTCGCAGAGCTGAAAGTCCGGGACATCAAAAGATGAAATCGAGCACCATCGCAGTCGCCTTGATCGCCGGCGCCGCAGTCGCTGGCGGCGGGCTGTTCGCCGCCAAGCGCATGCGCTCGAATGCGGAAACCGCTGCCGCGCGCGCCGCTGCGACCACCCAGATGCCGGCAACAACCACTGCCGCGACGGCGCAGGCCGGCGGGCCAATCGCCACGCCTGCCGCACCCTCGGTGATGGAGGTCGCGCCGACCGACCTGGGGGTCAGCGAAACCCGCGAGGTGCGGCGTGAGTTGCCGCTGACCGGCCAGTTGCGCCCGATCCGCCAGGCGTTCGTGCGTGCCAAGGTTGCCGGCGAAGTGCTGGAGATGCAGGTCAAGGAAGGCGAGACTGTAAAGAACGGGCAGATTCTGGTGCGCATCAATCCGGCCGAATACCAGGCCCGCCTCGACGAACGCCTGGCGACCCTGGCGGGCAGCAAGGCAACCTGGGAAAACAACGAACGCACCCGCAGGAACAACGAAGAGTTGCTGCGCAAGAATTTCATCTCGCAACAGGCTTACGACAACACCCTGGCCAACTCCTCGGTCGCGCTGGAACAAGTCAAGGCTGCGGAGGCCAATGTCGCACTGGCGCGGAAGACCCTTGATGACACCATCCTGCGCGCGCCGTGGGCCGGCATGATCGCCGAACGCGCGGCGCAGGTGGGTGACCGCGCAGCGGTCGACATGAAACTGCTCAGCCTGGTTGACCTGGCGCGCATGGAAATCGAGGCAGCGGTGCCCGCCAGCGAAATACCGAGTGTCGCCGTCGGGCAGGAGGTCGCGTTTCGCGTCGAAGGCTTCGCCGAACGGTCGTTCACCGGCCGGGTCGCGCGCATCGCGCCGCAATCGACCGCCGGTTCGCGGTCGATCCTGGTTTATATCGACATGCCAAACACCGATGGCACGCTCAAGGGCGGCATGTTCGCCAAGGGCAACCTGACGCTCACGCGCCGCGATTCCGTGGTGGCCGCGCCGATCGCCGCCTTGCGTGAAGAACGTGGCGACACCGTCGTCTACGCCATCCGCGACGGTCGCCTTGCCAGGCTGCCGGTCAAGACCGGCGCGCGCAATGACGATGAGGCATGGGCTGAAATCACCCAAGGGCTGGATGCGGGGGTGCAGGTCATCAAGACCAATCTGGGCAGCATGAACCCAGGCATCGAAGTGCGCGTGACCAATGCGCGCGGCGGCGCCGAGCCTGCCAAAACCGAAGCACCGACGCCGGCGCCGGCGCCGGCGGTCGCCAAGCCTTGACCCGACCATTGTCGAATCCCGTGCTGGGCGCGATTGATCGCTACCGGAAACACGCCCGCTCGATAGCTGCGTGGTTTGTCATGAATGATGCGATTCCCGGAAATTTGTACGCCTGATCCGACCCAAACCAGTAGCCGGCCCCCCTGATTCGGCAAGGGTCGCCAGGGGCAATTCCCATGTTTTTCACCCGCATCAGCATCAACAATCCGGTTCTGGCGACCATGATGATGGCCGCGCTCATGGTGCTGGGCATCTTCTCGTACCAGCGCCTGCGTGTCGACCAGTTCCCCGAGATCAGCTTCCCGGTGGTGGTGGTGACCACCGAATATCCCGGCGCGACCCCGGAATCGGTTGAAACCGACATCACCCGTCCGGTCGAGGAAGCGGTCAATACGGTCTCGGGCATCAAGACCCTGTACTCGCGCTCGTACGAGGGACAGTCGGTGGTGATTGTCGAGTTCGACCTGTCGATCGACCCCGGCCGCGCGGCGCAGGACGTGCGCGAAAAGATCGCGCTGGTCAAGGTCGGGTTTCGCAAGGAGGTCAAGGAACCGCGCATTTCGCGCTTCGACCCGTCCGACCGGCCGATCATTTCCTTGAGCGTCGCCTCCGAGGCGCGCCAGGCACGCGATCTCACCACGCTGACCGACCAGCTGATCAAGAAACGCATCGAGAACGTGCGCGGAGTCGGCTCGGTGACTCTGGTGGGCAGCGTCAAGCGCGAAGTGCAAGTGCTGTTGAAACCCACCGAACTCGAAGCGCTGGGCGTCGGGGTCGATCAGGTGATCAATGCGGTACGCAACGAAAACCAGGAACTGCCTGCCGGCGCCATCCGTTCGCTGGAGCGCGAGCAGGTGGTGTCGATCAAGGGCAAGCTCAAGTCGGTGGACGACTTCAATCGCATCATCGTCGCGCGCCGCGGCGGCCAGCCGGTCTACCTGCGCGAAGTCGCCAGGGTGGTCGACGGCCAGGAAGAACAGGAAAGCCTGGCCCTGTTCGACGGCCGGCGCGTGATCTCGCTGGACATCATCAAGGCGCAGGGCCAGAACACCATCGAGGTCGGCGACGCCGTCAAGCAGGCGATCGGCGCGCTGCAGCGCGAGTTGCCCCCGGACGTGAAGATCAATGTGATCAAGGATGCCTCGATCCCGATCCGCACCGGGGTCGACAACGTGCGCCGCACCATGCTCGAGGGCGCCGCGCTCACCATCCTGATCGTTTTCCTGTTCCTCAATTCCTGGCGCTCCACCGTGATCACCGGGTTGACCCTGCCGATCGCGATCGTCGCCACCTTCTTCTTCATGGATCTGGCGAACGTCACCATCAACATGATCAGCCTGATGGCGCTGTCGCTCGCCGTCGGCCTGTTGATCGATGACGCCATCGTGGTGCGCGAGAACATCGTGCGCCATGCCGCGATGGGCAAGGACCACAAGACCGCCGCGATGGAAGGCACGCGCGAAATCGGCTTGGCGGTGTTCGCCACCACCATGTCGATCGTCGCGGTGTTCCTGCCGGTCGGATTCATGGGCGGCATCATCGGCCGCTTCTTCTACTCCCTCGGCATCACCGTGGTGGCCTCGGTGCTGGTATCGATGTTCGTGTCGTTCACGCTCGATCCGATGCTTTCGTCGATCTGGCCGGACCCGCCGGCCAATGGCCCGCCGAAGGGCCCGATCGGCAAGTTGCTTGCCGCGTTCGACCGCCTGATCCAGGCGATTTCCCGGCTCTACCAGCGCATGCTGGCATGGTCGCTCGGGCACCGGCTAGTCACCCTGGCGGCCGCGGCGGCGATTTTTCTCGGTAGTTTCGCGCTGGTGCCCTTGCTTGGTTCGGAATTCGTGCCGCAGGCCGATTTTTCCGAAACCTCGGTCAATTTCCAGACCGCCGTCGGTTCATCGCTGGAACTCACCGAAGCCAAGGCGCGCCAGGTCGATGCCGCCCTGCGCGAACTGCCCGAGGTGCTCTACACCTACACCACCATCAATACCGGCACCACGCTCGGCAAGAACTACGCAAGCGTGTACATCAAGCTGAAGCCGCGCAAGGAACGCACGCGCTCACAGCATGTGATGACCGCGCCGCTGCGCGAGCGGCTGGCGCGCATCGCCGGCATCACCGTCACCCATGTCGGCGTATCCAACGCCGTCGGCGGCACCAAGGTGCTGATCATCAGCCTGCAGGGGCAGGACCTGGCCGAACTCGAGCGCTATTCGATGCAGGCGCAGTTGCTGCTGAAGAAGATTCCCGGACTGGTCGATCTCGATTCCTCGCAAAAGCCCGACAAGCCGACCATCGGCGTCGAGGTGCGGCGCGAACTGGCCTCCGATCTCGGTGTCGGCGTGGCGCAGATCGGCGCGGCCCTGCGCCCGCTGTTCGCAGGTGAAGCGGTCAGCACCTGGAAGGCGCCGGACGGCGAGAATTACGATGTCAAGGTGCGCCTGGCCGCCGCCGACCGGCAGACCGCGTCCGATCTCGATCGAATCATGATCCAGAGCACCCAGACCGGTGCCGACGGCATGCCGCGCATGGTGGCGCTGCGCCAGATCGCGGATTTCCGCCAAACCGGCGGTTCCAGCCAGATCAACCGGAAAGACCTGACGCGCGAGGTGCAGATCGACGCCAACGTTTATGGCCGCGCTTCGGGCGAAGTCAGTCGCGATATCCAGGCCGTGCTTGACGGCATCGAATGGAAACCGGGCTATCGCTACGTGATGGGTGGTTCGACCAAGGACATGAAGGAATCGTTCGGCTTCGCGCTCACCGCATTGCTGCTCGCGATCATCTTCATCTACATGATCCTGGCCTCGCAGTTCGCCAGCTTCCTGCAACCGATCGCCATCATGTCTTCGCTGCCGCTGACACTCATCGGGGTGTTTCTGGCGCTGCTGTTTTTCAGGAGCACCCTGAACCTGTTTTCGGTGATCGGCGTCATCATGCTGATGGGCCTGGTGACCAAGAACGCGATCCTGCTGGTCGATTTCGTCAACCAGGCGCGCCTTGCAGGCATGGAACGGAGCGCCGCGATTCTCGAAGCCGCCCATGTGCGCCTGCGGCCGATCCTGATGACCACCCTGGCGATGATCTTCGGCATGCTGCCACTCGCCCTGGGCCTGGCCGAAGGCTCGGAGCAACGCGCGCCGATGGGCCAGGCGGTGATCGGCGGGGTGATCACGTCCTCGCTCCTGACCCTGGTGGTGGTGCCGGTGATCTATACCTTTCTCGATGATCTTGGCATCTGGTGGCAAGGGCGCAAGGACCCACCTGCGGCGGCATCGGCTGGCGTCACGCCCGCCGCGCCGCCCTGAGACGCGAAGCCACGCGGCGGCCGCGCCCGGCTGTTAAAATTTCAAGCTCCGGCCGTGATCGCGGCCCCGCACCGGATACGCCATGAACATGCAGTTCGACATCGCCACCGCCCGCTTCAACATGATCGAGCAGCAGATTCGTCCATGGGACGTGCTCGACCAGGATGTGCTCGACCTGCTGGGAGTGGTCAAGCGCGAAACCTTTGTCCCGGCGGCGTACCGCCAGCTGGCATTCTCCGACCTCGAGATCCCCCTGCACGAGGCCGGCGGCGCCGGCGCCGCCGGCTGCGCACTGTGGCCACCGAAGCTCGAAGCACGGGTGTTGCAGGA
>JANPGJ010000281.1:0-2803 GCA_031423955.1 Burkholderiales bacterium
GTGCCCACCGGCACACCGCGCGCGGTGATCGACCGGCTGGCCGATGCACTGCAAAAAACCATGACCGACCCCGGGGTCAAGGAAAAATTCCTTGCTGTCGGCTCGGAAGCCACACCATCCGGCCCGGACGCGTTCGGCGCATTCATCCGCGCCGAGATCGAGAAATGGGCGCGCATCGGCCGGGCCGCCAACGTAAAGATCGAGTAAGGGATACGCCATGAGTCGAGCAATTTCCGAACTGCGCAGCCAGCGCTGGTTCGCCGCCAACGATTTCCGCAGCTTCGGTCACCGCCAACGCCTGCAGCAGACCGGGCTGCGGCGCGAAGACTTCATGGGCAAGCCGGTGATCGGCATCGTCAACACCTGGAGCGACATCTCGCCCTGCCACGCGCACCTGCGCGAACGCGCGGAGTCGGTCAAGCGCGGCATCGTCGCGGCCGGCGGCCATCCGATCGAGATGCCGGCGCTGTCGCTGGGTGAAGTGATGGTCAAGCCCAGCACCATGATGTACCGCAACTTCCTGGCGATGGAGTGCGAGGAACTGCTGCGCTCGCACCCGATCGACGGTGTGGTGCTGATGGGCGGCTGCGACAAGACCACGCCTGGCCTACTGATGGGCGCCATCAGCATGGACCTGCCGGCGATCTTTTTCCCGGCCGGCCCGATGCTCAACGGCCAGTGGCGCGGCGAGCGCACCGGCGCCGGCACCCACACCAAGAAATACTGGGAAGAGCTGCGTGCCGGCAACATCAGCCAGGCCGACTGGGTCGAGCTCGAAGGGCGCATGACGCGGTCGCACGGCACCTGCAACACCATGGGCACGGCGTCCACCATGACCAGCATCGCCGAGGCCCTGGGCTTCACGCTGCCGGGCGCCACCAGCATCCCGGCGGTGGATTCGGCGCACGCGCGCATGGCGATCGCCTGCGGCGAGCGCGCGGTGGCGATGGTGCTGGAAGACCTGAAACCCTCGCGCATGCTCACCCGCGCGTCGTTTCAAAACGCACTGGTGGTCTACATGGCGCTGGGTGGCTCGACCAACGCCGCGGTGCACCTGCCGGCGATGGCCGGGCGCGCCGGCATCGCGCTCACCCTGGCCGACATGGATGCGGTGTCGAGCGCCACGCCGGTACTGGCCAACCTTTATCCCTCGGGCAAATTCCTGATGGAAGATTTTTTCTTCGCCGGTGGCCTGCCGGCCCTGATGCAAAAGGTATCGAGCCTGCTGGCGCTGGATTGCCTCACCGTCAATGGCAAGACCCTCGGGCAAAACATCACTGATGCGCGTTGCCTGGACGACGACATCATCCGCGACATCGACCGCCCAATCGGCGACGGCAAGACTCTCGCCGTATTGACCGGCAACCTCGCGCCCGACGGCGCCGTGATCAAGCCCTCGGCCGCCTCGCCCGCATTGCTCAGGCACAGCGGCCGCGCGCTGGTGTTTGAAGACCATGCCGAACTGTCGGCCCGCATCGATGACCCGGATCTCGATGTCGATGCCGACAGCGTTCTGGTGCTGCGCAACGCCGGCCCGGTGGGCGCGCCCGGCATGCCCGAATGGGGCAACCTGCCGATCCCGAAAAAGCTGCTGGCCCAGGGCGTGCGCGACATGGTGCGCATCTCCGACGGCCGCATGAGCGGCACCCACTATGGCACCTGCATCCTGCATGTGGCGCCCGAGTCGGCCGTCGGCGGCCCGCTCGCCTTGATCAAGACCGGCGACATGGTCGACATCGATGTGCCGGCAAGGAGCCTCAACATGCGCGTCACCGATGCCGAGCTTGCCAGCCGCCGCGCCGCCTGGAAAGCGCCGCCACAACGCTACGGGCGCAGCTACGCGCTCCTGTATCAGCACCATGTTTCGCAAGCCAACCGCGGCTGTGACTTCGATTTTCTCGAAGGCCGCGGCGCCCCTGAACCCCCGATCTTCTAGAAGGCCACCATGGAACTGCCCGTCAATCAATTCAAACGCAAGGCACTGGCCGCCGCCGCCAGGAGCGGCCCGGTGCCGCTCGGCACCTGGATCATGAGCGCCTCGGCCTTCGTGGCAGAAGCCATGGGTTGCGCCGGCTTCGACTGGCTCCTGATCGATGCCGAGCATTCGCCGCTGGACTCGATGGACATCGCCGCGATGCTGGCGGCGATTGGCGCCACCGGTGCCGCGCCGGTGGTGCGGGTGCCGTGCAACGACGCCATCATGGTCAAGCGCATCATGGATGCCGGCGCACAGACGCTGATGTTTCCGATGGTGCAAAACGCCGACGATGCGAAGCGGGCGGTGGCCGCCACCCGCTACCCGCCGCAGGGCGTGCGCGGGGTGGCGGCAATGCATCGCGCCAGCCGCTTCGGCACCGTGCCCGACTATCTCAAGCGCGCCGGCGGCGAGACCTGCGTGATTGTGCAGATCGAAACCCCGCAGGCGCTGCAGAACCTGGAGGCGATCGCGGCGGTCGATGGCGTCGATTGCATCTTCATCGGTCCCGGCGACCTGGCGGCATCGATGGGGCTGATCGGCGAGATCGGCCACCCGCAGGTGCAGGCACATCTCAAAGAGGCCGCGCAAACCTGCGCACGCTTAGGCAAACCCTGCGGCATCGTCATGGGCCAGGCGGAGGCGGTCAATCAATGCATCGAGTACGGCTACAGCTATGTCGCGGTGGCCTCCGATCTCGGCATGCTGATGGCGCGAGCCGCCGAGATGCTGGCCAAGATGCGGCCGGCGGCTGCGTTGAAAGCCTGAGGCGATGGCGCTCGTCGATCGTTACGGCCTGACCCTCTCCACCGCGTCACCGGCGGCGGC
>JANPGJ010000282.1:0-6152 GCA_031423955.1 Burkholderiales bacterium
GATCGCGAAGGCTGCGTGCTCGACAAGAACACCCATGAGGTGAAAACCCCGACTGGCTTCAAGGACGCGTTTCGCCAGTTTGCCGAAGGCGGCTGGCCGGCACTGTCTTGCGACCCGGCGTTCGGCGGCCAGGGCTTGCCGCATGTGGTGCAAACCGCCTTCCAGGAAATGATGAACTCGGCCAATCAGGCATGGGCGATGTACCCGGGCCTGACTCACGGCGCCTATCAGGCACTGATGCGCCATGGCACCGACGAGCAGAAAAAGATATTTCTCACGCGCATGGTGTCGGGCGAATGGACCGGAACCATGTGCCTGACCGAACCGCATTGCGGCACCGACCTGGGCCTGTTGCGCAGCAAGGCCGAACCGCAGGGCGACGGCACCTACAAGATCAGCGGCGGCAAGATTTTCATTTCCTCCGGCGAGCACGACATGGCGGCCAACATCATCCATCTGGTGCTTGCGCGCCTGCCGGATGCGCCGGCCGGCACCAAGGGCATCTCCCTTTTCATCGTGCCAAAATTCCTGGTCAACCCGGATGGCAGTCTCGGGGCGCGCAATACGATCACCTGCGGCGCGCTGGAGCACAAGATGGGCATTCACGGCAATTCCACCTGCCAGATGAATCTCGACGGCGCTGTCGGCACCCTGGTGGGTGAACCCAACAAGGGGTTGAACGCGATGTTCGTGATGATGAACGGCGCGCGCCTGGGCGTCGGCATGCAGTCGCTGGGCCTGATGGAAGTGGCCTACCAAAGCTCGGCGGCCTATGCCAAGGATCGCCTGCAGATGCGCTCCCTGTCGGGGCCGAAGGCGCCGGAAAAGGCGGCCGATCCGATCATCGTGCATCCCGATGTGCGGCGCATGCTGTTCACCCAGCGCGCCTATGTCGAAGGCAGTCGCGCCTTCGCCTACTGGATTTCGCTGCAGGCCGACATCGCCCACCATTCCAGCGATGAAGACGAGCGCAACGACGCCGAAGACCTGCTCGCCCTGTTGACGCCGATCATCAAGGCCTTCATCACCGATGCCGGCAGCGAGTGCACCAACCTCGCCATGCAGGTGTTCGGCGGCCATGGCTATATCGCCGAATGGGGCATCGAGCAGTTCGTGCGCGATGCCCGCATCAACCAGATCTACGAAGGCACCAACACCATCCAGTCGCTCGATTTCCTCGGCCGCAAGGTGCTCGGTGACGGCGGCAAGAAAATGAAGAAGTTCGGCGCCATGGTCGAAGCCCTGGCGGAGGAGCATGAAGCGAATCCGGCGATGAAGGAATTCATCGAACCCTTGGCCGAGATCGGCGAGCGCCTGGCCGAAGTGTCGATGTGGGTCGGCATGCAGGGCTTCAAGAACCCGGATGAAGTCGGCGCCGCGGCGGTCGATTACCTGCGCCTGGCCGGGCACCTGGTGTATGCCTACTTCTGGGCGCGGATGGCGGCGGTGGCGCTGCCCAAGGTGGATACCGACGCCTTCTACAAGGCGAAGATCGCGACCGCGCGCTTCTACTTCACCCGCCTGCTGCCGGAAACCGAAATGCTTGCCAAGCGCATCAAGAGCGGATCGAAGGTGCTGCTGTCGCTGGAGGCGGAGAGTTTTTGAACGCTCAAAAGTACACCCCTACTTTTGAGCGGCCTGATTTGACCTGGAATCGCGGGCCAAGCCCGACGATTCCAGGTGGATAAATACGATAGGAAAAACCATGGCAAATTTCATCGTTAACAAAGTGGCGGTGCTGGGCGCCGGCGTGATGGGCGCGCAGATCGCCGCGCATCTGGTCAACGCCCGGGTGCCGGCGATCCTGTTTGATCTTGCGGCCAAGGACGGACCGAAGAATGGCATCGTGCAAAAGGCGATCGAGGCGCTGAAAAAGCAGAACCCGGCACCGCTGGGCCTGCCGCAACTGGCCGACCTGATCGAAGCAGGCAACTATGATGATGATCTGGCGAAACTGGCAGGCTGCGACCTGATCATCGAGGCGATCGCCGAACGTATCGAATGGAAGCACGACCTGTACAGGAAGATCGCGCCGCATGTCGCCGCGCATGCCATTGTTGCGTCGAACACTTCCGGCATCCCGATTCATCGGCTGGCCGAGGCATTGCCAGCCGAGTTGAAGGCGCGCTTTTGCGGCGTGCATTTCTTCAATCCGCCGCGCTACATGCATCTGGTGGAACTGATTCCGATCGCCAGTACACGGCCGGCAATCGTCGATGACCTCGAAGCCTTCCTGACCAGCACGCTCGGCAAGGGCGTGCTGCGCGCCAATGACACGCCAAACTTCATCGCCAACCGCGTCGGCACCGCCGGCATGGCGATGGCCCTGTACAACGCCGAGCGCCTGGGTCTGTCGTTCGACGTGGTCGATGACCTGACCGGCGCCAAGATCGGGCGCGCCAAGTCGGCCACGTTCGGCACCGCCGACGTGGTCGGCTTGGACACCATGGCGAGCGTCATCAACACGCTCAAGAATACGCTGCAGGCTGATCCCTGGCACAAGTACTTTGATCACCCGGCCTGGCTCAAGTCGCTGCTCGAGAAAGGCGCGCTCGGGCGCAAGACCGGCGGCGGGGTCTTCAAGAAGGTTGGCAAGGACATCTTGATGTTCGACCCGAAAACCGGTGACTACGTCGCCAGCAAGGGGAAAGCGGCAGCCGAGGTTGACAAGATCCTCAAGAAGAAGGACTGGGGCGAGCGCTTCAAGCTATTGCGCGAATCGGCGCATCCGCAGGCGCAGTTCCTGTGGGGCATGTATCGCGACAGCTTTCACTACATCGCGGTGCATCTGGCGGAAATCGCCGATACCGCGCGCGATGTCGATCTGGCCATGCGCTGGGGCTTCGCCAACAAGCAGGGACCGTTCGAGTTGTGGCAGCAGGCTGGATGGGAGCAGGTGGCCAACTGGGTGCGCGAGGATATCGAACAGGGCAAGACATTGACCGACATTCCGTTGCCGGCCTGGGTGTTGGCCAACAAGGGCGGCGTGCACAGCACCGCCGGATCATGGTCGGCCAAGGAAGGCCGCTTCAAGCCGCTGTCGGGCCATCCGGTCTATGCGCGCCAGGCGTTCCGCGCCAACGTGTTTGGTTCCGGCGCAACCGACCCGGCTGCCGGCGGCACCACCGTGCACGAAGACGACGGTGCGCGGCTGTGGCACATGGGCGACGGGGTGCTGATCGTGTCGTTCAAGTCGAAGCTGAACGTGCTGGGCGCGCTGCAGATCGGCGCGCTGCACAAGGCGCTCGATATCGCGGCATCCGACTACAAGGCGGTGGTGGTGTACCAGACAGGTGCTGCCGAAGGCGGCGCGTTCTCGGCCGGCGCCGACCTGCAGTCGATGCAGCCGATGATCCAGGAGCATGGCCTGGCGATTGTCGAGCCGGAGATCAGGAAACTGCAGCAGGCGTTCATGCGCATGAAGTATTCGCCGGTGCCGGTGGTGGCCGCGGTTGCCGGCCTGGCCCTCGGAGGCGGCAACGAGTTGCAGTTGCATGCGACCAAGCGGGTCGCCGCGCTGGAGAGCTACATCGGACTGGTCGAGGTCGGTGTCGGCCTGATTCCGGCCGGTGGCGGCCTCAAGGAAGCGGCGTTGCAGGGCGCGTTGAAGGCGCAGGCGATCGGCTCGACCAATCTGCTCGATTTCATCAAGAACCGGTTCCAGACCATTGCCACCGCGACGGTGGCCAAGAGTGCGTTCGAGGCGCGCGCGCTGGGCTTTCTGCAAGCGACCGACACCATTGTGTTCCACCTCTACGAATTGCTGCATGTGGCGCGCGCCGAGGCGCTGGCGCTGGCTGACGCGGGCTACCGGCCACCCCTGAAAGTGAAGTTTCCGGTCGCCGGGCGGGCCGGGATCGCCACCATCAAGGCCTCGCTGGTGGGCTTGCGCGACGGCGGCTTCATCAGCGAATACGACATGCTGCTGGGCGAACGCATCGCCAGCGCCATTTGCGGTGGCGATGTCGAGCCGGGCAGCCTGGTTGACGAGGAATGGATCCTCGGCCTGGAGCGGCGCGGATTCATGGATTCGCTTGAGGACGAGCGCACCCAGGAACGCATCTACACCATGCTGACCACCGGCAAGCCGCTGCGCAACTAGAGCCCCTCCCCGGCAAGGGGAAGGAGTTGAAACCAGGAGAATGCAAATGAGCAAGCAAGTACAGGACGCCTACATCGTCGCCGCAGTGCGCACACCGATCGGCAAGGCGCCGCGCGGCATGTTTCGCAACACCCGCCCGGACGATCTGCTGGTCACCGCGATTCGCGCGGCGCTGGCCAAGGTGCCGTCGCTCGACCCCGGCGCGATCGAGGACGCGATCATCGGTTGCGCCATTCCGGAAGGCCAGCAGGGCCTGAATGTCGGGCGTATCGCGGTGCTGCTGGCCGGCCTGCCGCAGTCAGTCGGCGGCGTCACGGTGAACCGCTTTTGCGCCTCCGGCCTGACCACCATCGCGATGGCGGCCGACCGCATTCGTGTCGGCGAGGCCGACGTGATGCTGGCCGGCGGCTGCGAATCGATGAGCATGGTGCCGATGATGGGCAACACACCGTCGATCAACGACCGCGTCTTTTCCGATGAGAACATCGGCATCGCCTACGGCATGGGGCTGACCGCGGAGAAAGTGGCGCAGCAATGGAAGGTGTCGCGCGAGGCGCAGGACGCGTTTTCGGTCAAGTCGCACCAGAAGGCGATCGCTGCGAGCGCCAGTGGCGCCTTCGCCGATGAACTGGTGCCGGTGGCGATCAGCGAACGCACGCCTGATCTGGCCAGTGGCGAGATCATTGTCAGGAACCGCAACGCCGACACCGACGAAGGTCCGCGCGCCGAAACCACGATGGAGGCGCTGGCCAAGCTGCGCGCGGTATTCGCCGCCAAGGGCAGCGTCACCGCCGGCAACAGCTCACAAACCTCGGACGGCGCCGGCGCGCTGCTGATCGTCTCGGAGCGGGCATTGAAGCAGTACAACCTGACGCCGCTGGCGCGCTTTGTCTCGTTCGCGGTCAAGGGCGTGGACCCGAAGATCATGGGCATCGGGCCGAAAGAGGCGATCCCGCTGGCATTGAAGCACGCCGGCCTGTCGCAAGACGACATCGGCTGGATCGAACTCAACGAAGCGTTTGCCGCGCAGTCGCTGGCGGTGATCGGCGACCTCGGACTCAACGTCGACCGCATCAACCCGAACGGCGGCGCCATCGCCCTCGGCCACCCGCTTGGCGCCACCGGCGCAATGCGCGCCGCTACCGCGATTCATGGCGCGCGGCGCACCAGGCAGAAATACAGCATGGTCACCATGTGCGTCGGTACCGGCATGGGCGCGGCCGGGATTTTCGAGACCCTGTAGGGACGTGGCGCGCCATGCAACGTCGAACCCTGTTGCTGCTCGCGGTGGCGGCGCCGCTGTCCGCGTGCGGCGAAAGCGATATCAAGACCTTCGCCAGCCTGGCCGCTGCCGACAGCGCGCTGGTTGAACTGCTGAAACAGCCGCATCGCACCAGCGGCGCGTGGAAGCTCGCTCAGATACTCGAACATGCCGCCCAAAGCGTCGAGTATTCGATGACCGGCTACCCAGAGAAGAAGTCGGCGTTGTTTCATGCCACGGTCGGCGCGACCGCGTTAGCGGTTTTCGATACCCGCGGCAGCATGAGTCATGCGCTTGACGAGCCGATTCCCGGCGCCCCGGCATTGAAGGATGGCGAACCCGGAGCGGCGGTGGCGCGGCTGAGGGACGTGCTCGGTCGTTTCGCCGCCCATCGCGGCGCACTGAAAGCCCATTTCGCCTACGGTGAACTGAGCCATGCCCAATACACGCGGGCCCACCTGATGCATCTGGCCAATCACTGGTCGGAAGTGGTGCGCGCCTGAAGGAGGCCAGCATGTCGAAGTACCTGCCGGAACGCGATACCGCTTACTACAACATGCTGAGCCCGGGCCACCTGCCGGGACTCCTCGGCGTGCACATACTTGAAATGGGCCAGGGTTTCCTGCGCGCCGAATTGCCGGTGCGGCGCGAACTGTTCGCCCCGAACGGGTTCCTGCATGCAGGCAGCGTCGTGACCCTGGCCGACACCGCCTGCGGCTATGCCTGTGGCGCCCACCTGCCCGAGGGTGCGTCCGGGTTCACCACGGTGGAGCTGAAAAGCAATCATCT
>JANPGJ010000283.1:0-31748 GCA_031423955.1 Burkholderiales bacterium
GCCTGCACCCGAACGACAACGTGGTGGTCGCGCGACTCGACGTGGCGATCGGCACCGCGGTGCCCAGCGAAAATTTCACCAGCCGCAGCCAGGTGCCGGCCGGCTACAAGATCGCCACCCGCAAAATAAAAAAGGGCGAGCCGATCCTCAAGTACAGCGTCACCGTCGGCTTTGCCAATGTCGACATCGAGCCCGGCACCATGGTGCACAACCACAACACCGAATTCCGCGAATTCGACCGCGACTATGCGCACGCCACCGAATTCAAGCCGGTGGCGCCGGTGCCGGTGGCCGAGCGCGCCACTTTCCAGGGCTATGTGCGAGCCAATGGCCGCGTCGGTACCCGCAACTTCATCGGCATCCTGTCGACGGTGAATTGCTCGGCCACAGTGGTCCACAAAATTGCCGAATGGTTCACGCCCGAGCGCCTGGCCGAATTTCCGAATGTCGATGGCGTGGTCGCCTTCAGCCATTCGATCGGTTGCGGCATGGAAATGACCGGTGAGCCGATGCAATTGCTCCGCCGCACCATGGCCGGCTATGTGCGCCACCCGAACCTGGCGGCAGCACTGGTGATCGGCCTGGGCTGCGAGCGCAACCAGTTGGCTGGCCTCTTGGAGCAGGAAGAACTCGCAGCCAGCCCGCACCTGCACACCTTCATCATGCAGGAGAGCGGTGGCACCCGCAAATCGATTGAGGCCGGCGTCGCTGCGGTGCGCGCGCTGCTGCCGGCAGCCAACAATGTGAAACGCGAAACGGTGTCAGCCAGCCACCTCTGCGTTGGCCTGCAGTGCGGCGGCTCGGATGGTTTCTCCTCGATCACCGCCAACCCGGCACTTGGCGCGGCGGTCGACATCCTGGCGCGCCACGGCGGCACCGGCATCCTCTCCGAGACGCCGGAAATCTACGGCGTCGAGCACACCCTGACCCGACGCGCCGCCAACGTGAAAATCGGCGAAAAACTGATCGAGCGCATCCGCTGGTGGAAAGACGAATATTCAGTGGGCCGCGATGTGCAGATCAACGGCACGGTAAGCCCGGGCAACCAGATCGGCGGCCTCGCCAACATCTTCGAGAAATCCCTGGGCTCCTCGATGAAGGGCGGCACCGGGCCCCTGATGGAAGTCTACAAATACGCCGAGCCGGTCACTGCCAAGGGCTTCGTCTTCATGGACACGCCCGGCTACGACCCGGTGTCAGCCACCGGGCAAATCGCCGGCGGCGCCAACCTGATTGCGTTCACCACTGGGCGCGGCTCGATGTTCGGCTCAAAACCCGCGCCCTGCGTGAAGCTGGCCACCAACAGCCCGATGTTCCATCGGCTTGAAGAAGACATGGACATCAACTGCGGTGAGATCTTGGACGGTACCGCGTCAGTGCAGGAGATGGGGCAGCGGATCTTCGAGTTGTTTTTGCGGACTGCTTCAGGCGAGGCTTCGAAGAGCGAGTTGCTGGGGCTGGGGGATCATGAGTTTGTGCCTTGGCAGATTGGGATCATGAGTTGAAGTTGGCTTGACCAACGGCAGTGCTGGGGCTAATAGTGTGCGATGTTGGTCCAACTGAGCAGCTCGACCATTGATGGAAACACGGTGCCGATGAGCGATAATCCGGTTCGTTCGGAAACACACTTGGTAGCGGCTACAGCCGCCCACAACCGCATCAAGCCGTGCCGACAAGATCAGGCGGCCGCAGCACATTCGGCACGATTCACCAGGAGTGATTGCCATGGAACACATGATCCAATTGCACATCGAGAAGCTGCCCGAAGGCGTGTATCTGGCTACCAGCGACGAGGTGCAAGGTCTTATCGCGCAAGGTCGTACGATTCAGGAGACGATCGAGATCGCGCGGGATGTTGCCAAGAAGCTGATCGAGGCGCAGACCGGCACCGACGCGGCGCTGCTGCAGCCGGCACGCGAAGTCTTTGACTACCCGCTTATCGTTGCCACCTGATGGGTGCGCTGGCGGGCTTTCGCTATCGGGACATCATCAGGCGCCTAAAGCAGCTCGGCCTGGAGTTCCACCGCCAGGCAGCCGGCTCGCATGAGATTTGGTTCAACCCTGCGTTGAACCGTTACACCACTATCCCGAACCATCCCGGCGACATGCCCGAGGGAACGCTGCGCGCCATTCTTAAGCAGGCCGGCGTAGACGCAGAATCTTTCTTGGCGAAGAAGTGAGTCCTCCGAAAGTGCGCGAAAAGCGGGCCGTGCTTGATTAAGAAATCAAAAAGCCGAAAAACAAACCAAAACCAGGTCAGGCTCAAATTTTCTGTATTTATTTGCGCGGAAAGCGGGTACGGTCGCTGGCAATGGCGTTGCCAGCGTTCAAAGGGACTTGGGCATTTGAAGCTTTGGCGGGAAACAATTTGAACACGGCCCCTTTGTTCTCCCTTTGTTCCTCCATCCTGACGCGTGGCATCGCGCGTTGTGCGCGCGAATCATGTTGTTGACAATCCACGAGCTCCAGTTGGACAAGGTAGCAGGAAACCGGTTGCGCCAAGCTCTAGACGATGCACAGGTATCTGAAACACTTCGTAAGGAGGTCGCTGAGGCGCTCCGGATTGTGCGAAGGTCGCGGGAGAGCGCGCAAAAGCAATTCGCCTATCTTAGGAACTCCACAATCGCCCACCGCGATGCAGACGCTTTGCGCCAGCACACTGACATTGTCGAAATCGACAGCGTTGCGGTGACAAAAATCGCGGCGGAGTTCTATGAAGGCGCGCGCATCTTCATCGACATGCTGCCCAAGTTGCTGGTGTACCTGGGAACGATGCCGGCACTTGCAAGTCAGTTTGTGAAGCAGTTGGAGAAGAAGCAGAATGCACCGAGTGGAAATGCTGCCTAACAGCGCGTTCGAGAACGGAAGCGCCGACAAGCGGCGCGGCCGGAGCAGGCATCCGGAGCGACGCGCCGCTCAACGCGGACGTTAGGCGTCGCAAGTCACCCCATGCCGAAGCCTAGAACACCCCGGAAGCTACTGGCGCTGAAGGAACCGCTGGCTGAGCCCGTCCTGCCCCCTTCGACCATGGTTCGAGGTCGCATTCCCTCAGTAGGCGAAGATTGGGTACGATTCACGCAGATTGAGACTGAGAAACTAGCAAAACATCTCGACCGCGCCGCGATCGATGAACTTGCCGGCGCCTGCGGCATTACCGGCGCCCTCTACCACGCACGGCGAGCGAATCCAATCAGCTTGTCGGCCATCAAAGTACACCTCCTACGAGTCTCGGAAGTGGCTGAGGAGCTTAGCCACTGCTTGGAGCTGAACTCTCGGCACGCGCTTACGCTTGTCTCCCTTCTGGAACACGAGTGTCACAACGAGCGTGGGATGAAGAATTCAATCGAACTCACTCGTCTACTCAAGGCTCTATCGGTCGGCAGTGGGCAGCAGGCGAGGCTGTATAGCGGGCAGGCGCGTCGCCAAACGCCAGAGTATCAAGTCCGCTGCATAGCGAGAGTACTGGAGCCCAAAGGCATAAAGATATCGGCGGCACCCGGATCTCGCTTCGTACGTCTAGTTCGAATCTGCTTTGAGGCTATGGGCATCCACATCGACCCAGGAAGAGCCATAAGAAGCTACCTGAGTCACAAGGATGACGAAAGCTTCACTATGTGAACGGCCATTCGTAACCTATTCGAGGCAGTTGTCTTCGAGTCTACTTCAGCACATCGGCAAGGAGGGCCAGTGCCTCCGAACCGGTAGGCGACGTAGCTCAGCGGAAAGAGCACCTCGGACACTTTGGGCTAGAACTAAGTCCCATCTGAGGAGGTCGCGGGTTCGAGTCCCGCCGTCGTCACCTGTAATCAAAGGTTCCGGGTTCGAATTAAATCTGGTTTTCACTTGCTCTGCTTGGTCAACGTTTCGCTTTGGTTCGGGCAAGCCAGTTCTCGACCAGCAAGCCCGGCACGCGTGCGAACTCATCAAGATTGTTTGTCACCAGCGTGAGCCCATCACTGCGCGCGTGAGCAGCGATGTGGAGGTCGTTGACGCCAATGGTGCTGGCTTGTCGTTCCAGCGCGGCGCGAATCGATCCGTAGTGATGGGCTGCCTCGGCCGAATATGCGAGAACCGATAGCCGGCTGCAAAAATCCTCGATCACATCAAGGTTGCGGCTAGGGAACTGGCTTTTCTCTGCGCCATGAACCAATTCGGCGAGCGTGATCGCAGAAATTGCCATGCGCCCCTGGTTGCGGTTGAAAACTTCGCGAACTTCGGGCGGGCGCTGCTTGAGCACGTAGATGACGATATTCGTGTCAAGCAGATACTTGAGCATCGCTCAGAGCGCTTCGCGTTCAGGTTGATCCTGACTGGCGCGCGCTGTCATGAAGTCATCGCTGGGCAGATTGGTTCCGATGAAAAAGCTATCCCAGGCCTGATCGGCAGGCGCGATGATTCGTTCGTTGCCGACGGCGCGTACTTCTACTTTCTTCACGCTTTCCGGAAAGCGCAAATCGGCTGGCAGGCGCACGGCTTGTGTTCGATTGTTTGTGAAGACTGTGCTGGTGCTCACGGTATGATCCTTGGTGCTATATACAATCACTACATACAAACGGGTGCGATCGGTCAAATGCCGAATTTCGCAAACAAAAATGCGCGCCGTTTATTGGCGCATCGAACGCGCGTCAACCAGGTCGGGCTCAAACTGAATTTCGCCATTGGAAAAACAGACGGTGCTCGATTCACGTCGGTACTAACTACAACAAATTTGAACACTTTCCCATGGTCCCTGGGAGCAGAGTCGCGTCTCCCGATGGAAAAGGCGATACACAAGAGAAACCGTGAACATCAAGCATCAACCGGCTGCGCCACCAGTTTTACACCCAGCGCCGTGCAGACGCGGCTGATCGTATCGAAGCGCGGCAGGGCATCCGGGCGGAGCGCCCGGTACAGCGCCTCGCGGGTAATGCCCGACGCCTTGGCAATCTCGCTCATGCCGCGCGCACGGGCTATGCTGCCGAGCGCACCTGCCAACGCAGCAGGGTCGTTTTCTTCCAGAACAACCGTCAGGTACTCGGCCATTGCCTGGTCGCTGTCGAGGTGCTCGGCAATGTCGAATTCAGGCAGATCGGAAACGCGGATTTTCTTGATCATGGCTCACTCCAATCAGGCAAACAGACTGCCGAAGGCTGCGCTGCCCTTCGGCGTGATGCTGACCACACGCGAGCGCTTCGAGCGTAACACCCAGCCGCGCGCAACGCAAACATCCAGCAGCGCGGCCCCGAGGGCACCGCCAAGGTGATGCCGCCTCTGGGTCAAGTCCACGCAGGCGCGCGCCAACACCCGCTTCGACCGGCGCGCCGCCCCTACGTCGACATCGAGCGCCGCAAATTTCTTTTCCCCCAGCTTGGTGACACGAAAATCCGGGCCGTCCTCGGCCAGCCAGCGGGCCTTCACCATGGCCTCGCAAATCCGCACCGCCGCTTCGCCGGCCAGGTGGTCGTAACAGGTGCGCGCAAGCAAAAACTGGATCGGTTCGGCCTTTGGCAGCGCCGGGCTGCGCGGTGGGCGCGGGCGCACCACCGTGTTCAGCGAAGCCAGGCTCTCGATCGCGTCAGCCACTTCGGCGCCCGCCAGCCGGAAATAGCGGTGCCGCCCCTGTGCTTCGAGCAAAAGCAGGCCATCGTCCACCAGCGCGGAAAGATGCGGGCTCGCCGCCTGCACCGAGATGCTGGCGGCAAACGCCAGTTCGCCGGCCGGACGCATGCTGCGGTCGGCCAGGCTCAGGAGCATGCGCATGCGTGCCGGGTGGGCCAGCAGGCCGGCGATGGATGCCATCCCGGGTTCGTCGTTCATATTTAACCAATCCGTGAAACATGGACTCTATACCGAGCTGACGAGCCGTGTCCGGCGCCTCAATCATTCAGCCGACGAAGGACGACATGAAACGCCAGGCGATCGTGGCGTTGCGGAACGAGATAGCGCGGAGTTCATGATTGCTTTCCGCATCGATGATTGGGGCTGGAATGTCAGCAAGCGGTTCGAACTTGTTGAAACGCTGCTCTCCGAAGAAGAACCTGTCTTCTTCGAACATTTACGTAAGCCCGGCGAACACGCTCAGTGCGTCATCGAATGCGGCCCTGGCGTCCGCGGCTTGCTGTCGCGCCTAAGGGCATACGTCATCCGCCCAGCCCAGGCACCCGACTACAGCAGCGAACTGGTCCCCCACCGGCGCGCGAACGCGCATCGACTCACCGCTCAGCGGATGCTGAAATCCCAGTTCAGTACAGGCCAGCAGCATCCGCTCGCAGCCGAACTGCTGCTTGAAGAAGCGGTTGTGGACCCCCTTGCCGTGGGTGGCGTCGCCGATGATCGGGTGGGCGATGTGCTTCAGGTGGCGGCGCAACTGGTGACGCCGGCCGGTGAGGGGAGTCAGGGCGAGCAGCGCATAGCGCGCGCTCGGGTAGCGGTCGACTACGACTGGCAGTTCGACACTGGCCAGCCGCCGATAGTCGGTACGGGCATCCTGCGGTTCCTGGTTCGTGAGCGGGGCGCCGTAGTCATCATGCTGGCGTGACAGCGGGTGGTCAATGCTGCCGGCCTCGTTCGGCCAGCCGCGCACCACGGCCAGATAGCGCTTGTCGACTTCGTTGCGTTCGAACTGTGCGCTGAGCGCGCGGTTGCTTTCCGCATCGAGCGCGAACAGCAGCACGCCCGAGGTGCCGCGGTCGAGGCGGTGCACCGGCTGCACGCGCTGGCCGATCTGGTCGCGCAGCATCTGGACCGCGAAGCGGGTCTCGTGGCGGTCGATGTCGCTGCGATGAACCAGCAGGCCGGCCGGCTTGTCGATGGCGATCAGCGAAGCGTCGCGATAGAGGATGGTGAGCACGCTGCTTGTCCCAACCGGTGCGCCGGCTTCGCGGCCAGGCGTCTGCCCACCGGCCTCAGGCGATCAGGCCGGCAGGCTCGCGATGTTGCGCGGGTCGGCCTTGAGTTGCCCGCGTTCGACCTTGAGCACCAGTTCGGTCAGCGCCTGATTGAGCGGCGCCTTGAGGCCGATCGACCTGGCGGTTTGCACCACAAAACCGTTCATGAACTCGATTTCGGTGCGCCGGCCCTTGGCCATGTCTTGCCCCATCGAGGCGACCTGGGTATCGGAGCGCTTTTTCGATTGCGCGAGCAGGGTTTCCTCCAGCGCTGCCAGCACCGCCGCATCACCTTCGGCGGCGCGCGCGAAGCGCTCGGGGTCGAGGCCAACCACCGGTTCGAGGGCGTAGCCGGCAGCCTGGCCGATACGTACCGCTTCGCCGGCCAGGCGAATCAGGACGCGGCGGTGCGCCTCGGAGCGCATCACGTCGTTGCCGAGCATGCCGGTGGCCGCCGACATGCCGTTTTCCATGCAGTTGGCGGCCAGCTTCGACCAGCGTTCGCCCCACAGGTTGGCACTCGCCTTGGCGCTGTCGGCGGTCTCCAGGATCTGCGCGATCTGTTGCGCGCGCGCGGTAATCCGGCCGTGCGCTTCGCCGACGCGAAACACCGTGTAGTCGCGGCCTCCTTTGGCGACGCCGCGATGCACATGACCGGGCTCGAACAGCTCGACCATGATCTTGCTGGCAATGCAGCCAAGCGTGCGGCCCCAGCCCACCACGCCGGCCAGGCGCTCGTCGTTCATGCAGTTCTGCAGCGACACCGCGCAGCCGTCGGTCGCCAGATACGGGCTGATCAGCATCGCGGCCCATTCGGTGTCATACGATTTCGGGCAGATGAACGCGATGTCGAATGGCTCCTCGCGCATCAATTGCGGCACGTCGCAAATGTGCAGGGCGCGCACCGGCGTGGTGAATGCTTCCTCGGGCGTGGTGCCGGTGATCGAGATGCCGTGCGCGTGCATGTGTTCCACATGGGCCGGCCAGCCGTCGATCAACACCGGTTCCAGCCCGGCGCGCGCCATGTGCGCTCCCACGTAAGCGCCGACGGCGCCTGCGGACACCACTGCGATGCGTGGCTTCTTCATGCTTCGATACTCCTTGGTGTTTGGATTTTGCCGGTCATGCCGCCTGGAATCTGTCGCAGATGTTGCTGTCGCGTTGTCGGTCAGGATCGAAAGCGCATTGTCGCGCGTTGGCCGCGAAGCTGCTGTCAATCGGGCTGGATGTTGGCCGAGCGAATCAGCTCGCCCATGCGCCGGACTTCAGATTCGATGTGTTTCTGACCGGCCTCCCACGGAATCGCCACCGGGGTCAGCGCCAGATCGGTCAGCCGGCGCATCACCTCGGGCGAGCGCAGGGCTTTTTCGGCAGTGTCGCTCATCGCAGCCAGAATCTCGCGCGGCACGCCGCTTGCGGTCACGATGCCGGTCCAGTTGGACAACTGGAACGCCGGCAACCCGGCCTCGGCGGTGGTCGGCACCTCCGGCAACTGCGGGTGACGAGCCTCCGAGGGCACCGCGATCGGCCGCAAGCGGCCGGCCTTCACATGCATGATCGATTCGCCGAGATTGGAGACGGCGAAGTCAGTGCGCCCGGCGATCAGGTCGATCATCGACGGCGCGCCGCCCTTGTAGGGCACATGCACCGCCTCGAACTTGCCGATCTGCTTGAACAACTCCAGCCCGATGTGCGGCGGCGATCCGGTGCCGCTGGAGGGGGCGCTATGGGTTCTGGTGCGCAACAGGGCCAGCAGTTCGCCGAGTGTCTTCACCGGCAGGCTTGGATGGGTCACCACCAGCATCGCCGAGGTGGAGCCAATCGCCACCGCGGTCAGGTCGCGCGTCAGGTTGTAGGTCGCCTTGGGAAACAGGGTGGCATTGATGCCATGGGTCAGGGTGATGACACCGATGGTATAGCCGTCCGCCGGCGCCTTGGCCACCATGTCCATGCCGATCATCGCGTTGCCGCCGGCACGGTTGTCGATGACGATTGGCTGGCCCCAGAGTTCGCCCAGTTTGGGCGCCACGGCGCGCGCGAACACATCGGCGCCGCCGCCCGGCGGAAACGGCACGATGAAGCGGATCGGGCGGTTCGGGTAAGCCTGCGCCGATACCGGCACGGCGGCACCGGCCAGCAGCACGACGATGATGAACCTGAGAACCAGGTGGAGGTTTCGCATGATGTCTCCTGCAGTGACGTTGTCGGATACCGGCTAGCCGATCGGCTGCAGGTCGAACAGGACACCGGTCTTCTGCCCCAGCGCGCGCAGTTCGCGCTCGATGTCCGGTGCGACCGCCAGGCCTTCGGCACGCCCTTGGCGTTCGAGTTCCGCGCCGCGCGTTCCCGGCAGGCGCCCGCCGGCATGCTCATAGACGCCGGTCCACTTCGCAGTGTAGGCATCGAAAACCTCGCGACCGGAGAAGCCGCCCGGATCCATGTACCAGAAGAACGCGCTTTGCCGTCCGACCGCGCCGCCCGCCGGAATGCGGGTGACGAAGTTCGACAGTGATTCCGCAGTCGCGGTGAAGGCGCCGGCCAGGCATTCGACCATCATCGCGATGCCGATCCCCTTGTGGCCGCCCATCGGCATCAGCATGCCGTGTACGGCTTCCTGCGCATCGGTGGTCGGCACGCCATCGCGATCGACCGCCCATCCGGCCGGGATTGGCTTGCCTTCGCGCGCCGCCAGCAGGATATGGCCGCGCGCCGCCACACTGCACGCGATGTCGAACACGATCGGTTCGCGCCCGGCGACCGGGCAGCCGAAGGCGATCGGGTTGTGGCCGACGCCGGGTTCGCTGAAGCCTTCCATTGCCAAGAGCGGCGGCGTGCGCTGGCCGAGAATGCAGAAGGCGCCGGCTTCGGCCGCTGCCAGCGCATGGATGCCGAGCGCGCCCAGATGCCCGCACTCCCTGACGGCGACAAACACCTGCGGGCGCTTCCTGATTTCCGCCAGCGCGGCCTCCTGCACAACCGGCGCCACGTCATGCCCGAGCGCACCGTCGGAGTCGACGATGATGATGCCGTCGCGCACCTCGACCCGGATATCGGGGCGGGGATTGAAGTCGCCGGCGGCGTAGCGCTCGACATAGGAGGCCACACGCGTCATGCCGTGGGTGCGATAGCCGCGCAAATCGGTGCGCACCATGGTCTCTGCGATACGTAGCGCCGCTTTATGCGGCACTCCGGAGGCGATGAACGTGCGCGCGGTCCAGTCGCTCAGGTGTGCGGGGGAATACCGCCTGGCGTCGGGGTGAGTGGGTTCTGCCATCGTGGGGTTCTCCGTCCTGGTGCAGTGTCGTTCGTAGCAGCCTGGGTGATGGGGCGGCTTCAGCCGGGTGGGAATGGCCGGCCGGTTGTGTGCGCAGGCCGGTGGCGATCTTGCCCCCCGACTGTCACTGTGCGCCGCCGGTGAATCTGGAGTCACTGTTGCCGTCGCGGATGATCACCAGGCTGTCCCGGAAAGCGCCGCCGGCGATCCGCTGGTAATACAGCGGCCGGTCGTTCACGGTGTGGCCGAACAACTCCATCGCGAAGCCGGCCACTTTGGCATCGAGGCCCAGCAGGCGCGCGCTGCGCGCCGACGGCGGCGCCACCCGGATCAGTTGCTCGACCCGGACGGTCGGCAACGACAGGCGCTGCGCCAACAGTTCGCGCAGATTGTCGGCATTCATCGCCTGCCGTGCACCACGCTCGAGTGACCCGGCCGGCCTTTTTCCGATGTCGGCGCCGGCATCGCCGAGTGCCTCGTAATCCTCGGTGCGCAAATAGAACTCGCTGGCAAGACGGACCCTTGTGCCGGCCTCGAACAGGCGATCGATGCGCACGCAGGCGCGCTGCCCGAGGAAGCGCGACCACGGCCCCGCGCCCTGCAGGCGCGACACCTTCAGGACCCTGACAAACAGCGGTAATACTTGGCCGCGCGCATCGCGGAACTGCAGAAAGCGCACATCGGCCGGCAACAACTGGGTGCCGGCGACGAAGGTGCCACGCCCGTGTTCACGACTCAACACGCCGGCGCGGGCCAGGTGGCCGAGCGCCTTTTGCATGGTGCCCAGGCTGACGCCGTGATCGATTGCCAGCTTCGCCTCCGACGGCAGGCGATGCCCTTCGCGCCAGCGACCGGAGGCGATGCGCTGGGTGATGCGGTCGGCGATCGCCTGTTGCTTGGTGGGGGTGCGGGCAGGCTTCAAATGGTGGCGCCGAAGCGGCTGATCGCGGTCTCGCGCTGATCCAGCACCTCGCTGGTGGTGCGGGTGCCGGAGGCCACTGCGAGCGCGAACTCATACAGCCTGTCGCCGATCGGCCCGACGCTCGCGCCTTTTTCAAGGATGTCGGTAACATCAAAGTCGATGTTCTCCGGCATCTTGCGCAACGTGTTGATGTTGCCGCTTACCTTGGCGGTCGGCGACACCATGTTGCCGATCGGATTGCCGACGCAGGTGCCGAAGAAGATCATCTGGCAGCCGGCGGCGGCCATCGCGGTCATGTTCTCGACTGCCGGCGCCGGCGCGGCCAGGAAATGCAGGCCGCGGCCGACCGGTTCTTCGCCATAGTCGAGCACGCCGACCAATTTGCTGGTGCCGGACTTGGCCATCGCGCCGAGCGCCTTTTCCTCGATCGTGGTCAGGCCGCCCAGGATGTTGTCGGGGGTCGGATTGGTGCCGCGAATGTCCATGCCGATGCTCATCGCCTCGCGTTCAAGCCCGGTCACGCGGTCGAGAAACTTTTGCCGCACCGCGGGGCTGGCAGCGCGTTCGGCGAACAGGTGTTCGGCGCCGAAAAATTCGGAGGTTTCCGAAATGATGATGGTGCCGCCGTCGCTCACCAGGCGGTCGGACATGCGGCCGATGGCCGGGTTGCAGGACAGGCCGGAGGTGGTGTCCGAACCGCCGCACTCGACGCCGATGCGCAGCATCGACGCCGGGAACGTTTTCCGGCGCAAATGCGAAGCCGCGATCGCCAGTCGCGCCGCCTTGCGCGTGCCGTCGGCCACCGCGCCGATGGTGCCGCCGTCCATGCTTTGCACGATCACCGTCTCGATGCGCTTGCCGCTCGGGCGGATGCGCCGCGCGATTTCCTCGGTGGCCTGGCTTTCCAGGCCGATCAGCACCACCGAGGCGATGTTCGGGTTGCGCGCCATGCCGGCAATGGTGTTGAAGGTGATTTCGAGGTCGCGCCCGTACTGCCCGCGCACGAACAGGGTGGTGATCGGCAGCGTGCCCTGCACCGCATTGCAGATCGCGCGGGTGATCGGGTTGGCGTTGTCCATGATCGACACGACGCCGACCCAGTTGCGCACGCCGACATCGCCGTTCTCGCGCTCGTAGCCCAGAAAGGTGGCGGCCATCACTTCGACCCTCCGGGTTGGTCGCCGCGGCCGCGCGCGGCCTCGACCTTGTGGGTATGGACATGCTCGCCGGCGCGAATGGCGCGGCTGGCGCGGCCGATCACCTGGCCATACTTGAGCACCTCGGCGCCGGCGGCCAGGTCGCGCACGCAGACCTTGTGGCCGAACGGGATGTCCGAGGTGATGGTGAGCAGCTGCGACGCCTCGCCCTGCAACCTGCACGGCTCGGCGGCGCGGCCGCTGTCAATCAGCGTCGCCACATTGTCGGCAACGTTCAACACAATCGCACGGGACATTCATTGCTCCTTTGAGTGCTCCTCCACGCGCGGCCGGAAGCGGCACGCGATGAGAGAAAAGGCTACTCCGCACCAGCGGTCGCGTCAATCCGCAGTGCAGCAAGTCCTGCATAGGACTTTTCTCCCTTCGTGATTGACTTCGATCCGGTGGAAATATATATTGCCTGCAGAAGCGGCCGCGATCGCACGCGAACCGGAAGGAGCAGGTGATGGGAAATTCCGCAGTTGCATGCGCTCGCCGCATGCGGGTGATTGCCGTTGCGCTTGCCGCCGGTGCCTGCTGGTTCGCCGGTGCCGCCGGCGCGCAAAGCGGATGGAAGCCGGCGAAGCCGGTGGAATTTGTCAATCCGGCCGCACCCGGCGGCTCGGTCGACCTGATGATCCGCCTGACCAAGAAATTCGCGGAAGACACCAGAACCTTCGACGTCGCGTCGAACGTGATCTACAAGACCGGTGCCAATGGCGGCATCGCGATGGATTACATCGCGCAGGCCGCCGGCGGCAATGAAACGCTGATCGCGGTGTCGCATACCTTTCTGACCCACAAGCTGACCGGCGAATCACGCACCGACTGGCGCGATCTGACGCCGGTCGGAATCCTGTTCAAGGAGTATCACGTGATCGCGGTGCGTACCGATTCGCAGATCCGCGACGGCCGCGACCTGATCGAGCGACTGCGCCGCGACCCATCGTCGGTGAGTTTCGGGTTCTTCGGCAATCCCGGCAATCATCTCCACCTGGCGGCGGCGATTCCGCTCAAGGCCGCCGGCGTAGATATTCGAAAACTGACCACCGTGCCCTACCGCTCGGGGCCGGAGGCGATCACCGCGGTTCTGGGCGGGCATATCGACGCAGCGCTGGTCTCCGCAGTCAACACCGAGCAGCAGGTGGCGGCGGGCAAGATGCGCGTCATCACACAGTCCGGCGGCAAGCGCCTGCCGGGATTCCTGCAGCAGGTGCCGACCTGGAAGGAGCTTGGCGTCAATGTCGAGTACGCCACGGCGCAAGGCTACGCCGGGCCCAAGGGCATGTCCCGCGAGGCGGTTGCGTACTGGGAGTCGCTGCTGGCCCGGCTGTCGAAAGAGGAGGAATGGAACCGCAATCTTGCACGCAGCATGTGGGACAGTGCCTACATGACGGGCGCGCAGCACCGCAAATACTATGAAGACGAATTCGCGAGGATGCAGGCGACCCTCGTTGAACTGGGGCTGGTCAAGTAAGAAGGTAAGGACTGGTCAAGTCGGTGCTGGTCGATGACGGGTACGGTGAGCGGCGCGGCTTGCCTGCCGCGTCGATGTGCGAATCCACGCTTGGTTGATTCAACGAAAGTAAGCATGCAAACCGTTTCGATCCGCGTCGCCGGCGCCATTGCCCTTGCGGGCACCTGCCTGCTGCTGGCCGGCACTGTGCAGGCACAGACCTATCCCAACCGGCCATTGCGGCTGATCGTGCCGTTCCCGCCCGGCGGTTCGATCGACATGCTCGGGCGTTTGCTCGGCGAACGACTGGCTGATCGGCTTGGCCAACCCTTTGTGGTAGAAAACAAGGCCGGCGCCTCCGGCGCGATCGGCGCCGAGTTCGTGGCCAAGTCAGCACCCGACGGTTACACCCTGCTGACCGCGCCGACCTCGGTCTACGCGGTCGGCGCCGCGCTCGGCAGCAAGCCGTCGTTCGACATGCTGAAGGATCTGCTGCCGATCAGCACCGTCGTGATCACCGATCAGGTGGTCAACGTCACGCCCGGCTTGCCGGCGACCACCCTGGCCGAGTTGATCGCTTACGCGAAGACGCGGCCGCGCCAGCTCAATCTGGCATCGCAGGGCAGCGGCACGGTGTCCTATCTGGGCTGCGCGCAACTGGCAAGCCTGGCCGGGATCGAATGGACCCACGTGCCTTACAAGGGCAGCGCGCAGGCGATCACCGACCTGATCGCGGGCAGCGTGCACGTGATGTGCGACAGCGTCGCCGCCTCGCTGCCGCAAATCCGTGCCGGCAAATTGCGCGCGCTGGCGGTGGTCGGTGCGCGGCGCTCGCCCTTGCTGGCGGATGTGCCGACGGTGGCCGAAGCCGCGCTACCCGGTTTCAAGGTCGAGTCGTGGACCGGATTGATGGCGCCGGCCGGCACGCCGAAGCCAATCATCGATCGCCTGCATCAGGAAATCGTGCGCACGCTGGCTGACCCGGCGGTTGCGAAACGCTTGGCCGACGCCGGATTCCGGCCGCAGTCGAGCACGCCGGAGGCCTTTGTGCAGCAGATCCGCGATGATCTCGTGCAATGGGCAGGAGTGGTCAAGGCGACCGGGGCGACGGCGGACTAGGACGTTCCCTGAGCCCGCAACCGCGCGCGACGGTGGTGGCAAGAAGCCCGGGGCGCGGCAACGCGCATTCCTTTCGCTCGTGCAGGCAATTACTCCGGCGTGATGCCGGCGTCACTCACCTTGCGCCCCCACACCTCCAACTGCCGCTTGACCAGCGCTGCAAAGCTGGCAGCGTCGGACGGCGTCGGCTCGGCGCCGGCGGCCTGGATGCGGTCGCGCACCTCAGGCCTGGCCAGCACCTGCTGCAAGGTGGCCGACAACTTGTCGGTGATCTCGCGCGGCAGTCCGGCCGGGCCGAACAGGCCGGTCCAGGCCGCGAGGTCGAAGTCGCGCAGGCCCAGGGTTTCCTCGATGGTCGGCAGGTCCGGCGCCAGGGCGGTGCGCTTCGCGGTCGTCACTCCGAGTGCGCGCAGCTTGCCCGACTGCAGGTGTGGCCGGGCGGAGGCCAGGTCGACCACCAGAAACTGCGCCTGGCCACCGATCACATCGGTCAGTGCCGCCGGGCTGCTTTTGTAGGGCACGCCCACCGCATCAATCTTCAGCAGGCGGCTCAATGCCGCCGCCGGAATCTGCACCGTCGGTGTGCCGTAGGCGTAGAACAGCTTGCCCTTGTTGGCATTTGCATAGGTGACGAACTCCTGCGGTGTGCGCACCGGAATGGCGGTGTTGACCGCGAGAATGAACGGGAAATAGGCGATGCCGCCGATCGGCGTGAAATCGGCGATCGGGTCATAGGGCAGTTTCTTGAAGATATGCGGGTTGACCGAGTGCGAGGAATTCGAGGTGAGGAATAGCGTATAGCCGTCGGGCGGCGCCTTGGCGACCGCGGTGGCGGCGATTTGCGCGGCCGCGCCGGGGCGGTTGTCGACCACGAACGGCTGGCCCAGCGCAACGCGCATTTCCTCGCCGATCATGCGCGCCAGGATGTCGGTGCCGCTGCCGGGCCCGAAGCCGATGACGATGCGTACCGGTTTGTTGGGGTAGGCATCCTGTGACTGCGCCGCCGGGGCCATGGTGGCGCAGGAGATGGCGCACGCCAGCGACAGATAGGTGAGTCCGATCCTCATGTCAACCTCGCAAATGGTGATTTGATGTTGTTCGTGGTGTTACTTGGCTGCGCGACCGCGAAACACCGGCGGGCGCTTTTCCATGAAGGCCCTTGGGCCCTCCTTCGCATCGTCCATCGCCGCATTCTCCCGCGTGCACTGGGTTTCGATGGCAAAGGCTTCCTCCAGCGGGCGGCCACTTGAGCGCAGCATCGCTTCCTTGGTTTTCTCCAGCGCCACCGGCGCGCCCAGGCACAGGCGGCGCGCCAGCTCCAGCGCGGTCGGCAGCACCTGATCGGGCGCCACCACCCGGTTGACGAGGCCGATGGCGAGCGCCTGCTGCGCCGACACCGCCTCGCCCAGCAGCAGCAATTCCATCGCCTGCGCCCACGGGATCTGGCGCGGCAGCCGCACCAGTGAGCCGCCGCTGGCGATCAGGCCGCGGCGCACCTCGGTGACGCCGATGGTGGCGTTGTCGGCCATCACCCGCAGGTCGGTGGCGAACACGAACTCGGCGCCGCCGGCCAGCGCATGGCCGTTGATCGCGGCGATCACCGGCTTGAAGAAGCCGGCATTGCGCAACAGCGCCGCGCCAAGCTGCTTGCGGTCGGCCGAAAAACGCTCCTCCCATTCGCCCACCGGCGCGCGGCTCTTCATCATCAGCGGAATCAGGCTGCCCAGGTCGCCGCCGGCGCAAAAGGCCTGGTCGCCGGCTCCGGTCACCACCACGGCGCGCACCTTGTTGTCGGCGGCGATCTCCTGCCAGAACTGCGCCAGCCGCACGATCATTTCCGGCGACATGGCGTTGCGCTTTTCGGGGCGGTTGAGGGTGACGATGGCGATGTTGTCGCGTCGTTCAATGAGCAAATGTGACATTGGTCTCAATCTATGGTCCTACAATTGACATATCGGTATCTTAGGACTATTGTTCGAACTATGCAAATTCTCGATTCAGCGCTGGCAGCGACCGACCAGGCCACCGACAGCCTGGCCGCGCTGGGCATCATCAATGTGCCCAAGTCCTGCGACGTGCTGGCTGAACGGCTGCAGCAGCAGATCCTCGGCGGCACCTTCCCGCCAGGTTCGCCGCTGCCGACCGAACGCGAGCTGGTGAGCACCACCGGGCTCGGGCGCGGCTCGGTGCGCGAGGCCTTGCGCATCCTGGAGGCGCAGGGTTTGGTGCGCACCCGCGCCGGGCGCTATGGCGGCTCGGTGGTATCGAAGCCGACCGACGCCTTGCTGGCGAGTCACATCAGCCTGTTCGCCAAGGGGCACAGTGTTTCCCTGCGCGCACTGGTCGAGGCCCGCCAGGCGCTCGAACCGATGGTCGCCACGCTGGCTGCGCGCAACCGCACCGCCGAAGACCTGGCCGCGCTCAAGCAGATTTCCGCGCGCCTCGACGCGGCCGCCGTCGATGATGTGCCGCGCTTCCTGATGGAAAACGTCAACTGGCATACCGCGCTGGCGGTGGCCAGCCACAACGACCTGCTGCGCGCATTCACCGCGTCGATTTCCGAGCTGATGTTCGAGGCGTCGCGGTTCGAGCATTTCGCTTCGCCCGACGTGCGCGCACTGGTCACCCATGCGCACCGTCGCATCCTGCAGGCTATCGAGGCCGGACAGGCCGATCTCGCGCGGCAGCGTGTCGAGCGCGACCTGCAGGCCTATACGAAGCATCTCGAGCTGGCAGTCAAGGCTGCCGCGCGCAAGGGCAAATTGGCAGAGCGGGTCAAACCGATGTCGATACTTCGCAACGGGCTCCACCGGGTTGCCCGGCCTGGAAAGACGGATTGATGAGTTCACCCGATCACACGCCGGTACTGGTCGGTATCGGCACGGCCACTCGCCGCGAGGACAATTTCGAGCACGCGCTGGAGCCGATGGACCTGATGCAGGAGGCGGTGAACGCCGCCGGCCGCGATTCCGGTTCCGCGTTGACCCTGCCCGGGGTGCAGGCGATCGCGGTGCCGCGCGGCCGCTGGCGCTATGCCAATCCGGCCGGCGCGATCGCGCGGGCGATTGGCGCTGCCGATGCGCACACCGTGCTGGCAAGCGTCGGCGTGTTGCAGCAAAGCCTGATCGGCGAGGCCTGCGCGCGCATCGCGCGCGGTGAGGCACATACCACCCTGGTGGCCGGTGCCGATGCCGGCTATCGCCTGCTGCGTGCGCAAATCGCCGGCCGCGAGGCGGGCGAGCAGGTGCAGGACGATCAACCGGATGTGTTTCTCTCGCCCAAGGACGAATTGCGCCACGCGGTCGAAAAACGGGCCGGCATCAGGATGCCGGTCGGCCTGTACGCGATGCTCGAGAGCGCATATCGCGCGCAACGCGGCTGGTCAGTGGCCGATCATCGCGATCGCCTGGCCGATCTGGGTGCGCGCTTCAGCCGGGTCGCGGCCGACAATCCGCATTCGTGGCAGCGCGAGCCGGTCGTCGCCGCGACGATTCGCGATGCCGGCGAACGCAATCCGATGCAGGCCTTTCCCTACACCCGCCTGCATTGCGCGACCTGGAATGTCGACCAGGCGGCGGCGCTGCTGTTCTGCTCGGCGGCGCGCGCGGAGGCGCTCGGCATTCCGCGCGAGCGCTGGATTTATCCGGTCGCCAGCACCGAATCGAATCACATGGTGGCGGTGTCGGCCCGTGCAGACCTGGCGAATTGCCCGGGCGCTCGCATCGCCGGCCGTGCCGCGCTTGCAGCCGGTGCGCTCGATGCGCGGGATCTCGATCTGGTGGAGCTCTACAGCTGTTTCCCGATCGCCGTCGAGGCTTATGCGGCAGCGCTCGGCCTGCCGCTCGAACGGGGGTTGACGATCACCGGCGGCATGCCGTTCGCCGGCGGGCCTTACAACAATTATGTGCTGCAGGCGACCTGCCGCGCCGCCGAACTGTTGCGCGCGCGGCGTGGCCGCAATGCGCTGGTATCGAGCGTGTCGGGTGTGCTGACCAAGCAGGGCTTCGGCCTGTGGTCGGTGCAGCCGGCGCCAGATGGTTTCATCAACGCCGACCTGAGCGATGCGGTGGCGCGCGAACAGCGCGTGCTTGACGTGGACGAGAATTTCAGCGGATCGGCAGCGGTGGCGGGTTATACGGTGCTGCACGGCCGCGGCCAGGCGCCGCGCGCGCTGGCGCTGGTCGATACCCCGGGCCTCAAGCGGGCGCTGGTGGAAAGCGACGATGCGGCGCTGATCGGCCGCCTGCAGGAAGAGGAATTCGTCGGTCGGCAGGTGCGGATCGAACACAACCGGTGGCTCGCATGAACCAGGTTTCAGACACCGACCAGGTGATCGTCGCCGACGATGTGTGCGCTCTGGCGCTGGTGCGCCGGCTGGCGGCAATGCTCGACCGCGATCCCGGATCGCTCAATGAAGGCGATGCGCTGCCGCGCGGCTGGCATCCGACCATGTTCAACCCGCCGACCCGGCAATCGCAATTGCGTCACGATGGCGCCGCCGATCTCGGCGTGCGGCTGCCGGATATCGGCCTGCCGCGCCTGATGCTGGGCGGGCGGCAGAACCGTTTCACAGGCGACATTCCGATCGGTGCGCGGGTGCGGCGCGAGTCGCGCCAGGGCGGCGTGCAAATGAAGGAAGGGCGCTCCGGGCGCTTTGCCCTGGTCAAGGTCGAGCACCGTATATTTGTCAACGGCAACAGCGAGCCTGCGGTGGTCGAAGTCCAGGACTATGTATTGCGCGAGGCCGCCAGTGCGACTGCGCCTGCCGCGGCGCTTGCGGTCGCGGCTGGTGCAGGCGCCGCGGGGGTGCCCGAGGCGACACGCGTGCTGCTGCCCGATCAGCAACTGCTGTTCCGCTTCTCCGCGATCACCGACAATCCGCATCGGATTCACTATGACCAGCCCTATGCCACCACCGTCGAGGGCTATCCGGCGCTGGTGGTCAACGGCAGCATTCCCGGCATGTTCCTGCTGGAACTGTTTCGCGCCAGGGTCGGGCGCGAGCCGACCATGCTGGCGTCGCGCAATCTGGCGCCGATGTTCTGCGATGTGCCGCTGCAACTGAAGCTGCGCCAGGATGGCGCGGCCTGGCGGCTGTGGGCAGAAGACCCGCAAGGCAACACATGCTACGACGCGCGCGTCGAATGATTCGGCGAGCGCGGACAAAACGAGGAGACCCAAACATCATGACACCTTCGATGTCGATCGCCAATGCGGCCCGCCAACGGCGCGCGGTCGCGACGGCCTTTGCGACCTGCGTATTGGCGATCGCGGCGCCGGCCGCGGCCCAGGAGTTGATCGCCGGCAAGCCGGTACGCATGATCGTGGCGGTCGGCGCCGGTGGCGCCACCGACACCTTGGCACGCATGCTGGCGGAGCGGCTCGGAAAATCGCTCGGCACCTCGGTGGTGGTCGAGAACCAGCCCGGCGGCAGCGGCGTGATCGCCGCCCAGACGGTGGCGCGCGCCACGCCCGACGGCCATACCCTGCTGATCGGCACCAACACCACCCATGCCGGCAATGCGAGCTTCATGAAAAGCCTGCCGTACGACCCGATCAATGATTTCGAGCCGGTCGCGCGCATGGGCATCGCGGCGCTGGTGCTGACGGTCAACAATGCCCTGCCGGTGTCCAGCGTGCAGGAGTTCGTCACCTATGCGAAAGCCAACCCCGGCAAGCTCGGCTTCGGCAACGGCACCGGTTCGGCGCGCCTGGCTTCCGAAATGCTCAAGGCCAAGACCGCGATCGACATTTTCAGCGTGCCCTACAAGACCAATGCGCAGGCGCTGACCGACCTGCGCGGCGGGCAGATCCAGATACTGTTCGGCGATATCGCGCTGCTGCTGCCGCATGTGCGCGCCGGCGCGGTCAGGGGGCTTGGTGTCTCCAGCGCGCGCCGCTCGGCCACCATGCCTGAGATGCCGACCCTGCAGGAAGCCGGCGTCGCTGGCTACGAACTGGTGGGCTTCATCGCCGCCTTCGCACCGGCGAAGACGCCGGAGCCGATCGTGCGTCGCTTGAGCGAGGAGATCGGCCGCATCCTGCGTGACCGCGAGATGGCCGATCGACTCACCGCGCTGGGAGTCGATGCGGCACCGACCGCGCCGGCCGAATTGCGCGAATGGGTGATCGGCGAAACCCGCAAGTGGCGCGAACTGGTGCGCGGCGCCGGCATTCAACCCGAGTGAGCACCGGCATGGCCCACGCGGCAGCGCCGCAAGCCGGAGTGCGCGTCGTCGAATACGCCGGCAGCGGGATTGCCGCTGCCTATGCCGGCTGGCTGCTCGCGCGCATGGGGGCATCGGTCACCCGCCTGACGGCCGTGTCGGCGACCGCTACCGAAACGGTGGCGACAGCGGTCGAACTGGCGCTGGAGGTGCTCGCCGATGGCAAGACTAGCGGCGCCTGCCCGACCAGCCGCGAAGCGCTTGACCTGTTGCTCGCCGATTGCGACATCCTGTTGTGTGACACGCCGTCGGCGCTGATCACCCTGGCCGGCCCCTTGCCGGCGCTCGCACTGCGTCGGCCGGCACTGGTGCTCGGCATCGCCAGCACCTTCGGCATCGAGGGACCGTATGCGGGCCATGCCGGCGGCAGCCTCGACGCCCAGGCGCTGGCCGCGATGGCCTGGGCCCTTGGCGAACCGGGGCGTGCGCCGTTGAGCCTGCCGCCCGGCATCCTCGAACATCAGGCCGGTGCGATGCTGGCCGCCGGCTGTTTGCTGGCCCTGGACGTGCGCGACGATTGCGGCAGCGGGCGCACGGTCGATATCGCGCTGGCCGACGTGCTGGCCAGCTATGTGGCCGGCAACTGCCGCTTCTATGTGCACCATGGCCTGCAGTGGCAGCGCAGCGGACGCCGCGCCTCCGGTTCGGGCGGCGCCTATCCGTTCATGATCCTGCCCTGCAAGGATGGCGCGGTGTGCGTGTGCGGGCGCACGCGCGAGGAGTGGCAGCGCCTGGTGGCGGCAATGGGCGCGCCGGCCTGGGCGGCTGAACCGCGGTACCAGGACTTGCGCGCGATGGGCACCCAGTATCCGGACGAAGTCGATGCGCTGGTGGCGCCTTGGTTCGCCGCCCATACCAAGGCCGAACTCGAGGCGATCGCGCTGGCCAACAGCCTGATCGTGGCGCCGTTGCGCGAATTGCCCGAAGTGCTGGCCACGCCGCATTTTGTCGAGCGCGGGTTTTTCGCCGCGGCAAGCGTCGCCGGACGCAAGGTGCTGGCGCCGGAGCTGCCGTTTCGCGTCGGCACGACCCGTGATGCAAAGGCGGCGAACATTGCATCGGCGCTGCTCGCCGATCGCGCGCCGGCGCTGCCGGTTGCGCTGCGAGCGGCGGCGGCAAGACCACTGGCAGGCCTGCGCGTGCTCGACTTCGGCTGGGTCTGGTCGGCCCCCTGGGTCAGCGGCATCCTCGGCGAACTGGGCGCCGAAGTGATCAAGGTCGAGCATGCCAAGCGACCGGACAACCTGCGCCTGTCGGGGCGGGTGCTGCGCGATGGCCGGGTGGTGGAAGGGTCGTCGCGGGAAATGTCGCCGATGTACCACCAGATCAACCACGGCAAATTGGGCATCACGCTCAATGCCAAGGAACCGCGCGCGGTCGAGTTGCTGAAACGGCTGGCGGCCAGGAGCGACCTGGTGGTCGAGAACATGTCACCCGGATCGATGGAGCGCACCTGTCTGGGCTATGCCGACTTGAGTGCGGTCAATCCGCGCCTGGTGATGCTGGCGATGTCGGCCGCCGGCCAGTTCGGCGAACAGTCCGGCATGCGCGCCTATGCGCCGACGATGTCGAGCTTTGTTGGCTTGGAGGCCTTGCTGGGTTATGCAGGCGAGGCGCCGATCGGCGCACTCAATGTGGCGCTCGGCGACCCGAATGCGAGCGCGCATGGCCTGGTGGCGGTGCTCGCCGCGCTGCGCCGTGCGCGGCTGACTGGTCGCGGTTGCTACATTGATCTTTCGCAGAACGAGGCGCTGCTTGGCACCCTGCGCCCGTATCTGCTCGACAGCCAGGTGCGTGGGGCGCAGCCGGCGCCGGCCGGCAATGCCCATCCCCTGATGGCGCCGCACGGCATCTATCCGGCGCGTGAAGCCGATGCCTGGCTGACCCTGACGGTGGCCGACGATGCGCAGTGGCAGGCCTTGGTGCGGCTTGCGGGTGAACCGTCATGGGCCCAGGATCTGCGCTTCGACCGAAGTACCGGACGCTGCGCCCACCACCGCGAACTCGATCTCGCCATCGCAAGCTGGACCGCCACCCATGCGCGCGATGATCTGGTCACCAGGTTGCGCGCGGCCGGCATCGCCTCGACCCCGGTGCTGTCGGTGGCCGAACAGTGGCGTGACCCGCATTTCGCCGCACGCGGCTTGCGCCACGGCATCGAGATTCCGGTCTACGGCAGCGACACGGTGTGCAGCGCGCCTTGGCGGTTTTCGGATTTCCGGTCGCAGGTGACTGCATGCGGGCCGGCGACCGGCCAGCACAACCAGATGGTGTTCGGCGAGATCCTCGGTCTGGGCACCGACGAAATCGCCGCATTGCAAGCCAGCGGTGTGATCGCATGAGCGGCGTCACCACAACCCGGACCAGGCGATGAGCCAGACGCCGGAGACACCAACGAGCCCGGACGGGGAGTCGCAGACACCGGCCCTGTGGCCGGGCGCGCTGGAAGAAGCGAGGAGCCTGATCGGCGTCGATTTGCGTCGCACCGGCCAGACCTGGAACACCGAGGCCGCGCCCGACAGCGTGCGCCACTTCTGCTGGGCCCTGGGCGACGACAACCCCTTGTTCTGCGACCCCGCCCATGGCGTGGCCAGCTCCTGGCGCAGCGCGCTGGCGCCCGGCTGCTTTCTCTACACCATCGACACCACGGTGGTGGCGCCGAAGTTGCGCGGCATCCAGTGGATGTACGGCGGCACCGACTGGGAGTGGTACCGGCCGATCCGTCATCGTGACAGCTTCACGGTGCGCGCGCGCCTGCTTGACGCGGTCGAGAAAGAGGGCGGCAAGGCGAAAAAATTCATCATCCAGACCGGTGAGGTGCTGTACACCAACCAGCTTGGCGAACTGGCATGTCGTGCCATCGGCAGCACCGCACGCGTGCCGCGTGCCAAGGCCGAGGGCGGCCTGAGTTACGCCGCGCGCGAGACCCATCGCTATTCGGCTGCGGAACTCGAACACATCGCCAATGCCATCGAAACCGAGGAATTGCGCGGCAACGCGCCGCGCTGGTGGGACGATCTGACCGTGGGCGAGGGCGTGCAGCCGATGCTGAAGGGGCCGCTCAACATCACCGACATGATCTGCTGGTACTCCGGCGGCGGCCACAGCTACCAGGCGCACCGGCGCGCCACCATGATGCGCAAACGCCATCCGGCGGACGCCTTCATCGATCCCAAGACCGGCGCCCAGGACAGCCCGGCGCGCGGCCATGCCGAGCAGGCGATGGCGCGCGAGGTCGGCATGCCCGGCGGCTACGATGTCGGGCCGCAGCGCATTTCCTGGATCGGCCAGCTGATGACCAACTGGATCGGCGACGACGGCTTTCTGCGCCGCCTTAATGTGACGGTGCGCCGCCCCAACATCTTCGGCGACGTATCCTGGTGCCGCGCAAAGGTTGTCGAAAAGCGGGTCGAGGAGGGCGCGCACCTGGTCGATCTCGAGGTGTGGGTCGACAACCAGTTGGGCGAGACCACGGCAAAGGGCACGGCGGTGGTCGAGTTGCCGGTGCACGGCGGGCCCCTGCCGGCCCGGCGGTTCTGATGCGACGCCCGCCTGAAAGCGCCGGCAGTTCAAAGGACCTGTAGAGTCCGGAATCGAACTCAAATCAGGGAGTGGGGACAAATGCGTTTAAAGGATCGTGTTGCCATCGTCGTCGGTGCCGGCCAGAGCCCGGGGGAAGGTACCGGCAACGGCCGCGCCACCGCGCTCACCTTCGCGCGCGAAGGCGCGCATGTGCTGTGCGTCGACCACCACCTCGACAGCGCGCAGGAGACGGTGGACCTGATCAGCCGCGCGCAGGGCAGCGGCGCGGCGTTCCGTGCCGACGTGACCAGCGATGCCGATCTGCTCGCCATGGTGGCCGAGGCGCACACGCGCTGGGGCCGGATCGACATCCTGCACAACAATGTCGGGGTCAGCATTGCCGGCGGCGACGCCGTGCTGGCCGAACTTACCGATGCCAATTTCGACCGCGTGGTGGCGATCAACCTGCGCGGCACCATCATGGCCTGCAAGCACGTCATTCCGGTGATGCGGGCGCAGAAAAGCGGCGCCATCGTCAACATCTCGTCGACCGCCGCGAAGATGGTCTATCCCTATGTGGCCTACAAGGCGACCAAGGCGGCGATGATCGCCTTCACCGAGCAACTGGCGATCCAGAACGCGGCCTTCGGCATTCGCGCCAATGTGATCCTGCCGGGGCTGATGAATACGCCGATGGCGGTCGATACCCGCGCCCGCGCTTTCAACAAACCGCGTGCCGAGGTCGAGGCCGAACGCGATGCCCAGGTGCCGCTGCGCAACAAGATGGGCACCGGCTGGGATGTCGCCAATGCGGCCTTGTTCCTTGCCTCCGACGACGCCGGCTTCATCACCGGGGTGTCGCTGCCGGTCGATGGCGGGGCGAGCGTGCGGGTGGGGTGACCCGGGGATAAACCGGCAACCGGTGCATCAACGGTTGCCGCACAATCCGGCAGCGGCGGCGATCGAGGCGATCACCGCGCGCCCGGGCGAACCTGCGATGATGCGGGATCAATCACGAAAAAACCCCTATGGACAAAGCTTTCGCCGGACTGCGCGTACTCGACTTTTCCACCACCATCGCCGGGCCGCATTGCACCCGCCTGCTGGCTGACATGGGTGCCGAGGTGATCAAGATCGAGTCGCCCGAGGGCGACATGCTGCGCGCCCGGCCACCCTTGCGCAACGGTGCCTCGTCGTATTTCGGCCAGCTCAACACCGGCAAGAAAAGCGCGGTCCTTGACCTGAAATCGGCGGCGGCAGCCGATGCGCTCGAGGCGCTGATCGCCGGCGCCGACATCCTGGTCGAGAACTTCCGGCCCGGTGTGATGCAGCGGCTGAAGCTTGACTACCCGACGCTGGCGGCGCGCCACCCGCGCCTGATCTATTGCTCGATTTCCGGCTACGGCCAGACCGGACCGTCGTCGCAGTTGCCGGCCTATGCGCCGGTGGTGCATGCCGCCGCCGGCTACGACATGGCGCATCTGCGCTACCAGGAAGGTCGCAGCCGCCCCGATTACTGCGGCCTGTTCGTCGCCGACGTTGCCGCCGGCACCTATGCGTTCGGCGCGATTGCCACCGCACTCTTTTCCAGGTGCAACAGCGGCCGCGGCCAGTTCATCGATGTCTCGATGTTCGAGACCATGCTCGGATTCGCGCTGACCGAATTGCAGTACGCGCAATTTGATGTGCCGCCGCCGGGCCGGCCGATCTACGGTCCGCTGGCATGCGCCGACGGCTACCTGATGGTGGCGGTGGCCAGCGAGAAGAGCTTCCAGGGCTTCGCACAGGCGGCCGGACATCCCGAATGGGTGACCGATCCGCGTTTCGAGCTCTATGTGGATCGGCGCGCCCACTGGGGCGAGCTGATGGACGCTGCCGAGGAATGGTCACGTGGCCACTCCAAGCAACACTGCCAGGCGCAGTTCGATCGTTGCGGCGTGCCCTGTTCACCCTACCGCACGGTCGCCGAGGCGCTGGCCGATCCGCAGGTCGCCCATCGGCAAGCGCTCGGCGACGTGCAGGACGCGGGCGGCAGTTTCAAGGCGCTCAACCCGCCGTTTCGCATGTCCGGCGCCGATACCAGCACTGCTGCGACGGCGCCGGCGCTGGGCGAGCATACGGAAGAGGTGCTGCGCGCGGCCGGCCTGTCCGCGACCCAGCTCGCGGCGTTGCGCTTGCCGGCGGCGGCCTAGCAAATCAGGCTCAGGGGTGCGGTCCCCATGGAGAAGCCAGCATCAGCTTGTTTTCCTGGGCGATCAGCATTGGCCGCATCTGCCGCGCGAAATTCATGAAGTCCGGATCGGCATAGATGCCGGCCCAGAAGGCGCGGCGGTCGGCGTCATCGTCGAACTTCCACAAGTGGATCAACTGGTTCAGCGCGCCGATGTCGCCGGTGAAGTATCCAAGCAGTTTCTTCGGGTGCTTCGACAGCGCCGGCCAGCCCGCCGAGTTGTATAGCTCGATGATGTCAGCCATCTTGCCGACAGCCGCGGTGTAGGTGCGCAGTTCGTAAATTGCCATTGATGTCTCCAAGAGGGGGCCGGAACGCGACGGGATGGTCCCGGGTGGCGCATTGTCGCGCAGGTCGCGGCTTTGCTCATGTACCATCGGCTGTCGTCCAACCGGTCGAACATCACGGCCGACAACGGGAGCCCGCCTTGACCGCAGCCGCCTCGAACATCGTGCGCACCATGTGCCCGATGAACTGCCATCCCACCCTGTGCGGCATGCTGGCGGAAGTGCGCGGCGGCAAGCTGGTCAGCGTGAAGGGTGATCCCGCCAATCCGGACAGCCAGGGCTTTCTGTGCATTCGCGGCCAGGCCACACCCGAAATATTCGACAACCCGGCACGCCTGACCCATCCGCTGATCCGCGACCGGCGCAGCAACGACTTCCGCCAGGCCAGCTGGGATGAAGCGCTGGCACGCATCGTCGCCGACCTGCAACAGGCGCCGCCCGCGGCCACCGCGATCTGGCCCGGTCACGGCACCTTCACCACCAACTACGGCACCCGCATCAGCGCGCAGTTGATGGCGCGCTTCGCGAACTTTCATGGCAGCCAGTTCCTGAGCCCGACCATGATCTGCTGGGGCCTGGGTGCCTTCGGCCTGGGGCTTACCGGCATGCTGGAGACCAATACCAAGGAGGATATGGGTCTCCATTCGAACCTCATCATCCTGTGGGCGGCCAACCTCGCCAGCCAGCCGAATACCGCGCGCCACCTGCTGGCGGCGAAACGTCGCGGCGCCCATGTCGTCACCATCGATGTGCGCCATACCGAGGCGGTTGCCAAGTCGGATGAGGTGCTGCTGATCCGCCCGGGGACCGATGCGGCGCTGGCGCTGGCGATGCTGCATGTGATCTGCGCCGAAAACCTGCATGACGCCACCTTCGTCGCAAACCATGCGATCGGCTTCGGGCAGCTTGCGCAACATGTGAAGCAGTATTCACCGGCATGGGCGGCTGCGATCACCGGCGTCGCGGCGCCTGCCATCGTGGCGCTGGCACGTCGCTACGCCACTACCCGGCCGGCAATGATCGTGCTCGGCGGCAGTTCGATGCACAAGGGCGGCAACGGCTGGCAGGCCGGCCGCGTGATCGCCTGCCTGCCGGGTGTGACCGGGCAGGTCGGGATTGCCGGCGGCGGTTTCGGCCCGCGCCACGGCAGCGCGGCGCACGGCCGCGGTCTAGGCAGCATCATCGAGCCCGCGCGGCGCGCGCCGGGCAGCGCCATGCCCAACCAGATGTCGGCCTTCACCAGCGCCCTGCGCGAGGGGCGCATCGAGAACCTGCTGTTGATGGGCACCAACATGCTGTCTTCGTTCGCCGATGCCGGCGCGGTGGCGGCCGGCTTGCAGCGCCAGCGGCTGGTAGTGAGCTACGACCTCTTCATCAACGACACCGCGCGCCGCTTCGCCGACGTGGTGCTGCCGGCCACCGCCTGGCTGGAGGAACTGGGCTGCAAGATGACCCATACGCACCTTTATTTGATGGAGCCGGCGCTGGCGCCGGCCGGCGAGGCGCGCTCGCTGTATTGGTTGTTCAGGACCCTGGGCGAACGCCTCGGGCTCGCAGGCTTCTATCCCTGGGGGTCGGATGAAGCGATGGTCGACGCGATTCTCGATCATCCCTGTACCAGGCATGCCACGGTGGCATCGCTGCGTGCGCAGGGCGGCATCGGCGCGCTCGACATTTCGCATGTCGCCAACCCGGCGCTGGACTTCGACACGCCGTCGCGCAAGATCGAGTTCTTCTCTGCCGAAGCCGGGCGCCTGGGCTTGCCGCCCCTGCCGTCGTTCGAGCGTGCGACGATCGAAGCGACGCTGGCGGATGCCGAGGTGAATGTGTATCCGCTGACGCTCGCCCAGGGGCGCACGCTGAGCCATTTCCACGGGTTCTACAACAACGGTCGCGAATTGCCGACCCTGGCGCGGCGCGAGAGCGAACCGACCTTATGGCTGGCGCCCGCCGACGCCGGCGCACGGCAACTGGCCGACGGCGCGGCGATCCGCATCTTCAACCAGCGTGGTGAACTGTCGGCGCGGGCGCGCGTCACCGACAAGATTCCGCCCGGCACCGTCTGGATGCGCGACGGCTGGCCGGGCCTGAACCAGCTCACTGCCGGGGCTGCGATATTGCCCGATGCGGCGGTCGACCTGTTCGCGTTTTCCGCGGGTCAGGCGAGCTTTGATGCGATGGTCGAGGTGGCGCCGGCATAGTCGCGGCGCCAGTCAGTACGCTTCGGTCATCCACGACGTCGCCGCACTTCGTCGGGCGACGCACCCTGTCTCAGCAACACGATGCCGACCAGCAAGGCCGGAATGCCGCAGGCGATGAAGCCGATGCCGTAGCTGCCGGTGGCACCAAGCAACAACGAAAATATCAGCGGTTCGGTAAGCGCGCCGACCTGGCCGAACGACAGCACGCCGCCGGTCACCGCGCCGCGCTTGCCCTCGGGCGCTGCGCGTGCGGCTTCGGACAGCACCACGCCGTGCCAGGAGAGCGCGGTCGCGCTCAGCATGCCGGCGACCACCGCGATCAGCAGCCTGGGCCATTCGGCGCTGGTGAGACCGAACAGCGCGGCGCTTGCCGCCATGCCGAGCGCCAGCGCCGCCATCAGCACGCGCGGGGCCACATGGCCGCTGCCGAGCCAGCCCCAGAGGATGCGGCCGGGCACCGCCACCATCACCGCGACTGAAAACGCAATGCCGGCGGCCACCGGCGTGTAGCCGATGGTTGTCAGGTACACCACGAAGTAGGCGGTGACGACTTGCTGCAGGCCGTTGAAGGTAAGGCAGGCCAGGGACATGCCGCGCAGGGCAGGGATGCGCAGCACGGTGAACAATGTTTCGCGCAGATCCGAGAGCCGGATCGCCTGGTCCGGCACCCGGTCGTCATCGAATCGGCGGCGCAGCGGCTGCAACGCCACGGCGAAGGCGGCGCAGGCCGCGGCGCTGATCAGCATGGCGCCACGCCAGCCGGTCATTTGCGTCAGCTGCGGACCGAGCAGGCCACACAGCAACATGCCGGCCGGCACTGCGGTCTGCTTGATCGAGAACACCAGCGGCATATGGCGCGGCGGCGCGCAGCGGCCCAGCAGATGGGAACTCGAGGGCGTTGAAAGCGCGGTGCCGCTGCCGCTCAGGATCGCGGAGAGCACCAGCATCAGCGATGTGCCCTGTGTCGCCAGTGCGCCGGCGACGACCAGCATGCACAACGACACCTGGCTCATGCGCAGGGCGCCGTAACGCACGATGAAGCCGCCGCAACCGAGCTGCACGAACAGCGACGCCGTGGCCGTGAGGCCGAAATAGATGCCGATCCAGGCCGGATCGATCAGCAGGTCCGCAATGATCGCCGGCGCGATCACTGCCGGCAACGAGCGCGCGAACACCACGAAGGTCTGCTGCAGGAACATGCTGCCGAGGGCGAGCAGGAGGTGGTTCACGCGCTTGGTGGCATCGATTGTCTGGGCATGGCCGGCGAGATTACAGGGAATTCAAACCTGCATTGTTGCGGCACGCGCCGCACGGTCTACCTTGCGGTAGCAACTCCGCAATCACATTGCGTAAGCGGTGCGCTTCAGACAGCCGCGGCGAGCCGTGCCGTCGCTTCGCGCACCAGGGTGGCGACCAGCTCGGCTGCCGGCATCGCGCGATTGAGCTGATAGGCCTGGCCGGCCCACATTGCCATGAACTCGCTCGAGCCGCGCGCCGCGGCGGCCAGCGCCAGGGGCCAGGTCTGGCTGGCCTGCAGCGGAAAGGCCAGGATATCGGCCTCGGCGGCGGCCAGTTCGGCGGCATAGCGGTTGGCCAGTGCGCGGGCCGGCCGGCCGGTGAACGCCGCGCTGACGATCGAGGCGCGAGCGGCCGCAGCCAGGGCATGGCGGTGCAGCGGATGCACGCTGGCCTCCGGGCAGGACAGGAAGGCGGTGCCGAGTTGCACGGCGCTGGCCCCCAGCATCAGCGCCGCGGCGATGCCGCGGCCATCGGCGATGCCGCCGGCGGCGATCACCGGTACGCCGACGGCGTCCGCCACCTGCGGCACCAGCGCAAAGGTGCCGATCTGGCCTTCGTCATAGGGCGGAGCGAAGGTGCCGCGATGGCCGCCCGCCTCCCAGCCCTGGGCGATCACCGCGTCGACCCCGCCCGCCTCCAGCGCCCTGGCCTCCTGCGGCGTGGTGGCGGAGGCGATCAGCTTGATGCCGGCGCCCTTGATCGCCGCCACGTCGGCGGGCTTCGGCAATCCGAAATGGAAGCTCGCCACTGCCGGGCGCACCGCCAGCAGGTGCTCGAGTGCCTCGCGATCGAAGATCGGGAACAGTGCGGCAGGGGCGGGCGGCTCGCCGGCACCATGCTCCGAGTACCAAGTGGCCAGCCGGGCCTTGAGGCGGGCGGCCCGCGCCGCGTCCGCCACCGGCTCGACGTGCACGAAATAGTTCAGGTTGATCGGGCGGCTGGTCAGTGCGCGCAACTGCTCGACCTGGCGCCGCCGTTCCGCCGCCGGAATGGTGGCGCTGCCGAGCGAGCCGAGGCCGCCGGCGTTGGCCACCGCGGCGGCGAGCGACGGCACCGCAGCGCCGCCCATCGGCGCCTGGATGATCGGATGCTCGATGCCGAAGAGCCGGGTGATGCGACGATCTTTCCACATGGCAGGGTCCCCAAGGA
>JANPGJ010000284.1:0-17361 GCA_031423955.1 Burkholderiales bacterium
ATTGAAAGCTGCTAAGTATGCCCCGGGCGCCGATTGGCCGGGGCCGGTTGCGATCGGCATCGCGCCGTGCCCCCGCGACGGCACGGCGAGGCAGTTCGCGGTCGCCCTCGCGGGCGACCGCGATGCACAGTGCGGCGTTCAGGCGCCGCGCATGCGCGGCAGGATGCGCAACGCGTTGTCGCGCTCGATCGCGCGCAGTTCGGCGCCGCTGAATATCTCGGCCAGGCCCTTGGTGTGATCGACCGCCGCGCGATACGGATAGTCGGTGCCGTAGACGATCTGCGAGGTCGGGATGAACTTCGTCAGGGACGCCATCGCCACCGGATTCGAGGCTTGCGCGGTATCGTAGTAGAACTGGCGCAGTTCGGCCAGCACGCGTTCGGGGTTGAAGCCTTCGCGGCGGAAGGCCGGCAAGTTCATCTGGACCAGGAAGCGCTCGGTCACCGCGCTGATGGTGCCGCCGCCGTGCGAGAAGATGAAATTGATGTCCCTGCAGCGCTGCGCCGTGCCCGAGAAGATCAGGCTGGCGATGGTGCGTGTGGTATCGGTGCCGTATTCGATGATCACCGGCGGCACACCGCTGGCGATATTGACGCAGCAGGCCGGGTCGTTCGGGTGGGTATAGGCGGTCGCCTTGCGCCGGTGCAGTTCATCCATCACAGGGGCGAACGCCTTGTCGCCCAGATACTGGTTGCCATAGCTGGTCATGAAGGCGACGCCATCGGCCTTCAGAACGTCCATCGCGTATGCGATTTCCTTGAGCGTCTCGTCCACATGCGGCATCGGCAGCATGGCGAACATGCGGAAACGGCCGCCCGAATCGTCGGCCAGCTTGCGTGCGTATTCGTTGGACGCCCGCACCACGGCGGCGGCGTCGCGTGCGTTGAGGAAGCCGGCGGCCGGCAGGGTCGGCGAAGTGATCGCGGTGGCCACACCGCCGCGATCGAGGTCTTCGATCGAACGTTGCGGGGTCCAGTTGTTGACCGGCGGCGAATCGAGCTTGGCGGCCTTCAATGCGGTCACCCAGGCCGGTGGCGAGATGTGATGGTGCACGTCGATGCGGTGCGGCCCGCTGCTCGCGGTGGTCGCACAGCCGGTGACCGCCAATGCGCCCAGCGCCGCGGTGCCGGCGACGAAGCCGCGCCGGCTCAAATCCGGCGTGCCTGCCAATGGCGTGCTGCAACCACAACTAAGTGCGATTTTTCCTGATGATCCGAACATCGACTCCTCCTGGTTGAATTCGCGCCTGCGCGCGCTATTGTTTTTCGCACCGCCTGAATCGGCTGCGCCAATTCGAATTCATCGGCACCAACGCTTGCGCAATATGGCGTGCCGACAGGAATCCGCTGCCGCAATGATACGGCACACGGCTCCGCTGGCGGCGCCGAATGGCGCTTCGGAATGCTGCGACGCAACCGCCGCGCCCTTGCATGCACCGCTGCCGCAGACGATTCTCCAGTACAGTTCGACACCTTGCAGCGGAACGGTCATTGGCTTCGGAGGTGGTTGGCATGGCGAGCATGTTTCGGGTCGGCAACTGCGCCGGCTTTTCCGGTGACCGTGTCGATGCGCCCGGACCGGTGGTCGAGTCCCTGATCGAACTGGGCGGGCCGGCCGCGATTTTTTTCGAGACCCTGGGCGAACGCACGGTGGCGCTGGCGCAACTGGAAAAGCGGCGCGACCCGGAACGCGGATACGAGCCGATGCTCGAACGCCTGCTTGAACCGATACTCGAGCGCTGCGCCCGACACGGCATTGCGATCATCGGCAACTTTGGCGCCGCCAATCCGCCCGGCGCGGCCCGGGTGATCGCCAGGCTGGCGCAACGCCTCGGCCTGCCCGACCTGCGCATCGGCGTGGTGAGCGGCGACGATGTGCGCGAGCGTCTCGATACGGCAACGCATGAAGTGTATGAAGCCGATACCGGTCTCGACATGGGCGGCGGCGACGTGGTGTCGGCCAATGCCTATCTGAACGCGCAACCGATGGTCGATGCCCTGCGCGCCGGCGCGCAGGTGGTGGTCACCGGCCGCACCGGCGACCCGTCGCTGGCGCTGGCGCCCTTGATCCACCACTTCGGCTGGGCGCACGACGACTGGGCCAGGCTGGCCATCGGCGCCACCGCCGGCCACCTGCTCGAATGCGGCGCGCAGGTCACCGGCGGCTATTCCTACGACCCCGGCTACAAGGACATCCCGGACCCGGCCAACATCGGCTTTCCGATCGCCGAAGTGCATGAGGACGGACGCCTGGTGATCACCAAGGCATTGCGCACCGGCGGCCTGGTCAATGCGCAGGTGGTCAAGGAGCAACTGCTGTATGAGATCCACGATCCCGGGCACTACATCACGCCGGACGTGATTCTGGATTTTCGCAATGTGACGGTCAGCGAGATCGGCCGCGACCGCGTCGAAGTCAGCGGCATTCGCGGCGGCCCGGCGCCGCAGAAGATCAAGGCTACCGTGTGCTTCGACGGCGGCTGGCTGGGCGAGGGCGAGATCTCCTATGCCGGACCGAACTGCCTGGCCCGTGCGCGCGCGGCCGCCGACGTGCTGCTCGAGCGCCTGAAACTGCGCAAGCTGGCGGTCGAGGCGCGCATCGACCTGATCGGCGTGGCCAGCGTGCATTCCGGCGACAGCGGCAGCCGCTGGCGCGGCGACCCGCAAAACCAGGCGCAGGACATCCGCGTGCGTCTCGCGGTATCGGCGCATACCCAGGACGACGCCGACCAGGCCGCCCGCGAGGCGCTTGCCTTGTACTGCTGCGGGCCGGCCGGCGGCGGCGGCGTTCGCTGGCGCACCACGCAGCGCATTCGCACCCGCTCGTACCTGATGCTGCCGTCCGACCTGGCGCCAGGCTATTCGGTCATGAGCGCCCGGGAGATCGCGCAATGACGCCAACCACTGCACAAGACGACACCCTGGTGACGGTGCCGCTGCACAGCGTGGCGCACGGCCGTGCCGGCGACAAGGGCAACCGCCTGAATGTCAGCGTGATGCCCTACGACCCGGCGGCATACGCCTTGCTGGCCGAACAGTTGACCGAGGAGCGGGTGCTGGCGCTGTACGCCCATCGCGGCGCGGCGCGCGTCACCCGCCACGACCTGCCGCTGCTGCCGGCCTTTAATTTTGTCATCGATGACGTGCTCGAGGGCGGCGTCAACGGCAGCCTCAATCTCGATGGTCACGGCAAGAGCAACTCGTTCATCCTGCTCGGCATGGAAGTGCGGGTGCCGCAGAAGTTCGTGCGCCAGGCGAATTAAAAAAACAAATCAATAACACCTCGGAGACAGTTTCGTGAACCCAAACCATCATCGCGTGCCCGCCCTGCTGTCAGCCGCCGCACTGGCGATCGGCATGGCGCAACTACCGACCGCGCAAGCGCAATCCCGCCCCTGGCCGGAGAAGCCGGTGCGCATCATCGTCCCCGGGCCCGCAGGCAGCGCGCCGGATACGATGGGCCGGTTGATCGGCAACAAGCTCGCGGAAACATGGGGGCAGGCGGTCACCGTCGAAAACGTGGTCGGCGCCTCCGGCAACATCGGCACCGACCGCGTCGCCAAGGCGGCAGGCGACGGCTACACCCTGCTCTACAACACCATCGGCCCGATCGCGGTGAATGTCACCCTGTTCGCCGGCAAGCTGCCCTACGATCCGCAGAAAGACCTGACCCCGATCAGCCTGGTGGTGAAGACGCCGAACCTGCTGACGGTGCATCCTGGCCTGCCGTTTCGCAGTGTGCGCGATCTTATCGCCGCGGCCAAACGCGATGGCGAGAAGATCCGCTACGCCACCGCCGGCCCCGGCACCACCCAGCACCTGTCAGGCGAATTGCTGAACCTGCTGGCCGGCCTGCAGATGACCGGCATTCCCTACAAATCGAGCGCGCAGATGACCACCGACGCCATCGGCGGCCAGTTCGAACTGATGTTCCACAACGCGCCGGTGGTGCTGCCGCACATCAAGGCCGGCAGCTTGCGCGCGCTGGCCATCACCAGCCTGAAACGCTCGCCCTCGGTGCCCGAGGTGCCCACCATGGTGGAAGCCGGCGTCAATAATTTCGAGATCACTGCCTGGTTCGGCTTCATGGCGCCGGGCACCACGCCACCGGCCCTGGTGCAGAAGATCTCGGCCGATGTCGCGCGCATTGTCGCCACCCCGGAACTGCAGAACCGCATTCTCGCCGACGCCAGCGAGCCGGTCGGCAGCAACCCGGAGGACTATGCCGCCTTCATTCGCACCGAAATCGTCAAGTGGCGCGAGGTGGTCAGGCAGACCAACATGAAGCCGGAGTGAGGGTCTGGCCCGACGGGCCGATGATTCGAAAGGGCGGCACGCGCGGCCGAAAGGGTCGCACCGGCGCGGCGATAATAGCGGCCGCAGTTGCCGCGTAACGCATTGCCGCGCGCCGGATGGAGGTAAACCAATGACGATGACCATCAGCGCAATCGATCCCGGCCGACCGGACTTCACCGGATTGGTGACCGGGCTCGACCTGCGATCGCCCTTGTCAACCGTGGACGCTGCCGCGATCGAGGCCGCGATCAATCGCTACGCGGTGCTGGTGTTTCGCGGCCAGGCCATCAGCGACGCCGGGCAAATCGCCTTCACGCGCAACTTCGGCACGCTCGAAGAAGCCTACTTCGTGCCCGGCGACAATGTGCAGGCCGGACGGGTCCCGGCCGAGATCAACGACATCTCCAATCTCGACCGCGACAACCGCGTGCTGCCGCGCGACGATCGCCAGCGCCTGTTCCAGCTCGGCAACCTGCTCTGGCACACCGACAGTTCCTACAAGAAGGTGCCGGCGAAATATTCCCTGCTGTCGGCGCGCGCGATTCCGGATCATGGCGGCGACACCCAGTTCGCCGACATGCGCGCCGCCTGGGACACGCTGGATGCGGCAACCCGCGCCCTGGTGCGCGACATGATTTGCGAGCATAGCCGCCTGTTTTCACGCGGTGAACTGGGGTTCGAATTCAGCGATGACGAACGGCGGAAATTCGCCCCGACGCCGCAGCGCCTGGTGCGTCGTCATCCGGTGACCGGCAGGCTGTCGCTGTACTTGTCCTCGCACGGCGGCGCGATCACCGGCTGGCCGCTGCCCGAGGCGCGCGCGCTGTTGCGCGAACTCACCGAGCATGCCACCCAGCGTGAGCGGGTCCATACCCACCGCTGGCAGGTGCATGACCTGGTGATGTGGGACAACCGGGTCACCGCGCACCGCGGCAAGCGCTTTCCCGCCGACCAGGTGCGCGACATGCGGCGCACCACCACGACCGACGATGCGCCGACCCTGCAGCAGCCCGCCTGAGGCGCTTTTTCGAACCCGGAAAGGACACGATCGTCATGCACACACCCGGCACAATCCGCAGGGCCGGCGCGGCAGCCGCGGCGTTTGCAATCGCACTGGCCGTCTTGGTCGGCCTGCAAGCGAACGCGCAGCCGGCCTACCCCGCCAAGCCGATCCACCTGAGCGTGCCGTTTCCATCCGGCGGCGTATCCGACGCCAGCGCGCGGATGGTGGCTGAACAACTATCAAAACGACTGGGCCAGCAGGTGGTGGTCGAAAACCGGCCCGGCGCATCCGGCAACGTGGCCGGCCAATACATCGCGCAGGCCGAACCCGACGGCTACACGATCATGCTGGCCTACAACGGCCTGATCACCATCAACCCGTTCGTGTTCGCAAAGATGAGTTTCGACACCATCAGGGATTTGGCGCCGATCGGCAAGATCGGCGACTACCCGTCCTTGATCGCGGTTCATCCCGCAGTCGAGGCGAAGACCATCCGTGAACTGGTCGCGCTGTCGAAAACCCGGGCCGCCGGGCTCGACTTCGGTTCCTCGGGCAACGGCAGCAACGAGCACCTGATCGGCACGCTCCTGGTGCAGCGCGCCGGTGCGAAACTGGTCCATGTGCCGTACAAGGGCGGCGGCCCGGTACTGGTCGACGCGATGGCCGGCCATATCCCGATCGCCATGTCCTCGGTGGCCGGCGCCACGCCCCATGTGCGGGCCGGCAAGCTGCGCGCGATCGCGGTCACCAGCGCCGAGCGCTGGCCCACCCTGCCCGAGGTTCCGACTGTCGTCGAAAGCGGCGTCGCCGACGTGGTGGTGGTGTCGTGGATCGGACTGGTCGGTCCGGGCCGGATGCCGAAGGGAATCATCGACCGGCTCAACGATGAACTCAACGCTGCGCTCGCGGGCGCGGAACTCAGGGACAAGATCGCCGGGCTCGGCGTGCGCGCCACGCCGGGGTCGGCGGAAGCCTTTCGCGACGAGATCAGGCGCGACCTCGAGCGCAACGGCCCGATCATCAAGGCTGCGCGCATCACGGTAGAGTAGCCGCACGTTCCTGTTGCGTAAAATTCCGCGCAGCGTGGTTCGCAACGGCCACCTGAACACTGCCCCCAAACCGTCACTGACAAGAGAGCCCTTGATGAAATCCCTGTACCTCGTGCTTGACATGGAAAACGACCTGGTCCACCCCGACGGACCGAGCGGCAAGTCGCCGATGGGCGCGCAAGTCGCCTCTCGCAAGCTCCTGCCGCTGACCGCCGCGGCGATCGCCAGGGCGCGCGCCGCCGGCGTGATGATCGGCTTCGTGCGGGTAGGCTTTTCCGCTGACTACAAGGAATGCCCGCCGAATTCACCGGTGTTCTCGCCGGCGCGCCAGAACGGCCTGTTCAAGCTGGGTAGCTGGGGCGCCGAAATCCACCCTGACTTGCCGGTTGCGCCTGCGGATATGCAGGTGGTCAAGCACCGCGTCAGCCCGTTCTACTCGACCAACCTTGAAGTGCAGCTACGCGCGAAGGGCATCGAACGCATCTACTGCTCCGGTGTCTCGACCCAGGCGGTGGTGCAGGCGACAGTGCGTGACGGCCACGACCGCGACTACGAGATGATCGTGCTCGAGGACTGCTGCGCGGCGCACTCCGAGGCCGAACACGCCAACTCGATCGGCAGCCTGGGGCGCTTCTGCACGATCACAAACAGCCAGACGGTGGTGTTCGGCTGAGTCCGGCGCCGCACTGTCGGCGCCGCGCCCGCCCGTAGCCAACGCCGGCGAACGGCCTTCAGCGCATCGGCTTGATAGGCTTGGGCGCCGTGCCGTAGCGTTCGCGCAGCGGCGCATACGAAAGCGGCGCGAACTCGACCACGGTTTGCGGCACCTCCCGTTCCGGAATCCGGTCGAGCAGATCGCGGATCATGGTCAGCCGGCCGCGCCGTTGGTCATTGAAATCGACCAGCGTCCAGGGCGCGCCCGACTTGTGCGTTGCCTTGAGCATGGTGTCGCGCGCGTGCCCGTATTCGGCATACTTCTGGCGCGCGGTCACGTCGATCGGGCTCAGTTTCCAGCGCTTGAGCGGGTCGGCCTGGCGCTCGGCGAAGCGCTCTTCCTGCTGCGCCTGGTCGACCGTCAGCCAGTACTTGAACAGCAGGATGCCGTCATCGACCAGCATTTTCTCGAACAGCGGCGCCTGCTTGAGAAACGCCCGGGTCTGGTCCGCGCTGCAAAAACCCATCACCCGCTCGACGCCGGCGCGGTTGTACCAGCTGCGGTCGAACAGCACGATCTCGCCGGCGGCGGGCAGGTGCGCCACATAGCGCTGGAAATACCACTGCGTCGCCTCACGCTCGGACGGCTTGGCCAGGGCTACCGTGCGGCACAGGCGCGGGTTCAGGCTCTCGGCGATCGCCGTGATGACACCGCCCTTGCCGGCCGTGTCGCGCCCTTCGATCACCACCGCCAGGCGCTTGCCGGTGTGCTGCAGCCAGCGTGCCACGTCGTTGAGTTCAAGCTGCAATTCGCCAAGTCTTTCGTAATACTCGTCTTTGCCGAGCTTGTCGAGCTTGTCACCCTTGCCGTTTTTGCCACCCTTGCCGCCCTTGCCGTCTTTGCCGTCTCTGCCGTCTTTGCTGCCTTTCGCGCCTTTACCGCCCGTTTCAATCTTCATGGCTTGTTCCTCGTCGATTCGCCGCACTACAAGACGGATTCACATTTGCCGACCGCCGCGACGCGCGCGGTACGAAGCCGCATCCGGATCAACCACCGCGCAACAAGGGCCGCAGGGCGACAACATCCTTGACTCGCTCAATATCCCAGATCGCGTCGGCCAGACGGCGCGCCTTGCGCGCGCCCAGCACCGGACCCAGAAGGCCGGCGCACTTGGCATCAACCTCCTGGTCGGTCATCGGATTGTCCGCAGCGCCGCGCACCGCACGGGTGTGGTGCTCAAGGCGGCCGCTGCGCGTGATCACCGCGACCAGCGCCTGGCGACCGCCGGCCTCGCGCAGCGCGCGACTGCCTTCGAAATGAATCAGCTTGCGCAGGCGGCGGATGCGCGGTTCTTTCATGCGCGATGCATCGTGCGAAGTTTCGAATGTCAGGCCGCGATCGACCAGCATCAGTGCGACCAGGTGCTGCAGGCAGATGTTGGGCGCATCGCGGTTGTTGACGATGCCAGCCTCGTCGTCGCGCACCTGCACCTCGATTCTCACCACGTCCTCTGCGGAAAGCCCTTGTTCGCGCATCAGCGCATCGATTGAATCGAGCGCCGCCTGCACCGGGCTGCCGACCGACCATTTCTTGATGTTGGCGCGCATGATCTCGTGCGACTGACCGAGGCCGACCGCAAGCCCCGCAAGCGAGGCTTCCGGCGCATAGGCTGAAAACAGGTTGGGCGTGCCGGCGAACACGTCGTCGACACCGGTCATGCCGGCCTCGACCATGGTGGCGGCGTATACCGCATTGCGCGCGGTCATGCCACCCAGCACGAAGGCTTTTTCCACATGATCGGGGTCACGCATCCAGCACGACACGCCGGAGGCCTGTTGCGCGGTGTATGAAAGTAGCCAGCGGCATTGGTCCGTACCCAGTTTCGCCAGCGCTCCGGCGGCGGCCGACGCACCGAACAGCGCGCCGAAGGTATGCGAGGAATGACCGCGCTGGTGAAACGCCATCGCGCCCAGCGCCAGGCTGATGCGCGCACCGACCTCGTAGCCCAGCACCACCGCGCGCAACACCTCACGCCCGCTGGCGTGGCCGCGCTCGCCCATTGCCCAGGCCGCCGGCACAATGGCACAGCCGGGATGGAAAAACGCCGGTTGGTGTGAATCGTCGGTTTCGTCCGCGTGCGCGCACATGCCGCCGGCCAGCGCCGCATTGACCGCACTGGTGACCAGGCGCGACCCGGGCACGCAGGCCTCGCGGCGCCCTCCCTGCTGCGCCGCGTAGCCGATCGCCAGCCGGCCCGGATGCAGCACCGCCCCCGATACCATGGCGGCGACCGAATCGAGCAGGTGCTGCTTTGCCTTGGCGGTCACCGCCGCCGGCAACGGTTTCGAGGTGGCGTGCGCGATGAAATCGGCCAAGGCCTTCATCGGCGGCGAAATGTTGTTCATGCAATCCCTCTTCGACGTTCGTCAGAAACCGGCCGGGTCGACCTCATTCCGGCCGGGTGCCCGATTCCTTGATCGCGCGATCCCACTTCAGCAGGTCCTTTTCGATCATCGCGCCGAAGTCCTCCGGCGTCATGCGGGAAACCGCATAGCCCTGGGCCGCCAGCCTGCCCGCGACCTCGGGATCGGCCAGCGCAGCGGCGATCAGCGCATTGAGGCGGCTGACGACGGCCGACGGCGACCCAAGGGGCGCGAGCACGCCGTACCAGTTGAGCGCCTCGTAGCCCGGCAGCCCGGATTGCGCAATGGTCGGCGTGTCCGGCAGGTCGGGCGAGCGCTCGCTCGAAGTCACCGCCAGCGCACGCAACTTGCCCGCCCTGAGATGCGGCATGGCATTGGGCAGGATGTCGAGCATCGCATCCACCTGCCCGCCCAGCAGGTCGGTAGTCGCCGGTGCCGTACCCTTGTAGGGAACATGCAGCATCTCGAACTGCGCCATCGACTTGAGCATTTCCATCGACAGATGGCCCACCGTGCCACTCGCGGCAGATGCGTAGTTGAGCTTGCGCGTCTTCGAGAGCTCGATCAGTTCGCGCATCGTGCGCGCGGGCACCGCCGGGTGCACCACCAGCACCAGCGGCGCGGTGCCGATGAAGGCCACCGGCGCGAAGCTCCTGGCCAGATCGAACGGCACCTTGGCCAGCAGCCGCGAGGCGATCGCCTGGGTGGTGCTGACCATCAGCAGGGTGTGCCCGTCCGGCGGCGACTTGGCGACGAAGTCGGAACCGACGATGCCGCTGGCGCCGACCCGATTCTCCACCACCACTGGCTGGCCGAGTGGACCGGCAAGCTTTTGCGCCAGCGCGCGCGCCAGCACGTCGGCGCCGCCGCCGGCCGGAAAGGCGACCACCAGACGCAATGGTCGGGTCGGGAAGGCTTGCGCCGCGACCGCGCCAGCCACACAAAGCAGCGAAATCGCACACATACTTCGCCATGCCAACGTGCCGCGCCGCCGGTACTGCGTCAAGTCCGACAACTTCATCTGCCCCTCCAATCAAACCCTTTTCCCTGCCGGGTCGCGACCACTCACAAGGCCTGTGGGCGTCCGTTTGCAAGGCTGGAGTCCGTCCAATTGCAAGTTTATGGTTCGGCTGATTGCAAGTTTACAGCCTGGCCAATTGCAAGGTTCGGCTCAACGCTGCGTCTGCGCGCTGACCGCAAACACCGACACCGCCGCCCCTTGCCCTTGAACTGAACCTGCCCCATGGCTTGGAGCGGCACGCGGTCGCCGATGCAAGTGCAGGTGGCGCGCTCTTCAGCGCCGCTGTAGCCGGCCGCCACTTCGCCGTTGGCAATGCCGATGCGGATGCGGATGCGGATCGGCTCCTTGTCAACTACCGCGCGGGCGCCATGACACCCTGCGGCGCCGGGCGGAACAGCCATTGAATCAAGCGGCTATCGAGTGCAGGGCTCAGGCCAGAAAGATGCCCGCGCCCTTCGCCACGCGCGCGAGAACTGCGTCGCTCGCCGCGAGCGGCACTTTCATCCGGGTGGCAAGCTCGAAGTAGCTTGCGTCATAAGCCGACAGCCCATGCTGCCGGCATAGCGCAGCGAGGGTTCTCGCCGCCGGCGCAGCCTTGTCCGTCACCACGTCCAATGCCTCGAACGCCAGCAGGATATCGGTGACGGCTTGCGGCTCGAGTCTGCGGCGATGCGCGAGCTTCACCAGCACACTGGCGAGCTCGACTTGCAACAGGGCCGGCGCATGCAGCCGTTCGGCGGCGGCCCGTTTGAGAATACGCTCGGAGTAGGGGGTGGCCTGCGAGGCGACAAACCACGCGACAACCGTGGAAGCATCGACCACCAGGGCCACTAGCGCCGCCCCTCCTTGATGAGCGCGCCGATGTCCACCCCGCGGATATCGAGCGCCTTGCGCAAGGCCTTGATGCGCGCCACCGCGGCGAGTTGCGGCTTGCGCTCGCCTGCGCTTGCCGCGACCATGCGCACCACCGGGCGCCCGTGCCGCGTCAGCACCACTTCCTCACCCGCCTCGACCCGCTCGACCAACTCGGACAACCTGGCGCGCGCATCGTAGATGCCGATTTTTTCCATGATTTGTTTCCTGTCTAGACAGAAAAATACGATGATACCGCACCTATGCCAGGCGGAAGCGATGGCTCCGGAGAGATGGAAACCAGACCGCCAGCGCTTTCAAACAGGCGCCGTCACCACGTCACCTCTGCGCCTGCGGCCTGACCGCGAATACCGGCACCGCGGCGCCCTTGCCCTTGAACTGCACCTCCCCCAAAGGTTCGACCGGTACCCGGGCACCGAGCGCCGCCTGGGTGGCGCCATCGACCAGGATGTCGCGCCCGGCCGCCTTGGTATGCGCCTCCAGCCGCGCCGCCAGGTTGACGGTGTCGCCGATGCAGGTGTAGGTGGCGCGATCCTCGGTGCCGGTGTAGCCGGCCACCACATCGCCGGTGGCGATGCCGATGCCGATGCGGATCGCCTCCTTGTCGAGCACGCGCCGCTCCTGGTTGAACGATTCGATCGTCTCGATCATGTCAAGCGCCACCCGCACCGCGGCCAGGGCGGGTTCGGCCAGCGGCAGGGGCGCGCCGAAAATCGCCATCAGGCCGTCGCCGATCATCTGGTTGACCACCCCGCCGTGGCCGGCGATGGCGTCGAACATCAGCGCGTAATAGGTGTTGAGCAGTTCGATGGTCTCCTCCGGCGCCTGCGATTCGCAGAGCGCGGTGAAGCCGCGAATGTCGGAGAACATCACCGTGCAATGGATGCGCTTGCCGCCCAGCGCGAAGCCGGATTGCTGCAGGTCCTCGGCCACCGCCGAGGTGGCGAAGCGCCGCACCATATCCTTCTGCTGGTCGCGCAATCGCTTTTTTTCCAGGCTGGAATTGATCCGCGCTTTCAATATCACTGGGTTGACCGGCTTTTGCAGGAAGTCGTCGGCGCCCAGTTCCAGGCAGCGCACCACATGCGCCACGCCTTCGAGTGAACTGGTGACGATCACCGGCAGGTCGCGCAAATTGCTGTCGGCCACCATGTGCTCGAGCACCTGGAAGCCGTCCATCTCCGGCATTTCCATATCCAGCAGCAGCAGGTCGAAGATTTCCGCGCGCAACATCGCAAGCGCGACCAGGCCATTCTCGGCGCTCGCCACACTGTGGCCCTGCAATTCCAGGCTGCGTTTGAGCAACAGGCGGTTGACCTTGTTGTCGTCGGCCACCAGCAGCCTGGCGCCGCGTTCAGCCACCGATGATCTCCTTGAGCGCGGCGGCCACGTTGCGGTATTCCGCGTCCAGCGCATCGAGCGGCGCGGCTTCCGCGACCAGGCCACCCAACTCGATATCGCGCGCCATCGCGCCCAGGCGGGTGGCGCCGAAAGTGACGCTGTTGGTCTTGAGTGAATGCGCGGCGCGGCGGAAGGCGTCCGCCGTGCCGGCGGCCTGCGCGGCGCGCAATTCCGCGAGCATGCCGGGCGCCTCCTCCATGAAGGTGCCTGCCAGTTCGGCGGCGAATTCGGCCCCGGCGGTGTCGGCTAGTTCGTTGTAGACGGCGATGTCGATGACGGGTTCGCTCATGCTCAGTCCTTGCGGGGAATCACGTTGTTGAGGGCGTTGATCAGCTCGTTCACGCGGATCGGTTTGGTGACATAGTCGTCCATGCCGGCGGCGATGCACATTTCGCGGTCGCCCTGCATGGCGTTGGCGGTCATGGCCACGATGCGCGGGCGCTGCCCAGGCGGCCAGGCCGCGCAGATGCGCCGGCTGGCGTCCATGCCATCGAGCTCCGGCATCTGCACATCCATCAGCACCACGTCGTAGATCTGGCGCGCGACCGACTCCACCGCCTCCAGGCCGTTGGAAGCCAGGTCGGCGCGGTAACCCATTTGCTGCAGCAGGCGCAGGGCCAGCTTCTGGTTCACCAGGTTGTCCTCGGCCAACAAAATCCGCAGCGGGTGGCGCACCGCCATTTGCGGGTCCATCTGCGCCTTCGCAGGCGCCGCCGGCGCAGACTTGGTCACCACCTCGCGTGCCAACAGGCTCACCAGGGTGTCGAACAACTGCGACTGGCGCAGCGGCTTGGCCAGATAGGCCTTGAACACCCCGCCGTTGTCGTCCGCCTCGCGGCGGCCGAGCGAACTGAACAGCACCAGCGGCAGCGCGGCATGGCCCTTGCTGATCGAGCGCGCCAGCTCCAGCCCGTCCATCTGCGGCATGTGCATGTCGAGAATCGCCACGTCGAAACGCTCGCCTTCGGCCAGCCATTGCAGCGCCTGGTGCGGAAACTCAGTGTCTTTCCAGACCATGCCCCACTTGCCCGCCTGCAGCGCGAGGATGCGGCGATTGGTGGCGTTGTCGTCGACGATCAGGACCTTCTTGCCCTCAAGCTCGGCCTGCACACCCACCAGGTCGCGCGAGCGGGTCGGCGGCAGGTGGGCCTTTTGTACCTGGATGGTGAACTGGAAGGTCGAGCCATGGCCCAGGCCGGCGCTCTCCACCCACATAGTGCCGCCCATCAGTTCGGCCAGGCGCTTGGAGATGGCCAGCCCCAGGCCGGTGCCGCCATACTTGCGTGTGGTCGACGAGTCTGCCTGCGAGAACGACTGGAACAGGCGCCCCTTGCCTTCTTCCGACAGGCCGATGCCGGTATCGCGAATGGCGAAGTTGAGTTCCAGGTTCTCACCTGCCTGCGGCTTGGCAGTCACCGTCAGCACCACCTCGCCCTTTTCGGTGAACTTGACTGCATTGGCAAGGAGGTTGAGCAACACCTGCCGCAGGCGTGTCAGGTCACCGTTGATGGCGTTGGGCAACTCGCCTTCGAATACGTAGGCAGTATCCAGATGCTTCTCGGTGGCGCGAGTGCTGATCAGATCCAGTGCCGACTCTACACAATCGCGCAGGTCAAACGGATGCATCTCGATATCCATGCGCCCGGCCTCGATTTTGGAAAAGTCGAGAATGTCGTTGATGATGGTGAGCAGCGCATCACCCGAATCGCGGATGGTGCCGGCGTAGTCGCGCTGCTCGTCGTTGAGCGGCGTGTCGAGCAACAGGCCGCTCATGCCGATGACCGCGTTCATCGGGGTGCGAATCTCGTGGCTCATGGTGGCCAGGAACGCGCTCTTGGCCTCGTTGGCGGCCTCGGCGGCGGCGCGGGCTTGCTGCGCTTCGTTGAAGAGGCGCACGTTTTCGATGGCGATCACCGCCTGGTCGGCGAAAGTGCGCAGCAGTGCCAAGTCCTCGTCGTTGAACAAACCCGCTTCGAATCGAAATACGGAGATTCCCCCAATCGCGCGATCGGGAAGCAGTAACGGAGCGTAGATTGCGGAGCGGAAGCCGAACTTCAAGGCAATATTGCGCATGCGCGGATATTGCTCCAAGGCCTTCTCAAGATCCGGAAGGTGTATGACGGACATGTCAAGGACGCACGCGCCGATGGCACTTTCGCGGTCGAACGGCTGAGGCTCCGGCAGTTCGCCGATGCACGCTCGCGGATGCAACCAACCGTCCTCCGTCAACCACAGCGTCACGCGGGTGGTCCCGAACAAGGTACAGCCGTTTTTCACGATGGCATCGAAAACCGGCTGCGTATCGGTCATCGAGCCACCGAGCACGCGCAGGATTTCCGCCGTCGCGGTCTGCCGCTCCAGCGCCTCCTTTGTCTCGCCGAACAACCGCTCATTCTGGATCGCGATCACCGCCTGGTCGGCGAAAGTCTGCAGGAGCGAAACCTCCTCCGGCTTGAAGGGCCCGGGTTCCGCGCGGCTGACGTTGATGGTGCCGATCGCCTCGCCGCCCTGCATCATCGGCGCGGCGAGCAAGGCTCGATAGCCGCGTATGCGGGCAGCTTCCTTCCCGCGCTCCGAAACACGCGGGTCCGTGAACGCGTCGGCTGTGAAGAAGGCCTGCCGGTCGAGCACCGCCCGGCCGGCCACCGATCCAGCGATCTTCATCGGGAACACGGCCTCAAGAGCTGCATCGCGATCAGGCGAAATGGAACTGAAGGCAAGCAACTGCAGTTCTTCTCCCGCCACGCGGGTAACGATCGACGAATTCGCCTTGAACAGGCGCTTGGCACTGTCGGCGATCGACTTGAAAACCGGCGTCGCGTCAGCCATCGACCCGCTGATCACCTGCAACACCTCGGCGGTCGCCTGCTGGCGCTCCAGGGTCTCGCGCGTCTCGTTGAACAGCCGCGCGTTCTGGATCGCGATCACCGCCTGGTCGGCGAAGGTTCGCAACAGTTCGATTTCGCGCCCGGAGAAGCCGGGTGGCTTTTCACCAGGCGGTGGAAAGCGCGTCACGTGGATCGCCCCGACACCTCGATCCTGCCACAGCATCGGCACCACCAGGCATGAATAGTTTCGCCCGGTCAGCTCGGCGATTTCGCGCAGGCCCCGCGGCACGCCGTCGCCATGCAAAACATCGGGATAGTCGAGCACCGCGCGCCGGCGCACTGCCAGGCCCTGCATCGACTCCTTGACCGGAACCGGATAGTAGGTCGCCACAATGCGGCGCGATTCATCGTTCTCGCCGATATGCGCCTCCAGGCGCACCTGGCCATCATCATGAATCACGCCGACACCGGCATCGTTGACATTGAACAGTCGCCGGCAACTTTGCATGATGGCTTCAAATACCGGGCGCGCGTCCGCCATCGACCCGCTGATCACCTGCAGCACTTCCGCTGTCGCGGTCTGCCGCTCCAGTGCCTCGCGGGTTTCGTTGAACATGCGCGCGTTCTGGATCGCGATCACCGCCTGACTGCCGAAGGTTGTCAGGAGCTCCACCTCCTTTGCCGCGAATTCGCCGACTTCCGGCCGCATGACCGTGATCGCCCCGATCGTCCGCCCCTCATGCGCCATGGGCACCGCAAGCACACTGCGATAACCCGTGCTTGACGCATGCGGCTTGGCCTTGTATTCGGCATCCGTCATGGCCAGCACGTCGGGTGAACTCGCCACGATGCCATCGCGAACCGCACGCGCGGTGATCGAACCGCTGCCCGGCGGCATCGGAAAAAGGGCGCGCGCCGCGGCTGCGCCATCGGGGTTCACGCCAAACGAACTGGCCACGTGAATCAGTTCGCCCTCGTACGTGAACACCATGCCGAAACTGGCACCAGTCAGTCGTGCCGCGCGTTCCGCGATGACATCGAACACCGGCTGCGTGTCCGCCATCGAACTGCTGATGACCTGCAAGACTTCGGAGGTCGCGGTCTGGCGCTCCAGCGCATCCTGTGTCTCGTTGAACAGCCGCACATTTTCGATGGCGATCACTGCCTGGTCGCTGAAGGTTTTCATCAGCCCGACCTGATGCTCCGTGAACGCCCCGGGTTCGCGGCGCGTCACATGGATGGTTCCCATCACCTCCCCTTCGCGCACCAAGGGCACGATCAGCAGGCTGCGCCAGCCGCGTGCGCGCGCCATGTCGCGCAACCGCCTGATATCGCGGTCATCGGAATCGAATTCAATGTCGGTGATCTGCACCGGGGCACACGAGCGCACCACCTCGGCCACCAGCGGCGCTTGGGCCAGCGAGAGCGGATAGTAGCCGCGGATCGCATCGTCGCCCTCCGGGCCCGTGCTGCTCATCGCGCCCAACGACACCACCTCTCCGGTCAATCTGGTGACCAGCGCAGACAGTGCACCGGTGAGTCTGAGGGAGCTTGCCGCGATGGCATCCAGTACCGGCTGCACGTCTGATGGCGAACTGGCGATCACCTTGAGGATGTCGGCCGTCGCGGTCTGCCGCTCCAGCGCCTCGCGGGTTTCGTTGAACATCCGCGCGTTCTGGATCGCGATCACCGCCTGGTCGGCGAAGGTCTTGAGGAGCGCCTGCTCCTTGTCGCTGAAGGGGCGCGGCGGCATGCGCACCAGATGGATGGTGCCGATGCCGCGGTCCTCGCGCAGCATGGGGGCGATCAGCAT
>JANPGJ010000285.1:0-11452 GCA_031423955.1 Burkholderiales bacterium
CGGCCGCGAACGTGCTGGCGGCGATCGAGAAAAGCAAGAAAGCGACCTTGCCACGCTTCATTTTCGCATTGGGCATACGCAACGTCGGCGAGACCACCGCGAAGGACCTGGCGCGCCATTTCGGCGCGCTCGACCGGTTGATGGTGGCCGACGAGGAGGCCTTGTCGCAAGCCCGTGATGTGGGGCCGGTGGTGGCGGCGTCGATCGCCGGGTTTTTTCGCCAGCAGCACAACCGCGAAGTGGTCGAACAACTGCGTGCTGTTGGTGTCACGTGGACCGAGGGACCACCGCCGGCAGCCGCATCCGGCGGCCTGCAAGGCAAGACCTTCGTCCTCACCGGTACACTTCCCACCCTGAGTCGCGAGGCGGCCAGGGAGAGTCTTGAGGCGCGCGGCGCCAAGGTATCGGGATCGGTGTCGAAAAAGACCGATTACGTGGTGGCCGGCGCCGAGGCCGGCAGCAAGCTTGCCCGCGCGCTGGAACTTGGCGTAGCGGTGATCGATGAAGATGGCTTGAAGGCATTGCTGGAAACCTGATGACAAAAGTTGGCAGGACAATGTGAAAAAAATTCGCAAGGCGATTTTCCCGGTCGCCGGTCTCGGCACGCGTTTCCTGCCGGCGACCAAGGCGACGCCGAAGGAAATGCTGCCGATCGTCGACAAACCCCTGATCCAGTTCGCCGTCGAGGAGGCGATCGAGGCCGGCCTGACCGACATGATCTTCGTGACCGGTCGTACCAAGCGCGCCATCGAGGACCATTTCGACAAGGCCTACGAACTCGAAACCGAACTGGAATCGAAAAACAAGGCCGATCTGCTGGAGGTCGTGCGCAGTGTGTTGCCCAAAGGCATCACATGCGTCTACATCCGCCAGGCTGAGCCGCTCGGGCTTGGCCACGCGGTCGGCTGCGCGCGCGATGTGGTCGATGACGAACCGTTCGCGGTAATCCTCGCCGACGACCTGATCGACAGCCGGCCTGGTGCCCTGAAGCAGATGGTCGAATGCGCGCACCGCCACAACGGCAGCGTGCTCGGGGTGGAAGACGTGCCGCGCGAGCGTACCCGGCAGTACGGCATCGTCAGCAGCAATCCGGTGGACGAACGCACCGAGCGGGTGGTCGCGATCGTCGAAAAGCCGGCGCCCGAGGTCGCACCTTCGACCCTGGCGGTGGTCGGCCGCTACATTCTTTCGCCGCGCATCTTCGCACTGATCGAAGACGTCGTGCCGGGCGCCGGCGGCGAACTGCAACTCACCGATGCGATCAGCGCGCTGTTGCGCGACGAACCGGTGTTCGCCCATCGCTTCGCCGGCACCCGCTATGACTGCGGTTCCAAGCTTGGTTACATGAAGGCGGTGGTCGACCTCGGCCGCAAGCACCACGAAATCGGCGTCGAGTTCGATGCCTATCTGAAGCAGATCGGAGCTTCTCATGGATAGCGCGAAGGCAGCCCAAATTCTGGCCGAGTCCGACATTCTGGTGAGTGCCGCGGATTGCAGCGCAGCGACCACCCGCATGGCGGGCGAGGTCAGCGCCGCCATCGGGGATTCCGCGCCACTGGTGCTTGCGGTGATGGGCGGTGCCACCGTGTTTGCCGGTCACCTGCTGACGCAATTGCGGTTCCCGCTCGAGTTTGACTACATCCATGTTTCGCGTTACGGCGACAAGACCCGCGGCGGCGAACTGCGCTGGAAGGTGGAACCGTCAAAGCAGGTCGAGGACCGCACCGTGCTGGTGCTCGATGACATTCTCGATGAAGGTGAAACCATGGCCGAGATCCGTCGCCGCGTGCTGGCAATGGGTGCGGCGCGCTTCTTTTGCGGCGTGTTTTGCGAGAAGAAGATCGCCAAGCCGAAGCCGATCGTCGCCGATTTCGTCGGCATCAGCGTGCCCGACCGCTATGTGTTCGGCTACGGCATGGATGTCTCCGGCATGTGGCGCAACCTGCCGGCGGTGCATGCGGTAAAGGGCATGTGATGTACGCGATCGTCGGCGGCAGCGGCCTGACCAGCTTGACCACCCTGAGCGTGACCCGGACCGAGTCGGTGCGCACGCCATTCGGCGAGCCGTCAGGTGCCTTGACCTACGGCCTTATCGGCGGCCGTGAAGTGGTGTTCCTGCCGCGCCACGGTTACGGCCACACCATTCCGCCGCACCTGATCAACTATCGCGCCAATCTGTGGGCGCTGCGCGAGGCCGGCGTCGCGGGGGTGTTCGCGGTCACATCGGTGGGCGGGATTCGCGACGATTTCGGACCGGGAAAGCTGGTCGTGCCGGACCAGATCATCGACTACACCCACAGCCGTGAACACACATTCTTCGACGGGCCGGGCGCGGTCATCGGCACCGCGGTCTCGCACATCGACTTCACCTGGCCGTATGCCGCCGGTTTGCGGCAGCGCATGCTGGAAGCCGCGCGACGGGCCGGCGAGGCGGTGCATGATGGCGGCGTCTACGGCGCCACCCAGGGTCCGCGCCTGGAGTCGGCCGCTGAAATCCATCGCCTGGCGCGCGATGGCTGCGATCTGGTCGGCATGACCGGCATGCCGGAAGCGGCGTTGGCACGCGAACTCGGGCTCGACTACGCCTGCCTGTCGGTGGTGGTCAACCATGCGGCAGGGCGCGGCGACAGCGCGCTGGCGATACCGCTTGCGCAACTGGGCGAAGTGATGAATGGCGCGATCGCCCGGGTGCACCGCATCGTCGAGGAGTTCGTCAGCCAATGATCCGGCCGATTCTGAAAATGGGCGAGCCGAGCCTGATGCAGCCTTCGGCCAAAGTGGAGAAATTCAACACTCGCGAACTGCATGCACTTGTCGCCGATCTCGAAGACACGATGAAGGCCGCGAACGGCGCCGGCATCGCCGCGCCGCAGATCGGCGTCAACCTGCAGGTCGTGATCTTCGGTTCCGACCAGATAAACCCGCGCTATCCGGATGCGCCGATGGTGCCCAAGACCGTGCTCGTCAATCCGGTGATCACGCCGCTCGGAAGCGACGAGGAGGAAGCCTGGGAAGGCTGCTTGTCGGTGCCCGGCATGCGCGGCAGCGTGCCGCGCAGCCTGCGCATCAGCTATTCCGGGGTTGACCAGTTCGGCACGCCGATTGTGCGCGCGGCCGAGGGCTTCCATGCGCGAGTGGTGCAGCATGAATGCGACCATCTTTGGGGCATTTTGTATCCGATGCGCATCCGCGACATGCGCAAATTCGGCTTTACCTCGGTGCTGTTTCCGGAACTCGACGACAACGCTGACGATTGACCCGGTTGTCTTGCGTAACTGCAATCGCCCGCGACGCGGGTTTGCGGGTCGATTTCAGGGTAACCTGCCGACTTGGTATCGGTCATGCTGCGCGCCGCTGCGGGTGATTGCGATTGCGACAATTGCGGGCATTGTCGATCGTTACCAGGAACATGACAGCCTCGCCAGGGGCATGTTCCTGTATTGATGCATGCAATTTTCAATAACCAGTCAATGGAGAAAAAGATGGCCAAGACAACGGGCGAAGTTCAAGTGACGGAAGGTGAAAAGCCGGCGCCGGCGGACCAGGCACGGGTGCGCTGGAATACGTCGAATCTGAAAAGCTCGTATTGCAATGTCGCCAACGCCACCAGCACGCGCGAGGAAGTGGTGCTCAATTTCGGCGTCAACCAGAACTGGGATCGCCAGGCCGTCCAGGATTTCGAGATCGAGTTGCACCATCGCATCATCCTTTCGCCATTCGCAGCCAAGCGCCTGTCGGATCTGCTGACCCGCCTTCTCGGTGAATATGAGTCGCGCCACGGCGTTCTCAAATAACGCGCCGCACCACGCGGAGGGCTTCGACGCCGCGTTCATGACGATCGCGGTATTCCGCAACGCCCGCGGCCGCCGCAGAATTGCAGTTGGGCCGGCTTCGGGCTGCCCGGCAAGGGCGCGCGCCGCCCAATGAGTGCGGTGATTGCCGGCGAAACGACAGCCTCGCCGGAGTCGAATACGAGAAGCGCTGCGGCGGGTCCCGCGCACGGCGAACAGGCGGCGCTGTGGGCGGCCCTGGCGTCGGCCGCCGACAGCGAAATGCTGTGCCGCTGCTGGCTCGCACTGCAGTGCCTGCAGGTCGCCGATACCCGCGCCGGCCTGCTGCTGTTGCGCAGTGCGGCCGGTGATTCGTACGTACCGGCGGCGGTGTGGCCTGATCCGCAGCGCGACCTGGCCTACCTGGCGGCGCCCGCGCAGGAGGCGCTGGCACAGCGAAGCGGCGTGGTACAGCCGGCGCCGGCCACGCCCGGTCTGGCTGCCGGCGTGCATATCGCCTATCCGGTCGAGACCGACGGCGAATTGTTCGGCGTGGTGGTGCTTGATGTAGCGGCGCGCGCGGAACCCGAATTGCAGGCGGTGTTGCGGCAACTGCTGTGGGGGGCGGCATGGCTCGACGCCTTGTGCCTGCGGCAACGCGGCAGCGCCGGTCAGTTGCGCAGCGAACGCGCCGCCCTGGCGCTCGAGGTACTGGCCACGGTGCAGGAAAGCGAGCGGCTGGAGCCGGCGGCATTCGCACTGGTCAACGAACTGGTGACCCGGCTGAAGGTCGACCGTGTCAGCTTGGGCCTGATGCGGCGCGGGATTCTCAAGGTGCAGGCGATTTCGCGCTCCGCCAGTTTCGAGGCCAAGTCGCAACTGGTGGGCGCGATGGCCAACGCGATGGACGAGGCGCTCGACCAGCGCGCCACGGTATGCGAACCGGCGCCGGCGGTGGCAACGATGCGCATCGCGGTGGCGCAGCGCGACCTGGCGGAGCGTTCCGGCAACCCGGTGCTGTGCAGCGTGCCCCTAATCTGCCGCGGCGCGCCGCTCGGCGCGCTGCTGTTCGAGCGTGCCGGTGCAGAGCCGTTCGAGCCGGCCGAACTGGAAAGCTTCGAGGCGGTGGCGGTGCTGCTGGCGCCGGCGTTGGACGAGAAACTCGGCCACACGCGCTGGCTTGCGGGCCGGGCGATCGATGCGCTCGGCGATTTTCGCGACCGCCTGTTCGGGCCGCGCCAGCCTTTGCTGAAGCTTGGCACCCTCGCGGTCCTGCTGCTGCTGGCGTTCCTGACATTCGTCGAAGGCGAGTTCCGGGTATCGGCCAAGACGGTGGTCGAAGGCGCGGTGCAGCGCGCCGCGGTGGCACCGTTCGAAGGCTTCATCGCCGAGGCGCCGGTGCGCGCCGGCGACACCGTGCGCGCCGGCCAGTTGCTGGCGCGACTCGACGACCGCGACCTGCGCTTGGACCGCGTGCGCTACGGCAGCGAGCGCGAGCAGCAGGTGCGCAAATATCACGATGCGCTGTCCAAGCACGAGCGGCCGGCGGCACGCATTTTGGCGGCGCAGGTCGCGCAGTCGGAGGCGCAGATCGCGCTGGTCGACGAAAAACTCGCGCGCAGCCGGGTCAGCGCGCCGTTCGACGGCATCGTGGTCTCCGGCGACCTGTCGCAGTTGCTCGGCTCGCCGGTGGAATCAGGCAAGCTGCTGTTCGAGATCACCCCGCTCGACGCCTACCGGGTGATCGTCAAGGTCGATGAACGCGACATCGGTTACGTGCTCGAAGGGCAGCGCGGCAAGCTCGCGCTGGCGGGTCTTGGCGGCGAGCCGATGCCGTTCGAGGTCACCAAGGTGACCTCGGTCTCGACCGCCCAGGAAGGCCGCAACTACTTTCGCGTCGAGGCGCGGCTGGAGGCGCCGCGGCCCGGCGTGCGGCCCGGCATGGAAGGGGTCGGCTAGGTGGTGGTCGACGAGCGCAAGCTGATCTGGATCTGGACCCGCGGCCTGATCGACTGGATGCGCATCACCTTCTGGACCTGGATGCCGTGAGCGGCGCGCCGACAGCGCGGCAACGCATCTGGCATGACCCGCGAATGATCACCACCCCGCCTCTGTCGCCATGGCCGAACCGTTCCTGAGCTCCGCCTGGTACCGTGTCGCCGCGCTGGCGCCGCGGCTGTCGGCGCGCGCCCAGGTGCATCGCCATCGCTACCGCGGCGAGGCCTGGTATGTGATGCAGGACCATGCCTCCGGCCGCATGCACCGCTTCACCCCGGCCACTTACCTGTTGCTCGGGTTGATGGATGGGCGGCGCAGCGTCAACCAGATCTGGGAGACCGCCGTCGAAAAGCTCGACAGCCATGCGCCCGGCCAGGACGAGGTGATCCGCCTGCTCGGGCAGTTGCACAGTGCCGACCTGATCGAATGCGAAGTCACGCCGGATACCGCGGAGATCTTCCGCCGCTACCGCACCCAGTCGAAGAGCAACTGGATGCGCAACCTCAAGAACCCGCTGTCGATCCGCATCCCGCTGTGGGACCCGGACCGCTTTCTCGAGCGCACCCAGCGCCTGGTGCGGCCGCTGCTCGGGGTATGGGGCGCGCTGCTGTGGCTTACGGTGGTGGCCGGCGGCTGCATACTGGCCGGTATCCATTGGGCCGACCTGACCGAGAATTTCGGCGATCGCGTGCTGTCAGCCCACAACCTGGTGGTCGCCTTCCTGGTGTTCCCGGTGATCAAGCTGCTGCACGAACTGGGCCATGCCTACGCCACCAAGGCCGGCGGCGGCGAGGTGCACGATATCGGCATCCTGCTCTTGGTGCTGATGCCGGTACCCTATGTGGACGCCTCGGCGTCGACCGCGTTTCGCAGCAAGGGCAACCGCGCGGTGGTCGGCGCCGCCGGCATGCTGGTCGAGACCTTCGTGGCGGCGCTGGCGATGTTCGTGTGGGTGCTGGTCGAACCCGGCGCGGCGCGTGCGGTGGCCTTCAATGTGATGGTGATCGCCGGCATTTCCACCGTCATCTTCAACGGCAACCCGCTGTTGCGCTATGACGGCTACTACATCCTGTGCGACCTGGCCGAGTTGCCCAACCTGGCGCAACGCTCGCAGCAGTACTTGCTGAGCCTGTTCGAGCGGCACATCGTGCGCCTCGACCACGTCGAGCCGCCGCAACTGGCGCCGGGCGAACACGTCTGGCTGGCGCTGTTCGCGGTGGCGTCCTTCATCTACCGCACCCTGGTGACGGTCGGCATCATCCTGTTCATCGCCGGCGAATTCTTCATTGTCGGCGTGGTGCTGGCGCTGTGGGGCGGCGCGACCATGCTGCTGATACCCTTGGGGAAGGCGTTGCGTTACCTCGGTTCCTCGGCACGGCTCGGTCGGCAGCGCTCGCGCGCGATCACCATTTCCGCCGGCGCCGCCATCGCGGTCGTGGCTTTTCTGGGCTTTGTACCCTTGCCCCTGCGCACCACCACCGAGGGCGTGGTATGGCTGCCCGAGGATGCCCAGGTGCGCGCCGGTACTGACGGCTTTGTCAGCCGCGTCCTGGTGCGCCCGGGCAGCGCGGTACACGCCGGCGACGCCGTGGTCGAAAGCGAGGACCCGGTGCTGGAAGCGCGCATCGCGGTGCTGGCGGCCAAGGTCGCGGAACTCGACGCCAAGCTGGTCTCGGAGTCGTTCAGCGACAAGGTGCAGGCCGGCATTACCCGCGAGGAGAGGCAGGGCGCGCTGGCGACCCTGGCGCGCGAGGAAGAGCGGCGCGCGCGCCTGACCTCGTTCGCCGACAGCCACGGCACCTTCGTGTTGCCGCAGTCCGAAGACCTGCCCGGGCGTTTCCTGCGCAAGGGCCAGTTGATCGGTCATGTGGTGCGGCCGGCGGCGACGCTGGTGCGGGTGGTGGTCGGCCAGGACGATGTCGAACTGGTGCGCCAGCGCCTGGTGCATGCGGATGTGCGGCTGGCCAATCAGATGTGGGTCGTGACCCGCGTCAACCTGGTGCGCGAGGTGCCGGCGGCCAAGGATCAGCTGCCCAGTGCGGCCCTTGGCACCGAGGGCGGCGGCACCCTGGCCTCCGACCCGCGCGACCAGAAAGGCGGCAAGGCCCTGGCCAGCGTATTCCAGTTCGACCTCGAGTTGCCGGCCGCGATGCAGCAGTCGTATTTCGGCACCCGCGCCTACGTGCGCTTCGATCACCTGGCCGAGCCGCTCGCCGCGCAGTGGACCCGGCGCCTGCGCCAACTGTTCCTGGCGCGCTTCAATGTCTGAGCGGATGCTCGACTGGCGCGGCGTCGCCTGCGCCGCCGGGCCATACGCCGAGCGCGCCGACGATGACGAGGGCCGCGTCGACCGCTTCCTGCTCGAACGCGCCGCGCAGTTGTCGGGCTGGCTGCTGCGCCGGCGCAGCCGGCGCCACCGCATCGTCGATGCGGTCGAAGCCCTGGGCCCGGCATTGGCGACCCTGACCGACAGCGATTTGCGGGCTCGTGCCGATGCGCTGCGCGCGCTGTTGTCGCGCGGCACCAGCGGCTTCGCGCAGATCGCCGACGCCTTCGCGCTGATCCGCGAAGCCGCGACCCGCACCCTCGGCATGCGCCATTTCCCGGTGCAGCTGATCGGCGGCTGGACCATCCTGAACGGCCGGGTCGCCGAAATGAATACCGGCGAAGGCAAGACCCTGACAGCGACCCTGCCGGCGGCCACCGCCGCCCTGTGCGGGCTGCCGGTGCATGTGGTCACGGTCAACGATTACCTGGCGCAGCGCGATGCCGACAGCATGCGGCCGGTCTATGACTTGCTGGGACTGTCGGTCGGGGTGGTGCAGCACGGCCAGACCCCGCCCGAACGCAGCGCCGCCTACCAGGCCGACATCGCCTATTGCACCAACAAGGAACTGGCCTTCGATTACCTGCGCGACCGCATCGTCCTCGCCGGGCACGCGGGGCGCGGCCGGCTCGAAGTCGAGCGCCTGCTCGGCAATGGCGACCGCATCACGCGCCTGCTGCTGCGTGGTCTCTATTTCGCCATCGTCGACGAGGTCGACAGCGTGCTGATCGACGAGGCGCGCACGCCGCTGATCATCTCGGCCGGCGACGACGCGGCGGACGAAGCTGGGCCGCACGCGGCGGCGCTCGAGATCGCACGCGCGCTCACCGCGGTCAGCGATTTCGCGCTCGACCAGGCGGCGCGCCAGGTGCGCCTGACCGAGCGCGGGCGCGAGCGCCTGGCGCTGCTCGGCCGCGAACTGCCGGGCGCGTGGCGCAGCCGGCGCGGGCGCGAGGAACTGGCCACCCAGGCGCTGTCGGCGCTGCACATGTTCGAACGCGACAAGCACTACATCGTGGCCGACGGCAAGGTGCAGATCGTCGACGAGTTCACCGGCCGGGTGATGGCCGATCGGCGCTGGGAGCGCGGCCTGCAGCAGCTGATCGAATTGAAGGAGGGCTGCGAGGCGAGCGGCCGCCGGGTGACCCAGGCGCGGGTCACCTACCAGCGCTTTTTCAGGCGCTACCTGCTGTTGGGCGGCATGTCGGGCACCGCCGCCGAGGTGGCGCCGGAACTGTGGTCGGTGTATCGCCTGAAGGTGACGCGGGTGCCGACCAACCGGCCGGTGCGGCGCAGCGAGCGCGGATCGCGCATGCTGCGCGACGCCGCCGCGCGCTGGGCCGCAGTGGTCGCCGCCGTCACGCGCGAGCACCAGGCCGGGCGCCCGGTGCTGATCGGCACCCGCTCGGTGGCGGCGTCGGAACAACTGAGCGCGCGCCTGACCGACGCCGGCATCGAACACCGCGTGCTGAACGCGCGCTTCGATTCCGAAGAGGCCGCGATCGTCGCCGACGCCGGCCTGCCCGGCGCGGTGACGGTGGCCACCAACATGGCCGGGCGCGGCACCGACATCCTGCTCGGCCCCGGGGTGGCGGCGGCCGGCGGCCTGCACGTGATCCTCACCGAATACCACGAGTCGGCGCGCATCGACCGCCAGTTGTTCGGGCGCTGCGCGCGCCAGGGTGACCTGGGTTCGTGCGAAGCGATCGTCGCGCTTGACGACGACCTGTTCGCGCAGCATGCGCCGCGCCTGTGCGCGACCCTGCGCACCGCCAATGAGCAGGCGGAAATCGCCGCCGCGCCGGCGGCCCTGCTGCGCCGGGTGGCGCAAAGCGCCGCCGAGCGCGCCGGCGTGCGCGTGCGGCGCGCCACCTTCGATGCCGACCGGCAACTCGACCAGACGCTCGGCTTCGCCGGCGGGATAAAATAATTGCAGATGAAACATTCGACTAAAACGATGTGGCGACCAATCCTTCTGTGCGCCGGCCTGTGCGCGGCCGGCGCCGCGCGCGGCGGCGACTTCGACTGCGTGGTCGAGCCGCGCCAGGTGATCGAGTTGCGCAGCACCGTGGAAGGCCTGATCGAGAAAATCAACGTCAATCGCGGCGACAGTGTGACCAAGGGGCAGGTGCTGGTGGTGCTCGATTCGGCGGTCGACCGCGCCGCCGCGGCGGTCGCCAAGCAGCGCGCCACCATGGAAGGGGCGATCCGCTCGGGCGAAACGCGGGTCGAGTATTCCTCCAGCAAGTCCGGCCGCCAGGACGAGTTGTACAAGCAGAAGTTCGTCTCGGCCGAATCGCGCGACCAGGCGGCGACCGAAAAGCGCCTGGCCGAGGCCGAGGTCAAGGAGGCGCTCGACAACCGCCGCCTGAACGAACTGGAATACGCGCGGCAAAGCGAAATCCTGCGGCTCAAGACCATCCGGAGCCCGTTCAACGGCGTGGTCGTCGAGCGCCTGATGCATCCCGGTGAAGTGGCGGAGGCCGGCGTCGGCCGCAAGCCGGTGTTGAAGCTGGCCGAGGTCGACGTGCTCAATGTCGAGGTGCTGCTGCCGGCCGCGGCCTACGGCAAGGTGAAGGTCGGCGCGCAGGTCGATGTGCTGCCCAACGCGCCGCTCGGTGGTGTGCATGTTGCCATCGTGCGGGTGATCGACCGCGTGCTCGATTCGGCCAGCGAGACCTTCGGCGTGCGCCTCGAGCTGGACAATCGCGCGCGCCGCCTGCCGGGCGGCATTCGCTGCAAGGCGCGCTTTCCGGACATTGCGCTGAGCGGCGAAGCAACGCGCCCGGCGGCGGCGCGCGACGCCACACCGACCAGGAGTCCCGCCGGCGGACCGCCGCGCGAAACCAGACGCTGAGACCGGCAGCGCAACGCCATGCGCGTCGGTCGCTGCAGCGACCGCCCGCCCGATGTCGCAGCGGGTGTCGCGGCATCAGTGTTACATCACGCGGCATCAGTCTTACACCAACCAAGGAGACCCCATGCGCTGGAAAAACAAACCCGAAGGTTCGACCTGGGGCGACTTCGGCCCTGATGACCAACTCGGCCGCCTGAACTTCCTGACAGCTGCGCGCGTCAAGCGCGCCGCGCTGGAAATCCGCGAGGGCCTGGCCTTCTGCCTGTCGATGCCGCTCGACTATCCCGGCGGCAACGTGGTCAACCCGCGCCGCCTGCCGCCGCAATTGAAGCCGACCCTGCGCGAGGGCAAGCCGGTGTTCAACTTCCCGTTCGAGCGCGCCGACCGGCAGAACAGCGACATCATCTCCGACGACCTGGTGATCATGTCGCTGCAGTACTCCACGCAGTGGGACTCGTTCGCCCACGTCGGCGCATGGTTCGACGCCGACGGCGACGGCAC
>JANPGJ010000286.1:0-11938 GCA_031423955.1 Burkholderiales bacterium
CCAAAAACCTGGACCTGGCCGCCGCCTACGTAAACGCCTCGATCAGCGTGGATGTGCAGCAGAAGATGGGCGACGCGCCCTACGTGCTGGTGCCCACCAATTCCAAGGTGCCGCTCTCCAAGGCGCTGCAGGTCTATGCCAGGGATGGCGCCGCGCTGGCCAAGATGAGCACGGTGGACTGGGCCAAGCTGAACCCGCGGCGCGCCGAGTACATCGAGCGCTTCAATCGCGAGGTGAAAGTCTGAGGTCAGCGGTGCCGGGCGACACTGCCCGGCGCACTGAATCGATCCAATGCAAGCCAGAGTCATCGCCGTTGGCGCAAGTGCCGCGTATTCGTTCTCCAAGGCACTGGTGCCGTGCATCAACCTGATGCAAGGCCTGGGGGTGGCGGGTGACGTGCATAGCGGCATCACGGTCAAGCATCGCTCGCGGGTGGAACGGGATCCCCATCAGCCCAATCTGCGCCAGGTACACCTGATGCATGCCGAGTTGTTCGACGAACTGGCCGCAAAGGGCTTCGCCGTGGCGCCCGGCCAGTTGGGTGAAAACATCACCACTCGCGGCCTCGACCTGCTTGCCCTGCCACGCGACACCGAACTGCACTTGGGCGACGCGGCGATCATCCGGCTGACCGGATTACGCAATCCCTGCAAACAGATCGACAGGTTTCAGGCAGGCCTGGTGGCCGCGGTGCTCGATCGCCGGGCGGACGGAACGCTGATTCGCAAGGCGGGCATCATGGGCGTGGTGGTCGCCGGCGGGCCGGTGCGCCGCGGCGACGCGATCACCGCAAAGTTGCCGGCCGCGCCACACCGCGCGCTCGAGCCGGTCTGAACCCGGCACCAGCGCGCCTGCGCGCCCGCCAACGGTCACTTCGGCGTGTCGTACAGCGGCTTGCCCTTGTCGACAATGTGCACAGTGAAGAGCCGGATCGTGGTGTCGCCCACCACCTTCCAGCCGCCGTGCGGCACGTTGCGCATGTTCATCAGCGACACGCCGGTCGGCAGCGGCGTCGGATCCTTGCCCGGCACCTGGATCATGCCGCCCTGCAGCACAATGGCCGATTCGATGCCGTGATGAATGTGCAGGGCCAGCGTGTCGCCGGGCTTGAGTTCGGAAATCGAGTTGACGACTTCCATGCCGGGCGCGCCGGCCAGATCTTCACGCTTGAGTTCCTTGCGGGCGGCGGAATCCTGCGCCTGCGCCGGCAGCCCGGGAAATTGGGAGGCCAGACATCCTGCCAGCAGCAAGGCTTTTCCAAATGAAATTGAACGCATCGAATCGTCTCCCTGGGTGATTTGAATGACGCGAATGCTGCCCGCGAGTCGGCATTATCCGGCGAACTGCGCGCCGACCGCAATCCCGGCGGATGGAACGGGAAACCTCCCCATCAACAGCGCACCGCCCTCACGCGCAACTAGCGCCGCTTGCGGCCGTTGATCATGGCCCGAACCAGATCCTCGCGATGCCGCAGGCTGGTAAACAAAGCGCCAAGAATATGCAGAACCACCGCGCCGAGCAAAATGTGGGCGCTGGCGAAGTGGATAGTCTCGAGCAAGCGGTTGTCGCGAAACGCCGCCAGCGTCACCAGCCACCCGGAAACCGTGGCGACGCCAAGCAGAAGCAACAACAGCAGAATCATCACCGCGCCGGCCGGGTTGTGGCCGAGGAAGCGCGCCTCCTTGCCGCGCAGCATCGCGCCGAGGTAGGCAGCGAGTGCGCGCGGGGCAGGAACAAAATTCTCGAAGCGCGCATGCATCGATCCGATGAAGCCCCATAGCAGGCGGAAAGCCAGCAAGGCCGCCGCGGCGTAGCCAGCGGATTGATGCACGGGAGCGATATCGGCCGGCATGAAATACGCCACCGCGACGGCGACAACCAGGCCCCAGTGGCAAATCCTGACCCAGCGATCCCAGACCGGCACTGTCGCCGATTGCGCGGGCAACTCGCCAACCCGTGGCGGCAGGTGATTCATCCGGGCATCAGTACATCGCCTTCGGGTCCATGCCGGCATACAAGTGCGCCACCTGGCTGGCATAACCGTTGAGCATCAGGGTCGGCCGGCGCGACAGCTCGCCGACCCGCCGCTCGTGTGACTGGCTGCGCCAGATGCTCGGCGAGACGTCGGGATTGACGTTTGACCAGAAGCTGTGGTGCTGCGGATAGTGCTTGCGCCAGACGGTGAGCGGCAGCTGTTCGACCAATCGAATTTTGACGACAGCCTTGGGACTCTTGATGCCGTACTTCCAGGGCACGCGAATCGCCAGCGGTGCGCCATTCGGCTTCGACAGCGGTTCGCCATATATTCCGAACGCTACCAGGGTGAGCGGGTGCATGGCTTCATCAAGCCGCAGACCTTCGACATAAGGCCAGGAGATATAGGTCACGTCGCGCTGGCCCCGCAGATTGGCCGGGTCGTGAATCGAGGTGAATTCGACGTACTTCGCGTTACCGGTCGGTTGCACGCGGCGCAAGATCTCCGACAAGGGATAGCCGTTGTAGGGAATCACCAGCGACCAGCCTTCAGTGCAGCGCATGCGGTAAATGCGCTCTTCGTGCGGCGCCAGCCTGGCGAGCGCATCGATGTCGAACACCTGCGGTTTGAGCACTTCGCCTTCGACCGTGACGGTCCAGGGGCGTGTGCGGAACTGCGCGAGGTTCACGTTGATGTCATCTTCGAGCTCGCGGAAGCGGGTCTTGGCGACCACATCGGCAAGCGGCGTCAGCGGCTCGTCGGGCGCCGCGCCGCGAAACGCCGGTTTTCCGGCGGCAGGCGTCTGGGCCTCCGCACCGCAGCCGAACCCGCCGACGCCAAGCAACGCGGCCTGCGCCGCCGCGCGCAGCCATTGACGACGCGAGTTGAACATCGATCGCGGCGTGATCTCCGATGGCAGTACCTGGGGTGCCGGTTGAATCAACACGTGCGCACTCCCGAATAACAACTCGCGGTCAGGTCTACACCAGCTTCAGGTTCTTCAAAGGCAAATCGCGCGCCGGCTTGCCGGTGGCGGCGAAAATCGCGTTCAATACTGACGGTGCGACCACGCAAATGGTCGGCTCGCCGACACCACCCCAGAAATCGAAGGTCGGCACGATCACGGTCTCGACCTTCGGCATGTCGGCTAAGCGCAGGATCGAATACTTGTCGAAATTCGCTTCCACCATGCGGCCGTTTTCGACCGTGCACTCGTTGAAGAACGTGGCCGACAGTCCATACGCCACCGAGCCTTCCACCTGGGCTGCGATCTGCTGCGGGTTGACCGCGTGCCCGCAGTTGAGCGCCAGCACCATGCGATGCACCTTGACCGCGCCGTTGCTGCCAACCGACACCTCTGCCACCGCCGCCGAGTAGCTGGCGTAGCCCATGAATTGCGCGATGCCGCGGAAGCGGCCCGCCGGCAATGGCTTGCCCCAGTCGCCGCGCTCGGCGGCGGCGTTGAGCACGGCCAGATGCTTGGGGTGCCGGGCCATCAGGCTGCGGCGGAATTCCAGCGGATCCTTGCCTGCAGCCTTCGCGACCTCGTCCATGAAACATTCCATGTAGACGCCGTTCTGGTTGGTGTTGACGCCACGCCAGGTACCGACCGGCACATGGGTGTTGCGCATCGCATACTCGATCAGCAGGTTGGGCACGCTGTAGCCGAGTTGCGCGTCGCCGGCCGCCGCCCAATAGCCCTGCAACTGGCGCGCGTCCTTGCCGTCCTTGATCATCGCCGGGTTCTGGAAGGCGTTGATCGACTGGCCGGAAACCCACACGTGCAGGGCCGTCAGGTTGCCCTTGTCGTCAAGGCCGGCGGCCAGTTTGCACTGCGAGATCGGCCGGTAGAAGTCATGCACCATGTCTTCTTCGCGGCTCCACACCATTTTCACCGGCACGCCTGGAAACTGCTTGGCGATCGCCACCGCCTGGCGGGTGTAGTCCTGGTTGCCGCCGCGCCGGCCGAAGCCGCCACCGAGCATGTGCTTGTAGACCTCGCATTTGTCCAGCGGCAGGCCGGATTCCTCCGACAGCGCGGCATGGGTGGCCTCGCCGTTTTGCGTGGCCACCCACACCTCTGCGCGCTCGGCGGTGATGCGCGCGGTGCAGTTCATCGGCTCCATCGTGGCGTGCGCGAGGAAGGGTGTGCTGTACACCGCTTCGACTTTTTTCGCCGCCGACTCGATCGCTTTCAAGGCATCGCCTTCGTTGCGGTCGGCGTAGGCCTCGCCGGTGAAGCCGGACTTGAGATGCTCGGCGATCTTCGCGCTCGAAGCCTGCGCGTTGACACCTTCGTCCCACTGGATCGGCAGGGCATCGAGCGCGGACTTGGCGCGCCACCAGGTATCGGCCACCACCGCCACCGTACCGGCATTGACGCGCACCACTTTTTTCACGCCGGTACGCCCGGCGACTTTCGGGTCATCCCAACTGACCAGCTTGCCGCCAAACACCGGGCAGGCCTTGATCGCCGCGTGCAGCATGCCGGGCAGCTTGAGATCGATCGCGTACACCAGGCTGCCATCGAGCTTGGCCGCGGTGTCGATGCGCTTGACCGGTTTGCCGGCCAGCTTCCACTCCGCCGGCACCTTGAGCTTGACCGATTTGGCGTCCGGCACCGGCAGCTTGGCCGCGGCCGCAGCCAGCTTGCCATAGCTGGTCTTGCGCTTCGATGCGGCGTGGCTGACGATGCCATCGGCCACCGTCAGTTCATCAGCCGGCACCTTCCATTGATCGGCCGCGGCGGCCAGGAGCATGGTACGGGCAACCGCGCCGCCACGCCGCACATAATCCTGCGAGACGCGAATGCCACGGCTGCCGCCGGTCGACATTTCACCCCAGGCGCGCTTGCGCGCATGGCTTTGCCCGGGCGTGACGAACTCGGTCGAGACTTTTTTCCAGTCGCACTCCAGTTCCTCGGCCACCAGTTGGGCCAGGCCGGTCAAGGTGCCCTGGCCCATTTCAGAGCGCGCAATGCGGATCACGCAGGTGTCGTCGGGTTTCACGAACACCCAGGCGCCGACTTCGCCACCACCCTCGGCCGCCGCTGCGCCATCCGCAGCGAAGGGCGCGCCGAAACCCACCGCCAAGCCGCCGCCGACGGCGGCGGAGGTCAACATGAACTTGCGCCGTGCCGGGCGCGCAATCGTGGAAGCTTGAGTCGTCATGGTCGGCCCCCTCACGCCTTGGCGCCGGATTTGCCGGCCGCGATTTCGGCCGCGCGATGCACGCCGGCGCGAATCCGCTGGTAGGTGCCGCAGCGGCAGATGTTGGTCATCGCCGCATCGATCTCGGCATCGGTCGGTTTTTTCTTCTTCTTGAGCAGGGTAGCGGCGGCCATGATCTGGCCCGACTGGCAATAACCGCACTGCGGCACATCAAGCTCGGCCCAGGCCTTTTGCACCGGATGCGAAAGCTTTTGCGACAGGCCTTCGATAGTGACGATCTTGTCGGTTGGCTTGACGGCCGCCACCGGCAGCGAGCAGGAGCGCAACACCTCGCCATTGAAATGCACCGAGCATGCGCCGCACTGGGCGACGCCACAGCCGTATTTGGTGCCGGTGAGTCCCACTTGTTCGCGCAGCACCCACAGGAGCGGGGTCTCGGGTTCGACCTGGACGTCGTGCAGCTTGCCGTTGATGTTGAGTTTTGCCATTGGTATCCCCTCGTCGCTACTACACTACGGTGAACGGCCCGCAAGATGGTCCGGCGCGACCGCATGCACCCAAGATCGCGATGAATGCGAACCACGGCTTCAAGACACGGAGAAGTCAAAGGGCCTGCGCAACGCCGAGAATACCGCATTGCGCGACGGGCGGGGAGCGCAAATACGCTTCAAGCCGCCATGGCGCTGCGCCGCAACCCCATGAACTGCAATTCGGCGAACACGACCACGGCAACCGCCTGCACGATCACAAACGCCACTCCAAGATTCGACAGCGCGATGCCAGCGCTGGTAAGCAGCAAGATCGACGCAATCGCCCAGACGACGTTGCACGCGATCACCACCCACACCACACCGCGCCGCAAGGTTTCACGCAAGCCCAGCCAGCCGACCAGCAGCACGTAAGGGATGAAGATCAAGCCGACATGGCGCAACAGGGGATCGGGCAAGGCTGTGACGCTGTGCATGGCGCCAGCGGCTGCAAGCATCAGAGCGCCCACCGCACCGCTGATGGCGGCGTCGATCAGCAGGCCGAAACGCAGCAGGGGAGAAACGTGAACCGTCGACATGCGATGCTCCTTGGCAGAAATTGTTTACCGCAGCCATTCGCGGTTGGCCTCAAGCGTGCCGCGCGCGCCTGCCGGGCTCAATTACCTGTCGGGTAATTGGCCTGCCCGCGCCGCCTGGGCTACCATCGCTGCATGCTCGATTCCCCGGTCAATTCATCGCCCCGCTCGGTCGGCGATCATTTGCGCGAATGGCGCGGCCGCCGCCGCATGAGTCAGCTCGACCTCGCTTCCGAAGCCGACATCTCGGCGCGCCACTTGAGCTTTGTCGAAACCGGCCGTTCACAGCCGAGCCGCGAGATGGTGCTGCATCTGGCCGAGGCATTGGAGATGCCCTTGCGCGAGCGCAACGCCCTGCTGATGGCGGCAGGTTTCGCGCCGCTGTTCGGTGAGCGGGCGTTGTCGGACCCGGCACTGGCCCCGGCGCGCGAGGCCATCGATCTCGTCTTGAAGGGACATGAGCCCTACCCCGCGCTGGCGGTGGACCGGCGCTGGACGCTGATCGCGCACAATCGCGCGGTGACCCTCCTGCTCGAAGGCATCGCGCCTGGGCTATTGGCACCACCGGTCAATGTGCTGCGCCTGTCGATGCACCCGCAGGGCCTTTCGTCACGCATCCTCAATTACGCCGAATGGCGCGCCCACGTGCTCTCGCGCATCAAACGCGATATCGATCTCACCGCGGACACCGGCCTTACTGAACTGCTGACGGAACTGAACGCCTACCCGGTGCCGCAACATGCGTGCTTGCACCGACCGGTCGAACATGCCGCCCCGGCGATGGTGGTGCCACTGCGTCTGGATTCACCAGCCGGGGTGCTTTCATTCATTTCCACCATCACCGTATTCGGCACGCCGATCAATGTGACCCTGTCGGAGATTGCGATCGAGTCGTTTTTTCCGGCGGATGCACAGACCGCGACTGTGCTCCGCGCCATGGCGACGATATAGGGCTCGCGCGACACCCGGACTGAGCAGCAATCACGTAGTGTGGGCTCGGCTACGTCTCCCTTTTTCAAGCGGCAATCGACATACGGTATGCCGCCCGCGGAAGCCCTCGTGTGCCACATTCAGCAGGCGGCGATCTTCGTTGACAGGTGCGCGATCGCATAGGGTATGCACCGATTGCGGGCACAGCAGCGTCCGCCCAGAATCTTCAGGCTGTCGTTCCCCACCACAATTCGGCTGTCGTTCCCCACAACAATCGACGCAATTCGAGGAGTACCACGTGAAACACCTGATCAAGTGCGCTGCATTCGCGGCCTCCCTGCTCGGCGCGTCATTCCAGGCGCAGGCACAGGGCTATCCGAACAAGCAAGTGCGGGCGATCGTGTCGTTTCCGGCCGGCAGTTCGACCGATATCGTCGGCCGCCTGGTGATGCAGAAGGTCGCCGAGTCCTGGGGGCAGCCTGTGCTGATCGAAAATCGCGGCGGCGCCGGCGGTTCGATCGCCGCCAACACGGTAGCCAAGTCGCCGCCGGACGGCTACACGCTGTTGATCGATTCCGCCGCGCACGCGGTGACGCCGGCGATTTACGCCAGCCTGCCGTATGACACCCTGAAGGACTTCATCGACGTGGTGCCGCTGGCGACCCAGCCCAATGTGCTGGTGGTGCCGGCCAATTCACCCTACAAGACGCTGATGGATGTGGTCAACGCCGCCCGTGCCAAGCCGGGCGCACTCAACTTCGCCTCCGCCGGCACCGGCAGCGGCACCCACCTGAATCTCGAAAAATTCGTCGCCGCCGCCAACATCAAGGTGACGCACGTGCCATTCAAGGGCACGCCGGAAGTGTTGTCGGCGCTGCTGGCCAATTCGGTGGATTGCTATTGGGCGCCGATCTCGGCGACCATGGGCATGATTGCCGGCGGCAAATTGCGCGCGCTCGCGGTCAGCACCGCGAAGCGCAGCCCGCAATTGCCGGACCTGCCGACCACCGGCGAGGCCGGGATCGCGAACGCCGATTCGCCGCTGTGGTTCGGCATCTGGGTACCGGCGGCGACGCCGACGGACATCGTCACGCGGATTTCGGTGGAAGTGCGCAAAGCGCTGGCGAACGCCGAGGTGCGCCAGAAACTGATCGCCGGCGGCAATGACGTGCTCGACATGGCGCCGGACCAGTTCGCCAGGTTCGTGCGCGAGGAAATGGATGTCTACGGCAAGCTGATCCGGGCGGCGGGCATCAAGCCGCAATAAGCATCCGTGACGGCCCGGCCCGGATGGCCATTTGCCGCGCTCTTGCCACCCATCCGGCGGCACGGCAGCAAGACTCGCGTCGCCGGATCAGGCCCGCCATCGACCTACTCGCGGCTAGTCGACTACGCGTAACCCGCGCCACACGCGTTCAAGCGCTTCTGCCTTGGCGTAGAATCATGTAATCACAAGCGTAGCCACGCCGGACGGAGATTGGGCATGAGTGCAGCGAAGCGGCAGGAACAGTACGAAGGCACGGTGGTCCAGGTCGGGAACTCGCGCGGCATGCGCCTGCCCGCAGGGTTCTTCAATGCCCATCCCGAGTTCAACGGCAAGGTTCAGTTGACCGTAGTTGCCGATGGTGCGGTGCTCCTGTCGGCCAAATCGGCGCCGCGCCGCAAGGCAAGGGATGACGAAAACGATCCGGTGGTCGCCAGCTTCCTGCAGTTCCTGGAAAAGCAGCTGTCCGAGCATCCCGAGGACATCGTTGCCGCCGATGCCGATCAGTTGCTCCGCATTGGCAAGCTGGTTGAAGGTGTTGACGGGAACTAAGGCTTGCCGATGATCGCCAATGGTTGGCACCTGTATTACCACCGAGTCTTCAAAGTAGCGCTTGATGAGCTCGAAGCGGCGGTAGGGAAGCTGGCGGCAGACGATCCGACCGGATACAAGAAGCACCCAAAGACGCGCCTGCTCGCCTCCGTTTACCGCACCGTCAAACAGCTTGTACCCGCCAACCCGGACGCCGCGGACTTCCGGCTCGGCAAAACGCTTCGGCCCGCCAGCACCAATTGGCGTCGGGTCAAGAAGGGTATGCCGGAGCGCTACCGGCTTTTCTTCCGCTTCGCCTCGAGCCCGAAGAAGGCAATCGTGTACGTCTGGTTCAATGACGAGGACAGCCTGCGCAAAGCCGGATCGAAGACCGACGTCTACGAGACTTTCAAACGCATGTTGGCGCGCGGTATGGTGCCAAACAACGTCGACGCGCTGCTTCAGGATTCAAGTGACTGACGTAGCGCAGGCCATCACCCGAACAGATCATCCCGAGACTTCGAGCGCCCTATGGCCAAACTTGCCGACCTGATCTGGAAAAATGCCGAGCTGCTACGCGGCGCATTCAAGGAAAACGAATACCGAAAGGTCATCCTCCCGTTCACCATCCTGCGGCGGTTGGACTGCGTGCTGGCGCCCAGCCGCGAAAAGGTGGTGGCGAAATACGCCAATATCAAGGGTGGCGGCTACGACCTTGACAAGATGTTGACGCCCACCAGCGGCTACCCGTTCTTCAACATCTCCAATTTCACCTTGCCGGGCGTGGCCGAGACGCCCGACGATGTGCGCGACAACCTGGAAGCCATGATCAACGGCTTTTCCCAGAATGTGCGCGATATCTTCGAAAAGTTCGGCTTCATCGCCACGATCGACAAGCTGGCCGAGAAGAACCGGCTGTTCCTGGTGGTGCAGCGCTTCGCCGAAACCGACCTAGACCCGGCCCTCGTCACCAATCACGACATGGGCCAGGCCTTCGAGGAACTGCTGCGCAAGTTCAACGACCTGTCGCCGGCCGGTGAGCAGTACACGCCGCGCGACGTGATCGAGCTGATGGTCACGCTGCTGTTCAGCGGCGATGACGATGTGCTCTCGGTGCCGGGCGTTGTACGCACCATGTACGACCCCACAGCCGGTACGGGCGGCATCCTGAGCGTGGCCGAGGAATACCTGCGTCGCTTCAACAGCCGCGCCACGTTGAAGTTGTTTGGCCAGGAACTTGAAGACGAAACCTACGCCATCTGCAAGGCCGACATGCTCATTCGCGGGCAGGACCCGGCCAACATCGCCAACGGCGACACGCTCGATACCGACAAGCACGCCGGCAAAACCTTCGAATACCAGGCCGCCAACCCGCCCTATGGGGTGGAGTGGAAGCCCGCCGAATCCGCCGTGCGCAAAGAACACGCCAAGGGCGCAGCGGGCCGGTTCGCCCCCGGATTGCCGGCCATCCGCGACGGGCAAATGCTGTTTTCGCTGCACCTGCTCTCCAAGATGCAATCGGTGGTGCGCGAAGGTGGCAAAACCAGGGGCGGCGGCCGGATTGGCGTGGTCCACAACGGCTCGCCCTTGTTCACCGGCGACGCAGGCAGCGGCGAAAGCGAAATCCGCCGCCACATCCTCACGCACGACTATCTAGACTGCATCGTGGCCATGCCCACGGACATGTTCTACAACACCAACATCACCACCTACCTGTGGTTCATGTCCAACCGCAAGCCTGCGGAGCGCCAGGGCAAGGTATTGCTGATCGACGCCACCAGCATGAGCATGCTGATGAAGAAAAACCTCGGCAAGAAGCGCCGCGAATTCACCGCCGACTGCATCGAACGCATCGCCCGCGCCTACGCCGACTTCAAAGCCATGGCATGGAAAGACGAAGCGAGCGGCCGCATCTTGAAGGCCAAGGTTCTCGACCACGAGCATTTCCATTACCGCAAGGTCACCATCGAGCGTCCATTGCGCATGCGCTTCCAGGCCACGCCAGCCGCCGTGGAGGCGCTGCTGGAAGACAAGGCCTTTGCCAAACTGCCCGACGAGCAAATGAAATTGCTGAAGGCCGCGCTAGGCAATATGAACGGCGACATCGTGTACCTCAATGCCGACGCATTTCGCGCAGCGCTCAACGATGCCGTGGCAGTCGCGACCAAGGCGCAAAAGGGTGCCGGCGAGAAGCCCACGCTCGCAGCGAAATCGCTGGAGATTGCGCGCAAACAGCTGGGCATCAAGGACAAGAATGCCGAACCGACGACCAACGAGAAGGGCGAGGTGCTGTCAGATTCGGAACTACGCGACGCCGAATACGTACCCTATTGCGAAGACATCACCGCCTATTTCCGGCGCGAGGTTGTGCCGCACTGGCCGGATGCCTGGGTCAACGAAGCGGTGACGGACGATCAGGATGGCCTGGTCGGTGTGGTGGGAACAGAGATCAACTTCAACCGCGAGTTCTACGTTTACACCCCGCCACGTAGCCGCGAGGCGATTCAAGCCGACATCGAAGCCAAGGAGAGGCGCTTCATGGAGCTACTGCGGGCGGTGCGCGGATGAAACCGCATCCAGCCTACAAACCGTCCGGCGTAGCTTGGGTTAACAAACTCCCCTTCGACTGGAGCATCAAGAAAATTAAGTTTATTGCCCCACTGGTCGGCGAGAGAGCAGATGGCGTGCGCAACGGGACGCGCTATGTGGGGCTTGAGCATGTGCAGTCAGGCACGGGAAGATTTGTCGAAGCCACCGATGATCTCCAATCTGAGGCGGAAAGCACCGTGAATGTTTTCTCCAAAGGTGATGTACTGTTCGGGAAGCTGCGTCCATACCTTGCAAAATCCGTAGTGGCCAACACTGATGGCGCGTGTTCAAGCGAGTTCTTAGTGCTTCGCCCTGAGAAGGATGTCGATTCACGATACCTAAATTGGACACTGCTTCTGGAAAGTGTCACTAAAGCCATCGACGCATCTACATTCGGCGCGAAGATGCCGCGCGCG
>JANPGJ010000287.1:0-7560 GCA_031423955.1 Burkholderiales bacterium
GGGCAGTGCGATCAGTGACAGGATCGCGACCATGCCCAGCACCACCAGCATTTCCAGCAGCGTGAAGCCGCGCGGCAAAGGCGGCGGCGATCTCATTTGCGCATCAGGGTGGATTTGCCGAACAGGCTTTCGACCCTGATGCGCAAATGAGATCGCCGCCGCCTTTGCCGCGCGGCTTCACGCTGCTGGAAATGCTGGTGGTGCTGGGCATGGTCGCGATCCTGTCACTGATCGCACTGCCCTCGTACCTGGACCGGATCGTGCGCAAGCAGATCGAAGACGCGCTGCCGCTGGCCGACATCGCAAAACAGCCGGTCGCCGCCGCCTGGCTGCTGACGCAGGCAATGCCGGCCGACAACGCCGCCGCCGGTCTGCCGGCCGCCGACCGGATAGTCGGCAACCATGTCAGCGCGGTGAACGTCAGGGACGGCGCGATCCACGTGACGTTCGGCAATACGGTCAGCGGCGCCATCAAGGGCAAGATCCTGACCCTGCGCCCGGCGGTGGTCGATGACGCACCGGTGGTCCCGGTGGCCTGGGTCTGTGGCAACGCGCCGGTACCGGCCAACATGAAAGCGCGCGGCGAAAACCGCACCAGCGTGCCGAACGCGTTCCTGCCGCTTAACTGCGTCGCGCGCAAGAATTGATTGCCCCGATCGCAGTCACCCGGTCGCTGCGGCGCACTCAAAAAAACTCCTGCAGCAGAAACGATTCCAGCCGCGCAGTGTCGGCAAGCCGCGCCGACAGGCTGACGTTGCGTCCCTGGCGTCGCGACTCCCACACGAAATCGCCCTTTTCGTGGTCGCGGATGATGCTGATCATCTTGCGCACCACGGCGATGCGCATGTCGGGATTGTCGCCCCGGCGTACTTCGATGGTTTGCGTATTGTTGCGCAACATCTCCTTGTTCCAGCCGAAAAACATGAACTCCGCATCTTCGTAGCCCATGCGCCGGATCTGGAACACGCCACCGCCGCGACGCGCGTTTTCGCCTGGCGCCGGCGCGCGCAGCGATCCCAGGTTGGCGGCGATGCTGCGGTTGCTGCGCGCGGTTGCGTCGTCGGCTGGCGCGGTCGCGGCTTCGCCGTTCGATGCGCTCGCCGGCGCGCCGGCCGCAGCCGCTGCCCGTGCCCGCTGGCGCGCCGCGATTTGCGCCGCCATGTCGTTTTCGGGAGTCGATGGCGGCGCCGCAGGCGCTGCAGGCTGGCTTGGCAAGCGCGGCTGGTCCGGACGCGGCGAGTTGAGGGCCACCGGTGGCGCCGGTGGCGGCGCTTTCGGTGGCGCCTTGGCGGGCGGCACCATGCGCGGCGCCGGTCTGGCTGGCGCAGGTACTGGCGCGACCTCCTGCGACGCCGCTGCCCGCGCCGGCGGTGCGCTTGCGGCACCCGGACGCTGCATGATCTGCGCGCGCAACTGGCCGACAGTCGAGCCTTTTTGTTGCTCACCGGGGCTGGGCGGCAGGATATGCGGCCGCCATTGCCACAACAAGGCCAGGTGCACCAGCAGCGACAGCGCGAGCGCCACCCAGACAACGGGAATCCGCAACTCGTCGCGGCGCAGGGGGTTATCGGTCAGCGGCAATCGGTTCAAATCAGGTGAAAGTCGGGTCGCGAGCCCGTATTGTCGGGGATTGCCGTGTTGGCTGGCCTGTTGATCGTTGCCAACAACATGAAAACCTCGACAGCGGCGTGTTTCTGTCATGAAGCCCGCAATTTCCGACAACAATCAAAGGATCGGTGCGGCAGTCATCGCCCCATCGGCGCTACCGGCGCCGCCATTGGAGGCGCCGCCTCGGTTTGCGTTTGTGTGCGTTTGCCAGGCTACAACGGTAGACTACCCCCAGCGGCAGTTCGTTCCGTTCCGAACTCCGAACCGGTTGGGCGCTTCCCTGCACCAGCCGCATTTCCCAAGTAAAAGTCCGGATTGACAGCCCTGCTTCGTCTCGCTTATTCAGTCATCGCCTGCGCCATCCTCGCGGCCTGCTCGGAGCCGGCACGCCATCCGGCGCTGGTCGGCGCGCAACTGCCCGAGCTGATTCCGGCGCACCGCTTCGCCTATCGCGGCACCCTGACCGGCGGGCATTCGCTGTCACCGGACGGCAACAAGATCGCCTGGGTCGGACCGTCGTTCATGCGTGCCACGCTCTTCGTGCGCAATCGCAGCACCGGCGAGGTGCGCAGCTGGCGCTCGCGCGGCAACGCGCAATGGACCGGCGACAGCCGTCGCCTGGTGTACGTCAGCGATACCAGCGGCAGCGAAAATGCGCATGTATTCATGATCGACACCGAAAGTTCGGCGGCGGCGGTCGACCTCACGCCCTACACGGGCGTCAGGGCCGCGATCCAGCAGTTGAACGAGGCTGAACCATCGCGCCTGATGGTCACCCACAACCGGCGCAATCCGAAGCTGTTCGACCTCTACAGCATCAACCTCGACACCGGCGCCGAAACCCTGGTGGCGCGCAATCCCGGCGACGCGGTGGCACCGATCGTGCTGGACAACGGCGGGTTTCGCGGCTGGCAGAAGTCGCGCGAGGCGCGCCGCACGCCGGAAGAAGTGCGTACGCCGCAGGCCGAGCGCGCGCCCGAACTGGCGCTCCGGCAGGAGGGCACGGTGCGCCTTCTTGGCCAGAGCCCCGAGCCGCGGGTGATGTGGGCGTTGTCCAATCGCGGCCGTGACCGCATGGCGCTGGTGACGCTGCATCTGGGGCCGGGCTGGGAGCATCTCGTGTTCGAGGACCCGGTGGCCGACGTAGCAGCTGCGGCGATCAGCCGGGTCAGCCATATGCCGCTGATCATCAGCGCCCTGCCCGGCTATCCTCGGGTTGAATTTCCCGACCCCCGCTTCAAGGCCGATATCGAACCGCTGCTGCAGCGCTACGCCGGGCGCCCGTTCGATGTCGAACTGTTGAGCAGCGACCGCGCGGAAAAACGCATGATTGTCGCCTTCCACACCAGCACTGGCAGCGAAACGTTCTTGCTTGACCGCGAACGGGGCAGTCATGAATTGCTGTCGCGCGGCGTGCCGGCCGACATCGAAGCCGCGCTCGCGCCGCTCGAACCGGTGAGCATTCCGGCGCGCGACGGGCTGATCCTGCGCGGCTACCTGAGCGTGCCGCGCGGGGTTGCCCCGAAGGGCCTGCCGCTGGTGCTGATGGTGCACGGCGGGCCATGGGCACGCACCGCCTGGACCGACCCGTTTCGCTCTGACGACGCGTCGCGCGCGCAGTTCCTGGTCAATCGCGGCTATGCGGTGCTGCAGGTCGATTTCCGCGGCTCCACCGGCTATGGCCGCGGCTTCTACAAGGCCGGCATGGGCGAATTCGCCAGGCGCATGCAGGATGACCTGCTGGACGCGGTCGAATGGACCAAGGCACGCGGCCTGGCTGACCCGGCGAAGATCGCCATCATGGGGTTCAGCTACGGCGGTTATGCGGCCCTGACCGGGCTGACCGCGACGCCGAAAACCTTCGCCTGCGGCATCTCGATCGGCGGCCCGACCGATCTCGCCTCACTGATCGAACGCTTTCCCGCGCACTGGCAGGTGGATCTCTCCAACTGGCATGACTTCGTCGGCAATCCCAAAGTGCCCGCCGACCGCGCCGAGATGACCCGCCGCTCGCCGCAGACCCATGCCGGAGAGGCCGAGCGGCCGCTGTTGATCATTCACGGCCGGCGCGACGTGCGGGTCGGCATCGACCAGTCGGAGCGGATGGTCGCGGCACTGCATGCAGCCGGCCGCCCGGTGCGCTTCGTGCCGATTGCCGACATGGGCCACAACCCGAGCTGGTGGGCGCATCAACACCAGGTGCTGCGCGAAACCGAAGTGTTCCTGCAGCAATGCCTGGGCGGCCGGGCCACCAGCTTCAGCTGGTTCGACCCACTGGTGTGGGTTTGGTCGCGGCTTTCGCGCTGACTCGCGCCACGCCTATTTCGGCACCAGCCCCTTGGCCAGCAGAATCGAGCGTGCTTCCACCCGAATCGCCGGCAGCGCACGATTGAGCAGCAGTCCGATTCCCAGATACAACACCGCCGACAGCAGGATCAGCGGGCGCGCGCCAAACCAGCCGGCAAGCGCACCTGAAGCCAGGCTGGCGAGCGACAGCGCGCCGCCGTAGGCCATGCCGAAAAACGCCATCACCCGGCCGCGCAGGTGATCCGGAATCAATGACTGCAGCAGGATGTGGCTGGCGGTGACGATCATCACTGTCGACCAGCCGGAGACGATCATCAGCGCCACCGCGGTCGGGAAATGCTGGTTCCAGGAAAAGATCGCCGCGCTCGCGCCGCCGCACAGACAACCGGCAACCACCTTGAGGCTCAGCCCGCTAACATAGCGGCGATTGGCCAATGCAAGCCCGGCCATCAATGAACCCAGCCCCGAACACGCCAGCAAGGTGCCGAGGGAATCGATGCCGCCACCGAATACCTGTTTCGCGAACACCGGCAGCAGGGTTACCAGCGGCGCCAGCGCAGCGCCCGAGCACGCGACAGTCAGCAGCAGCCAGCGCGGCATGCTGGCGCCGCGCAGGTAGGCCAGACCCTGGCGCAGGCTTCCCCTTTCGTCCGGCGGTACCCTGGCGGCAACCCGGATCATCAGCAGTGCGCAGATTTCAACCACGTAGGACGCCGCATTGACCGCGAAACACGCGACATCGCCAAACGCGGCCAGGATCGCCGCACCACAGGCCGGCCCGACCAGGCGCGCGATGTTGAACGAGACCGAGTTGAGGGCGATCGCGTTGGCCAGATGCCCGTCGTGCTCCACCATCTCGGCGAGCATCGCCTGACGGGCCGGCATCGCCAGCGCCACCCCGATGCCCAGCACCAGCGCCGCCCACACCAGGGATTGGCCGGTCAGGGCGCCGATCGACGCCAGGTAAACCAGGCAGGCCGCCACCAGCAATTCGAGGATCTGGGTGGCAATCAGGATGTTCAGGCGCGGATAGCGGTCGGCCAGCACGCCCGCCAGCGGCCCGAGCACCAGGGCCGGTACGTGATTGCAGAACACCACCAGCCCGAGCACCAGAGGCGAACCGGTGATCCGGTAGGCGATCCACGCCAATGCGACCTGCTGCACCCAGGTGCCGACGAAGGACACGAACTGCCCGCTGAAATAGAGTCGAAGGTTTCGACCTTCCAGTGATCGCAGGGCCTGCCTCATCGCGCCATTCTCATTTCAACATTGGTGGTGTGCCACGGGGCCGCATGCGCCTGGAGCAGCGGCACAACGCGGCGGGCGGCGGGAAGCAGATGCCGTCCGGTGTTGCGCATATCCCCGCTCGCAGGCGCGGTATGCGACTGGTATCAAACGGCCGCGACGGCCAAAACCGTAGGGTGATTTTCAAACCGGGACATCCGGGCGGGCCGGCCAGGGCGTGCAGTACCGGCACCCGCGATGCCTTCACAATTGACACACCGCCCTGTTTGGTGTGTACTGCCCAGCATGACCAACCCAGCGTTCGCCACCCTTGATGACGCCAATTTCGAGCCGACGATTCTCGCGCGGTCCGGCGTCAGCGTGGTCGATTTCTGGTCGGAATCCTGCATTCCGTGCCGCCAGATGACCCGACTGCTGCAGCAACTGGCTGGCGAGATTCCGCCGCAGGTGTTGATCGGCCAGGTCGACGCCGATCGCAATCCCGCGCTGGTGGAACGCTATGGCGTGCGCGGCCTGCCGACCCTGCTGCTGTTCAAGGACGGCGCCCTGGTCGAAACCCGCACCGGCATCGACCGCCGGCAGGTGCTGCGGCGCGCGATCGAGTCGCATGTTTGAAGCCCGACGCCTGTCTATCCCGAGGTAGCAAATGCCGAACATCACGATGCTGGACATTGATGAGCTCAAGAAAACCAAGCTCAAGCCGCTGATCGAGCAATGCCTGGAACATCGCGCGCCCGACCCGGCGTTCCACGCCATGATGGGCCACAACCCGGACCTTGCCGAAGCGGTGTTCGTGGCCTGGAGCACCTGCTTCAATACCGGCCGCATCAGCCACACGGTGAAGGAAATCATCCGTGTCCTGCTGTCACGCATGGCCGCGTGCAGCTACTGAGGAAATGTCAGATCCGCTTCGGCGAAGCGGAACGGCCTGACCGAAGAGTTGCTCGATGAAGGCATCGACAGCCATGCCACCAGCAGCCGCTTCAGTCCGGCTGAAAAAATCGCGCTGCGCTACTGCGAACTGATGGCGACCGACCCGGAAGCGGTGGACGCCGGGTTCTACGCCCTGCTGCGCGAGCATTACGACGAGGTAGAGATCGTCGAACTCGGCACCTTCATCGGCTTCAACATCGGTTACCACACCTTTTTCGGCACCCTCAAGTTCTACCCGATGTTCTCTCCCGACGGCCGGCTTGTGAGCCAGGAAGAGTCGCAGCGGATGTACGGTGCCAAACCGGTGTCGCTCAGCGGCACCCGATCACAGAAGGAGGCGGCCTGATGTCCCACATTGCACCGCTCGACCTCGCCGCCATTGACAACCTCGCCGATCCCGAACTGCTTTCCCTGATGGCGCGCGCCGAGGCGCTTGGCGTGCCGGACGAAATGTTCACGCGCATCCTCGCGCGCGTGCCGGCCTATGCCAAGGTACTGCTCAATGCCCTGTTGGTCTCGCACGGACAGGGCAGTGTCGATCACCGCTTGAAAGAGATCATCCGTATCCAGTTGGCGCGCTTCGCGGGCGACACCTATTTTTCCGCCTTGCGCTCGAAACGCGCTCTGGCAGCGGGTCTTGACGAGGCCACCATCGACGAAGGCTGCAACAACTATGAGCAGGGCACGCGTTTCACCGAGGCCGAAAAAATGGCGCTGCGCTATGCCGACATGATGTATCTCGATGCCAACCAGGTCGATGCCGCGTTCTACAACGAACTGAAGAAACATTACACCGAAGCACAAATCATGGAGCTCGGCGGCTTCATCTCGTTTCACTATGGCATGCAGGTGTTCATGCGCACGCTCAACGCTGCACCTGCTGCTGCCACTGCTATGATGGCTGTAGGTGTTTCCTCAACCCTGAAGCAATGATAAGGAAAATGTATGCCTGAAAAACTCCACATCGGCAGCACCTTCCCCGCCATGACGATTCCCCTGGTCGGTGGCGGGACGATGGAATTGCCCAATGGCCTCGATGCCAAATACCGCGTGGTGCTGTTTTATCGCGGGCATTGGTGACCGTACTGCCGCCGGCAGTTGGCCGGCTTTGCGAAGTTGAAAGACGAGTTTGCTGCGCTCGGGGTGAAGGTGTTTGCAGCCAGCGTGGACCCGGAAGACAAATCCAAACCGGTGGCCGATGAACTCAACTTCCCGCTTGGGTACGGTGTGACTCGCGCGCAGGCCGACCAGCTCGGTTCCTGGTGGGAAGAGCGGCGCCAGATCATCCAGCCTTCGGAATTCATCCTGAATGCCGAATCGAAAGTGATCGGCTCGAGCTACAGTGATGGCCCCTTGGGGCGCATCGAGGCAACCGATGTGATCAAGCTGGTCAATTTTTACGAAGCGCAGAAAAAGTGATGTGATCCATCTCTCGTGGACGCACTGCACGCAATGAAAAAGCCGCCC
>JANPGJ010000288.1:0-10996 GCA_031423955.1 Burkholderiales bacterium
CATCGGACTTTCCACGTTGATTGTCTATAGAAATAATATCACATTTTATTTCTATAGAATCAACCTGGATCATGCCGGCTGATCCGGCGTGAATCCGCGACCCCGGCGCCCCGCAGTGCGCCAAGGCCAGCCTCGCCAATCGCTGCTCGATCTCAATGCGCCGCTTCGATCCGGCTGGCGCTGTAAGTTCCGGTGGTGGTGAAGATGATATTGCCGCCAAGGTCTTTCACATCCGAGCGGAAGGTGCCGGTCAGAAGCTTGCCGCTGTGATCGAGTTCCGCACGGATGCTGATGTTGTCAGTGCCGAACGGGTTGCCGGCAAGAGCGGGGTTATCCGGCGCGCCCTGCATCAGGAAAATGAAATTGATTTGTATCGTGTTGGGTCCGACGCGCCGCCAGGCCCCATGCCCTGGCGTTTCGAGCAGTGCGCCAAACGGCGTTTCGCGCACATACAAGCGGCGCGACTCGATCACGCCGCCGCCCGGAATCAGGGTCAGCAAGTTGGCGAACTGGCCGATTGGCGGATTGACCGCGGTGACGGTGCCGGCCCAGGAACCGGCGGGCCGCATCCGTGCGGCCCTGTCACGCTCCGCCTTTTCGTGCTCCGATTCGGCAGACACCGGCATGGCACCCAGCACGCTTGTGCCAACGATGAAGGTGAACGCCAAGCGGCGCAGGGTAACCAGCTTGTTGCAGGACATGATGATCTTCCTTTCAAGGATATGGTTGCGCAACGAACTCCTGGTCGCCGGCCTCAGGCCAGCAACTTCCTGACCCGCTCCGGCACCAGCGGATAGCGCCGGATGCGCACGCCGGTGGCGTCTGCCACCGCATTGGCGATCGCTGCCGGAAAGCACACAATGGCCGGCTCGCCGGCGCCGCCAATCGGCTTGTCCGGGCGATTGAGCAGCACCAGTTCCACCGTCGCCGGCATGTCTTCCATGTTGGCGATGCGGTAGGTTTGCCAGTCGACACTCAACACCCGCTTGTCGTCGAAGTGCACCTCTTCATACAAGGCGCGGCTGATGCCCTGCATGATCTGGCCCTCGAGCGCGGCGCGCACGCCGGTGGGGTTGACCATCAGGCCGCAGTCGTGCCCGACGACCACTTTCTTCACCCATATGCGGCCGGTGTCGCGATTGACTTCGACCTCGCAGGCCACCGCGGCATAGCTCTGGTAACCGGCATGCAGCGCCATGCCGCGACCGCTCATCACGCGGGCGGTCGGGTTGCGCGCGGTGCGCGGTAGCCAGCCCATTTTTTCGGCGGCCGCCTTGACCACATCGATCTCGCGCGGGTCTTTCAGGTGCTTGAGACGAAACGCCACCGGGTCCATGCCGACCGCCAGCGCCACTTCATCGATGAAGCATTCCTGGCCGAAGCGGGTCTGCATTTCCTGCGGCGCGCGCATGTGCGCGGTGCGCATCGGCGAGGCCTCCTGCAGGTAGGGCGGCACGGTTTCCCACCAGTGCACATGCTTTGGAAACTGGTAGCTCTCCTCGGGCGTGTTGAAGTTGTACGCGTTCCACTTCTTGTAGCCGGTCTGCATGCCGACCAGCGTGTGCTCCGGGCTTTCGCCGGTGAAACGCACGTCCCAGCCATTGAAACCCTTGGCCTTGAACAGCCAGCCGGTCACGTTGTTGGCCTCGTCCAGCCCAGCCTTCATGCTGATGATGCCGGCCGGCGCTTTCGGGTCCCACGCCGTGCCTTCCTCGCGCGACCACTGCATGCGCACCGGGCGGCCAAAAGCCTGCGACAACAGCGCTGCTTCATACGGCGCTTCATCGGCATCGCTGCGGCCATAGGAGCCGGCGCCGTGCATCCATTTCACCTGCACGTTGGCCGCCGACAACCCAAGGAACTTGGCAATGCCGTCGCGCAGGAAATGCGGCTTTTGGGTATCGGCCCAGACGAAGGCGCGATCCCCCCTGACATCGGCCACCCCGCACGATGGCGCGATCCGCGCGTGCGACTGGAATGCGCATTCGTAATCGGCTGCGAGCACCCGCTTGGAAGCCGCAAGTGCCTCCTCGGTAGGCTTGGGGTCGTAATCTTTCTTGCCGCCAAACATCGGAATCGCGTTCGACGCGGTCGGCTTGGCGGCGCGGATATAGTCGAACACACCGCCCTCGCCGCCGGTGAAGGGCCCGGCGACTTCGCTCCAGTTCACCTTGAGGGCGCGCGCGGCGCGAACCGCATCCCACTCGGTTTCGGCCACCACCGCGACGAACCCGCCCTTGATGAAATGTTTCGCGCCCCTGATTCCGGCAATCGATGCCGCGTCCACTGCCAGCGGTTGCGCGCCGGCCACCCGCGGGCGCACTGCGCGCGCATGCAACAGGTTGGGCGGGCGGATATGCGCGGTGTAGTGCTCCTTGGCGCCGACCTTGTCAGCGATGTCGCGCCGCTTGACACCGCGCCCGACCACCTTGTATTGCGACGGGTCCTTGGGCTTGGCCTGGCCCACCGCATCCATGCCATTGCCGACCGCGTTGTTCCACTTCATCGGGCTTGCGAATTCGCGCCCGCCGATCAGTTCCGCATAGGTCACGCCCTTGGCCGGATCGGCCGTCACGAACACGCGGCCGTTTTCGACCGCCAGCGCGTCGGCCGGCACCGCCAGTTTCGCAGCGGCCGATTCGACCAGGATGCGCCGCGCTTCGGCAGCCGCATTGCGCAGGGGTTTGGCGCCCATCCGCAAGCCGGTGCTGCCGCTGCCGCCGCCCTGGTTGGGCGACAGGCGCGTGTCGCCCAGGGTTACAGTCACCTTCTCGAGCGCCACATCGAGTTACTCGGCGACGATTTGCGCGTAAGCGAGGTCGAGGCCCTGGCCGCAATCCATCTTGCCGGAATTGGCCACCACGCTGCCGTCGGCGGCGATCCGGATCCAGGTGTCGAGGGCCGAAGGATGCGGGCCGACGATCGTCGGCGCAGCGGCTTGCGCGGCGGCGTCGCCGATGGCCAGGGTGCCGCCGGCCTGCACCACCAGCGCTGCGGTGGTCTGCAGGAATTCACGACGTGTCAGAGTCAGGTCATTCATGCTCGTCTCCCTATGCCTTGTTCGAAGTAGCCATGGTCTCGCCGGCCCGCTTGACCGCGCGCAGAATCGCGATCTGGGTGCCGCAGCGGCACTGCACACCGGCCAGGCCCTGGCGGATCTGCGCTTCACTGGCGCGCGGGTTCTTCTCCAGCAGCGCCACCGCGTGCATGATCCAGCCATTGGCGCAATACCCGCATTGCGCCGCCTGCTCTTCGACGAACGCCGCCTGCACCGGATGCGGCTGGCCATTTTTCTCCAGGCCATCGAGGGTGCGAATCGCCTTGTTGCCGATCGCACTGGTCGGCGTGACACACGAGCGCATCGGCCGGCCGTCGACCAGCACCGTGCAGGTGCCGCACTGCGCCAGGCCGCAACCGAACTTCGGGCCCTTGAACTTGAGGCCGTCAGTCAATGCATAGAGCAGCGGCTCGTCGGCCTGGGCGTTGACGGTGCGGCGTGCGCCGTCGATATTGAGGGTGTATTGCGGCATGGGGTCTCCTCCCGGGTAATCACCTGATCAATTTACTCCAAACGATCCGGTCGACGCGATGTTCGCGATGCTGCATTGCGATCAACTGCCTTCATTCAAAGCAGCACTCGTCAAGCGCCACGTTGCAGTTTATGATGCGGCCCACCAGACCAAAGGCTCCGCGATGCAAGGATCGCGCGACCGGAGCGAGCGCAATCAACCAACCGGAGGAAACACCATGCCACGTTTGACCCACATCACTGCCCTGCTGCTATTCATCGTTCTGGCCCTGACCGGTTGCGCGCAAATGTCCGGCGGCGGCAGCGAATGGACTACGCTGATCGACGGCAACAGCGGGCTGGACAACTTCAATCGCATCGGCGACGCCAACTGGCGCGCGCAGGACGGTGCCATCGTTGCCGACAAGGGCCGCGGCGGATATCTGGTGTCGAAAAATTCGTACAAGGATTTTCGACTGAAGGCCGAATTCTGGGCCGACCACACCACCAACAGCGGCATCTTCATCCGCGCCACCGATCCGGCCAAGGTGGGCGCCGACAATTCCTATGAAGTCAATGTGTTCGACCAGCGCCCCGACCCGTCCTACGGCACCGGCGCGATCGTCGGCGTCGCCGCGGTGTCGCCGATGCCCAGGGCCGGCGGCCAATGGAACACCTTCGAGATCATCGCCCGCGGCGCGCAACTGGTGGTGTTCTTCAATGGCGTGCAAACCGTTGATGTGCGCGATGCGAAGTTCCCGCAGGGCCCGTTCGCGCTGCAGTTCGGCAATGGCGCGAAGGACGCGCCGGGCGGCGCCATCAAGTGGCGCAAGGTGCAGATCCGGTCGCTGTAGTCAGGCGTCGCTTGCGCGCGTCGCGCACAAGCCGGCCGCGGAGATCGTCATGAAAGCCATGGTCGTCAACCGCTGGGGCGGGAATTCCGTTCTCCAGACCTGCCCCGACCCGACGCCCGGACCAGGCGAAGCGGTGCTCAAAGTACGCGCCGCCGGGGTCGGGCTGACACTCCTCAACATGCGCAGCGGCAGTTTTGGCGGCGCCGCGCCGCGGGTGATGGGGCATGAAATAGGCGGTGACATCGTCGCTGTCGGCGCCGGCGTCACCAACATCGCCATTGGCAACCGTTGTGCCGTTTATTTCTATCTGACCTGCGGACAATGCCGCTGGTGTCGCGGCGGCCGCGAAACCCTGTGCGAGAACTTCGGCGGCTATGTCGGCGTGCATCGCGACGGCGGCTTCGCCGAGTATGTGTGCCTGCCGGCGCAGAACTTCCTGCCGATTCCCGACGGACTGGACTATGAAGCCGCGGCGATGGCCACCGACGCGGTCAACACCAACTGGCATTGCATGCGCGAACGTGCGCGCGTCACCCCGCATGACACGGTGCTGCTGATCGGCGCCGGCGGCGGCGTCGGCATCCATGGCGTGCAGGTGGCCAAGCTGTTCGGCGCCCGCGTGATTGCGGCCGACATCTCGGAGGCCAAGCTGGCGCTGGCCCGGCAATGGGGCGCGGACGAAACCATCAATGTGCGCAGCGTAGCCGACCTGGCGGGCGAGGCGAAGCGGCTTACCAATGGCCGCGGTGTCAACGCCGCGGTCGACTATGTCGGCCATGGCGCGACCTTTCAGGCGGCGGTGGACAGCCTCGCCACCGGCGGGCGGGCGGTGATCATCGGTGTCGGCCGTGGCGACATCAGCGTCAATCCGCGCGCACTGGTGCAAACCGAAATCATCATCACCGGCTCGCGCCATTCGACCCGCACCGAGCTGATTGAAACCATGGAACTGATGGCGCGCGGACTGGTGAAACCGGTGGTCGGCATGCGCCTGCCGTTCACCGAGATCGAAACCATCTTCGACGCGATCAGGAGCGAAAGCCTGCTCGGGCGCGGCGCCCTTACCTACCGGTAGCCTGCGCAGGCGCCAGCGACCGGCACTTTCCTGTTTCCGCGCAAACCCGGCGCCAGACGGCGCGCCGGGCGTTTGTCATTGAAGCTTGGTCAGCTTCTGCAGCGAGCGCATGCGCCAGGGCACAGTCTGATCCGGGAACAGGCGCGGGTACTCGGTATAGCTGACTTCGCCGACGTAAATATCGCCGCGCGAATCGACCGCGAGGCCATGCGGGGCGACGAACTTGCCGGTTTCGAGCCCCGGCCCGTTGCCGCCGCCGAGACGGGCGACGAGCTTGCCTTGACCATCAACAATCGACAGGCGCGGCCCGATGTTCGGATGCTGGCGATTCACCGCCATCGCCGGCCCGAGTTCACCGATGATGAACCGCGGCTTGGCGCCGCCGCAGCAATACAGGCCGCAGGGCCGGTGCATGTTGACCCACTGCGTTTCATACCGGCCATTGCCGTCGAAAACCTGGACCCGATGATTCTCGCGGTCAGCCACATAGACCCAGCCTTCGGCGTCGGTGGCGATGTTGTGCGCGATGTTGAACTGGCCGGCATCGGTACCCGGCTCGCCCCATGACATCAAGAGCTTGCCGTCCGGCGAAAACTTGTGGATGCGTGCATTGCCATAGCCGTCGCTGACATAGATTTCGCCCTTGGGCGACAGGGCGGTATGGGTGCAGCGGTGAAACGGCAAGCCGCTCATGTAGGGCGCCGGTTTGCCGGGCACCCCGATTTCCAGCAGCACCCGGCCTTCGGTGGTGCACTTGCGCACGAAGTGGCCGCCGTCGTCGGTGCAATAGAGAATGTCGTCGGCATCGATGTGCAAGCCGTGGGCACGGGGAAACGTTCCTTCGCCCCATGAGTGCAGGAAATTGCCGTCGCGGTCGAACACGATCATCGGATGCTCGCCACGATTGAACACATAGACCCGGTCGCGGCTGTCGACCGCCACCGCGGCGACGTCCTTCAATTCCCAGCCATCGGGCAACTTGGCCCAGTCCGGCGTCACGCGATAGCGGTGCTCGCCGCTGCCCAGAATGTCTGTCATGGTTTTGTCTCCCTGTGTGGACTGCTCGTAGCCGCTCGGGCGGCGGACGGGAAGCCTAGCACGGCCGCCTTGGCCAGTGCGGGCAGGCAGCGGAACGCCTGGAAGGTGGGGCAGAGCGCGGGTACGCGAATGGCGCCGCGGTTCGCCTCAACGCAGGCGGGCGAATCGCTCCTCGGGCAAGGGTTGTTGCAGGGCTTCCGATAGCGGTGCGGCAAACGCCGGTCGCTTCAGGAAGGGGCTGGAAACAGGCAACGAACCTGTTTTCGCGCGAAAGGTTGTGCAATTTGTCACAAAACCCGTGATTCCAGCCTGATTGGGACGCGCAGTCGGCCGCTCATTTTGCAACAATTGACAGTTCCAACAAGTGCGCGCAAGCCGTTAACTCCTGCGCGATTTCGTCGAATCAATCATCACGAGGGAGAACTGCAATGGGCGAGAAAACGAACTTCGATCGCGTACGCGTTTCATCCAGGCTAATGCGTTTGGTACGTTGCGCCGCACTGATCGTCCCGGCGGTTGTCGGTCTGTCGTCGGAAGCGATTGCCGGCATTACGATCTTCGAATCGGCCGGCGCCAACCCGGCGGCGATTACCCCGACACGCGATGACTTTCGCAGCGCTGTCGGCGGCGGCAACGTCGCGGCTGCCAATGGCGACTTTGGTGGTCTGCGCCGCGAAATCAACTGGGACGGTGTAGGGGCTGGATTTTCGGACCCCAACCTGCTGCCGGGCGCATTCTTCAATACCAACTCACCGCGTGGCGCGGTCTTCAGCACACCCGGAACCGGCTTCATGGTGAGCGGAGTTGCGCCAGTCACCACACTGTTCGGATTTCCGGGCGACCTGCAGACATTCAGCGCGCAGAAATTGTTCGCCATCGTCGGCAGCAACCAGATGGACATCCGGTTTTTTGTTCCGGGTACCGGCACGGCTGCCACCACCAGCGCATTCGCCGCGATCTTTGTGGATGTTGAAGTCAACAACCTCACCAGGATGCAGTTCTTCGACGCCCTGGACAACGAGATTTTCAACCGCACCGCGATCGCTGGCGGCAATCAGGGTCTGTCGTTTCTCGGCGGTATTGCCAATGCGGGTGAGAGAATCGGCCGCGTTCGTCTCACCATGCCGGAGAATTTCCTGGTGAGCAACGGCGTTCGAAACAACGAGTCAGTGGACTTCGTGATCATGGACGATTTCCTGTACGCAACACCGTCCGCAGTTCCGGAACCGGGCATCTGGGCGATGACGCTCATGGGCTTGGCGCTCGTCGGGTGGCGCGGCCGCAGGCGAAGCTGAATGGATCGGTTTGTCAATTGCAAACCCCGCTGACGCGGGGTTTTTTTTCGCGGTAAAGGGGTCGAACGGAGGGTGTTGCAGACCGGTCGGCAGCAAACAAGATCGGCAACCGCATCTCCTGGCTGCCGGCCTTGCGACCCAGGGCAGACGTCGACAAGCGCCTGTCGGAGCATCTGGTCGCCGGACCTGCGCCGGCCGGGCGTTCAGGGCCGCAATTGCGCCCGCACCTCGCCGCCTTTGTTGGCTTCGGTGTGCACGTTCACGTAAAGATTGCCTTCCTTGTAGGCCGCGTACTGGGCTTCGGTCAGGATCGCACCCGATGGCACCAGCCATTGCCCGCCGCTTTTCTCCAGCGTGATGATGACCGGACCGTTTTGGCCGGCCGCGGCCTGATGGATATGCGCCATGGTGCCGTCCAGGCCCTTCGCCATCACCTTGCCGCTGATCGAACGATCGGTGCCCACCATGATCATGCCCATGCCAGACGCCTGGGTGGTGACCGGGGGCACTTCGTTGGCGCCAGTGAGGTCCAGGTGCATCCCGTGATCCATGCCGCCGCGCATGCCCTGGTTGGCGCCTTGATTCATGCCCTGGCTACCCTCGCGACTCATGCCCTGATGGTTGCCGGCGCATCCAGCCAGCATCGCCAAACCCACTGCGATTCCGAAACTGACTAGACGGGTCTTGCCTGATGATGTGTGCATGTTTGCTCTCCGTTAGGTGCGGCGTTGCTGGCGCCGCATCGAATCGATGTAGCGAGTCACCGGCCAGCAGTTTCGGGCAAAGCTGCGGGTCGTTCCGTACGCTGGCGCGCTTACCCACGAGTCGCGTCGTCAGCCTGGCTGGCAGCTTCGCCCGACCGTCGCACATTCGGCGCATGCCGCGCAACTGCCGCAGCCAGCGTTCGCTGGCGCACCGATGCGCCGGCCAGACCCGGCTAGCGTGCAGGTTTGCTGGCGCTGCGCGCCGACTGGTCATCCCATGAACGAATATCGCCACCATGTTTCCGGCTTCTTCGCCCACCACAAGGACGCCGAAGATGTCCGTCGCACCCTGCTTGGGCGAGGCATTCCGGCCGAGCGCCTGCAACTGCTGGATGCGGGCGCTCGGCCGACATCCGCGCTGCCGCAGACCGACAGCAGTCGCGTACTCGATGACATCCTGACCAAAGGTGCGATCGGTACCGCAGTCGGCACCGGCCTCGGCGCGCTCGCCGAACTGGCGCTGGTGGCAGCGAATGTCAGCCTGTTTGTCGCCAGCCCGCTGATTGCACCGCTGGTGTTGCTTGGCTGGGGCGCCAGCCTTGGCGGCTTCATCGGCGCGACCGCTGGCGCCGGCAGCGATGTCGGCCCCCGCGACGGCAATTTCCCGGCCCTGGTGCATGATGCAATCGCAAGCGGGCAGACGGTGCTGGTGGCCGCGACCCATAGCGAGGAGGAAACCGCGTTCGCGCTGAAGATCATCATGGCCGCCAGTGGCGACATCGACGATCAGGACAAGACCTGACGATCGGCAACCGGCCTGCGGTCTGCGGTGCCATGCGGCCCCGGCACACCCCATATTTTTCGACGAACAGGTTTAAAGCCTAAAGCTCCGGGCCGCGCGCCACCACGGTCAAAACAGGCGGATTCCCTGCGACTCGATCACCCGCGCCCATTTGTGGGTTTCGGCGCGAATGAAAGCGCTGAAGTCGCCAAGATTGAGAATCGACGACTCAATGCCGTTGGACTTGAACTGCGCCTGCACTTCAGGTGACGCGACCGCCTCGCGGATCGCCGACACCAGGATCGACTCGGTGCGTACCGGCAGCCCGCGTGGCGCGGCAATGCCGAACCAGACCGTCGACTCGAACCCCGTCAGGCCCAGTTCGGCCAAAGTTGGAAGTTCCGGCGCGATCGACGAACGCGCGCTGCCAGTCGAGGCGATCGCCGTCAACCTGCCGGAACGGATGAACGGCAACACCGAAGACACCGGGGCGAACATCACCGCGATGCGGCCGGCAAGCAGATCGGTGATTGCCGCGGGACTGCCCTGATATGGAACATGCACCATGCGCACATCGGCGGTCACCGAAAAGAGGGCCGCCGCCATATGCAGCGCGGTGCCGTTGCCGGCCGTGCCGTAGGCGATCAGGTCCGGCCGCGTCTTGACCCGGCGAATCAAGCCTTCGAGGGTGTCGATGCCGAGATCGGGATTGAGCACCAGCACATTCGGCACCCGGCCCAGGAGCGCCACCGGCAGCAGGTCGCGCGCGATGTCGATGTCGGTCGGGCTATTGGCCGCGGTGTTGATCACATTGGCCACTGTGGCCAGAAACAGCACATGCCCGTCCGGCGGCGCGCCGGCGACGGCTCGCGCGGCAATGCCGCTGGAGGCACCGGCGCGATTTTCCACCACCACGTTGTGCCCGATCACCTGCGCCAGCTTTTGCGCCACGATGCGCGCGGCCACGTCGGACGAACTGCCGGGCTGGAAGCCGACCACGATGCGGATCGGCTTCTGCGGATAGATGTCCTGTGCGGCAGCAGTGGTCATCACCGACAGCAGGGTCAGCGCCGACAATCGCGCACTCATTCGCCCAAGCAGATGAAGGAATCGCATGGCACCACGGCCCTGGCCAAAACGAAGAATCATCCATCATAGCCCCGCCCGCGCCAGCAATCCGGCGCCACCGGTCTAAACACCGCGGCGGGATGGATCGCATCGGTTTGCGCATTGCGTCACCCTGCAATCGACCGCCGCCGGTGCGCCTACGCCAACGCGTGGGTGATCGAATTCCAGCACCGGCAGCAAGGCCGGCGGCCGATCCCGACATCCCTTCGGATGGGTGGTACCCATCCGTTCGGAGGGGGCGACATGATCCGTCCGCAGGCTGTGCGCGAAACAAACTCGTGGCTAGACTCGAATTCAACCCTGATGCGCCCCTGCTCTCGCCACGCGCCAGGCTGATCGTCCGACCTTCAAGATGGGAGTCGCCATGAAGTTTGTCAAATCGATGTTGTTGGGCAAGCTGCTTGCCGCGCTGGTTTCAATCGCACAAGCCGCGCCGGTATTGATCTCGACCATTCCCGATTGGAATGGCGCGACCAATACCGGCGACTTCGGTGCCAGCGGGTTTTCCTCCTGGGGCCAGTCGGTCCTGGCGCCGACGGGCACCAATCGCCTGCTCGATTTCACCTTCGTCGTGAGCGACGCCAGACAGAGCACCAACCCGCGCCCGATCACC
>JANPGJ010000289.1:0-2215 GCA_031423955.1 Burkholderiales bacterium
GCGTGTCGTTCGAGTTGGCCGAAGGAGAGATTCTGGGCCTGGTCGGCGAAACCGGCGCCGGCAAGTCGCTCACTGCGCTGGCCCTTCTGGGCCTGTTGCGCCCGCCGGCGCAGGTGGTCGACGGCCGCATCCTGTTCGAGGGCACCCCCTTGGCCGCCATCGAGCGCGGCGCGTCCGACGGTGTGCGCGGCAAGCGCCTGACGCTGATTCCGCAATCGCCGAAAACCTCGCTCGACCCCCTGTGCCGTATCGGCGATCAACTGGTGCGTATGCAGCGCGAGCACGGCGAGACCTCGAAAGCGCGGGCGCTTGAGCGCGCGCGCGACATGCTGGGTCAGGTGCAAATCACCGATATCGAGCGTTGCCTGGCGGCCTGGCCGCACGAACTCTCCGGCGGCATGGCGCAGCGCATGCTGATCGCCACCGCACTCATCAACCAGCCGCGCCTGGTGATCGCCGACGAGCCGACCACCGGGCTGGATCTCACGGTGCAGGCCGAAGTGCTCGATACCCTCCAGCGCCTGGTGCGCGCCAAGGGCATGAGCGCGCTGATCATCACCCACGATCTCGGCATCGTCGCCCACTACTGTGACCGCGTCGCGGTAATGTTCGCCGGTGCGATCGTCGAAACCGGCCCCGTGCGCACGGTGTTCCGCAGGCAGGCGCATCCGTATACCGCCGCCCTGATCGCCTCGACCCCGAAACAGATCGCACGAGCCGGCTATGGCCAGATTGGCGGCGCGCCGCCCGATCTCTACGCCTTGCCGCAGGGCTGTGCCTACCGCGACCGCTGCCCGCGGGCACAAGCGCAGTGCGCGGTGCCGCCGCCAACAGTTGAGGTGGCGGCCGGTCATCATGCGCGCTGTCATTTCCCGACGTGAACGCATGAATACCGCCCTGCTTGCCGTCCGCGGACTGACGAAGACCTTCGCGCTTGGCAGCGGTCGCCAGATCGCCGCCGTCAACGAAGTGAGCTTCGACATCGCGCCCGGCGAGGCGGTCGGCCTGGTCGGCGAAAGCGGCTCCGGCAAATCGACCATCGGCCTCCTGGTCACGCGCCTGTTGCAGGCAAGCGCAGGCCACATCATGTTTGCCGGGGAAGACATCACCGCCTTGCCGGAGAAGAAAATGCGCCGCCTGCGCCCGGCGATGCAACTGGTGTTTCAGGACCCCTGGGGCGCCTTGAATCCGCGCATGACGGTACAACGCGCGATGGCCGAACCGCTGCTGCTGCACACCAAGCTTGATGCCGGCGAGCGCACCGTGCGAGTGCGCGAACTGGCGGCACGGGTCCACCTGCCGCCCGCGGCGCTGGCGCGCTTTCCGCATGAATTGTCGGGCGGCCAACTGCAGCGGGTGGCGATCGCGCGCGCCATCGCCACCAAACCGAGCCTGCTGGTGCTCGACGAGCCGACCAGTTCGCTCGACCTCTCGGTGCGCGCCGGCATCCTGCAGCTGCTTGGCGAAATCCGCCGCGAGACCGGCGTGGCGACGCTGTTCATCAGCCATGACCTCGACACCATCGAGCTTTCGACCGAGCGCCTGCTGGTGATGTATCGCGGGCGCATCGTCGAAGCGGGCGCAACGGCTGCGGTATTCGCCAGGCCGGCGCACCCGTATACGCAGACCCTGCTGTCGGCGGCGCTGCCGGCCGACCCTGATGCGGTACTCAGGCGCCTGGTCGCGCGCGGCGATAGCCCCGGCTCGGCAGACACGATGCCCGGTTGCCCGTTCGCCTCGCGCTGCCAACTCGCGATCGCGGCTTGCAATCGCGCTTTCCCGTCAATGTCTTCCAGCGAGCCCGACCATGCGGCGGCCTGCATCCGCGTCGCCGACGCCAGCAACCAACTCGCGCGCACGACCAGCGCCAACTGAAACAAGCATTTATCCGGCCGGAGTCCAGCATGATCACCAGCACCTTGCACACCGCACTCGCCGCCGTGGTCGGCGCCGACCATGTTCTGGCCGACGAGAATGCGCGCCGCCTCGCCTCCTCCGACCTGTTTCTCTGGCCCGATGCCAGCGTCGCCGATCTTGTGCTGCGGCCGGGCTCGACCGCACAGGCGGCGGCGGTCATCGCCCTGCTAGGTGAGGCCGGCAGCGCGATCGTGCCGCGCGGCGCCGGCCTGTCATACACCGCCGGCGTGGTGCCGCACGGACCGGCAGTGGTGATCGACAGCGCGCGGCTGGACCAGATCATCATCCATGCCGGCGA
>JANPGJ010000290.1:0-3241 GCA_031423955.1 Burkholderiales bacterium
GTGCGGAACAACTGATCCCACAGCGGCAGCAACACACCGAAGTTGACGCCGCGATAGCGACCCTCGTGACCGTCGCCGATCGCATGGTGGCGGCGGTGGAAGCGTGGCGATACGAGCAGGCGTTCACCAAGGTGGCCGAACCAGACCCGTGTATTGGCGTGCGACAGGTTTTCGATCAGCGCGGCAACCGCGGCCAGGGCGATGAATTGGCCAGGTGGCACGCCGATCAGGCGCACGACCAGCGCCGTTAACAAGGCCACGATCAGGTCGTCCAGAACATGGTTGCGGTTGTCGGTCCAGAAGGTCATCTGGCGCTGGCTGTGATGCACCGCATGCAAGGCCCACCACCACAGGAGCTTGTGCTGCAGGCGGTGAATCCAGTAGCCAAGCAGGTCGAGCACTACAAGGTAGGCAAAAAACGCCAGCAGCGGCTGCTGTGCAAGTACCGGTATCAGGGTTTCAAGCGACGGGCGAATGATGCCGAACTGGTGCAGCATGCCGTCGAGCTGACCTTCCAGCGGCAGCAACGCGAAGAAGAACAGCACAGGCAACACGCCCAGGCGATTGAGCAGCGTGTAGATGACATCGGTGCGGATGGCCGGTCGGTCGGTGCGCGGTTCGACCGCGGTCAGGGCTTCCAGAGGCCTGAGCAGGGCGAGCATGGCGACGATCTGCAAGCCACCGACCAGCGCCAGTTCGGTGCCAAGGAACGCCTCCTCGACGAAGTGCATGCCGCCAGCCGCATACAGAATCGGCTGCACCAGCGTCTCGAACAGCCAGGTATGCGCAGCGTCAAACCAGAGGACGGGTTGAAACATCGCCTAGCTTTTGCGTGGAAGAGTGGAAAAGCAAAAGCCTTTGGCCTTCAAACCGGCCAGCAGCGGGTCGAGCACCGGCGCGAAAGCCTGTTTGCGCGACCAGATGCCGGTGTGCATCATCATGATGTCGCCATCTTTCAGGTGCGCCAGCGCCCGCTGCAGCAGCAGGTCGTTGGGGTACTTGTCCGACGGCAGTTCATCGCCCAGGAATCCTGCCGGCGCCCAGCCCACATGGTCATAGCCGCAGGCCTTGCCCCATTGCAGGGTGCGCGCCGACACATGGCCGCCGGGAGCCCGCCACAAGGCCTGGAGGTCGGCGCCAGTGGTGGCCTTGAAGCGGGTTTTCACACGATCAAGTTCGTGGCAGTACTCGGCTTCACCCCAATCGAGGATTTTGCCGCCATTGGCGCCGAATTGCGGTCGCACGCGAACCTTCGCGTCCGCGAGGTCACCCTTCCAGTAGGTGTGATCGAAGGTATGGGTGCCGAACGCATGCCCCTCGGCGACCCGCGCCTTCCAGTATGGGACCCAGGCGTCGCCGAGCGAGGTGTCGCCGTTGACGGTCTTCTCATTGGCCAGGAAGAAGGTCGCCTTGACCGCATGCTTCTGCAGGATCTGTGCAATGTTTTCGGCCTGCGACATCGAGCCGGTATCGATGGTCAGGTACAGCGTGCCCTTGCATTGGGCCGCGGCAAGCAGCGGCGCCCAAAGCAGGAGCACGGCAGCCAGCGGTTTCATCTGCGCGGCGCGTGCGCGTGATAGTAAATGCCGTGCGGCGAATTGCCGACCGGAATGGTCGCTTTCACCGCCTTGGTGGAGAGGTCAAGGACGACAACCTTTTTCGCCCAGCGCAGGGTGACCCACATTTCATTGCTGCCGGGCACGATCTCGAGACAATCCGGGCCGCCGCTGACGCTGTAGGTATCGACTACCTTCTTGCTGTTCCAGTCAATCAGCGAAATGGTATTGGACACCCGGTTCGATACCAGCACGTGCTTGCCGTCACCGCGCGGGAAGATATTGTGCGCACCCTTGCCGGTGACGATCTTGCCGACCACCTTGCCACTCGCGCGGTCAATCACGGCGACGTGATCGGAACCCATCACCCCGACCCAGACTTCCTTGTCGTCCGGGGTCACCCAGACGCCCGCCGGCTCGTCCCCGACCTGGATGGTCTGCGCCACCCGTTGCGCCGCCAGGTCGATCACCGAGACCGTATCAGCACCCTGCTCGGTGACATAAACCAGCTTGCTGTCGCTCGAAAACGCCAGGTGCGAGGGCATCGAACCAGTCCGCACCCGCTTGATCGGGCGCGCAGTGAGTTTCTTTCCGATGATCTCGGCACCGGCATAAATATCGACATAGTTCATGCGCAGAGCGGTGGTGACAAACCACTTGCGATCCGGTGAAAACCCCTGCTGGTAGGGGTCCTGCATCGACATCCTGGTGGTGATCGCGCCGGTTTTGCGATCGACAAAATAGAGTTCGTTGCTGCTGGTGCTGCCGACCAGCAAGGCATCGTCGTCCGGCGTGGCCATCATGTGATGCGGTTGCTTGCCCATCGGCAGGCGGGCGGTTTCCTTGTAGGTCCTGGGGTCGATCAGGCTGACGGTGTTGCCGGCCGAGTTGAGGACGATGACGGAGTCGGCGCGGGCGCTTTGCCCGGATAAAAGACTCAAGAGTGCCGCGGCAGCGGCATGCGAAAGGAAGATGTAGCGGTGGGGTTTCAGCATCATGCCCCACATTTTACTTGGTGCGATTGCGGAATCATTATCTCAACAGGCGCTGCAAAAGCCGAAGCGTGCTTCGAGGCAGGCTAGAAAATTGCGAAATCCGGCTGACTCATCTATCGCCGAAGATGCCTCTTACCTTGCGAGTTTTGACTATAGGCCCGTTTTTCGCACGCCTGCTTGCCGGTAGAACACCGCGCTGACCTGCCGTTGTAATATCCACGCAACGTGGGCGCCTTCCAAGAGAGGATATGGACAATCGCCGAAAACTAGTTATCGCGCTTGGCGCGGGCGCGTTTGGGGCGCCGTTTGGCGCATACTCTCAACAGCCTGGTAAAGTCTGGCGCATCGGCTCGCTGTGGGAACCCGATCCATCTGAACTGTCTTACGCCCAGCGGATCGACACGTTCAAGGCGGGGTTACGTGATCTAGGCTATGTCGAAGGCCGGAAATCCCGCTTCGGCCACCGATGGCACATCGGGCAACGGTGGAAAACGTTTCGCGCTGGTCACCGCTACTTGCCGGATGCGCCCGGCCTTCACATACACTTGCGCCGAAATGGGCGAGGTGAAGTAAAGCTGCGCCTGCCCCGCGATCACATCGTACAGCGCTGGGGCCGCGCCCTTGTACGGGATGTGCACCATGTCCACCGCCGCGACCTTCTTGAAATACTCGGCGGCAAGATGGCCGGGG
>JANPGJ010000291.1:0-1613 GCA_031423955.1 Burkholderiales bacterium
CGGCGCATCGCGCGGCGCGCCGCCGCTGGATTGCCATCGCGGATCGCCTGGAGCACGGCGCGATGCTCTTCGATACTGTCCTCCTTGTGACCGCGCGTGACAAACAGCTCGGCCATGCGCGCATTGAGCGGATGGATCCATTGCGACCACAGGCTCGCCACCACCATTTCGATGGCGCTGTTGCCGCCGGCCCTGGCGATGGTCACGTGAAACTCGCGGTCGGCTTCCGGCAAGGCCATGTCAGCGCGCATCGCCGCCGTCAGGCGCGCGAAGATGCGTTCCAGCGCCTTGACCTGGGTGGCGCCGGCATGGCGTGCGGCCAGCGCCGCCGCCTCGGGCTCGATCAACAGGCGCGCCCGCAGCACGTCGAACGGCGAGGTCTGGGCGGCGACCACCGGCCGACCTTTCCTGCGGCTTGCGGCCAGAACATAGACACCGGACCCGAGACGGATTTCGACCCGCCCGGCCATTTCGAGCGAGCTCAACGCTTCGCGCAGGGAACTGCGCGACACACCTAGTTGAACTGCCAGTTCCCGTTCCGCCGGCAGGCGCAGGCCGGGCTTGAAGCTGCCGGCATCGATCAGACGCACCAGTTCCTCAGCGATACGCTGATACAGGCGCGGCGCGGCGATGGGTTTCAGGCGCATCGCCGGCCAGTCCGGGCGGATTGGGAAAGCATGCTGCCGTGCATGATTGACAAAGCGCCATGCGCTGTATAGAGTGGTTTGAAAATAATACCAATTTTCGAAGGAGGGCAAGCATGTTTATTTCATCCACCCTGGCTCGCCTGCTGCGCGCCGGCCTGGGCCTGGTGCTGGCAAGCGGCGTAGCGACCGCCATCGCACAGCCGCAGAAACTGCCGCTCAGGATCGGCGCGGCCAACTCCACCGACCATGCCGCCGCCTTTATCGGCGTCGAGCGCGGCATTTTCGCCAAGCACGGCCTGGACGCCAAGCTGGTGATGTACCAAACCGGGGTGGAGATGATCAACGGCCTGCTCAGCGGCGCGCAGGACGTCAACATCATGGGCTCGATCCCGTTTCTCGCCGGCACCTCCAACGGGCAACCGCTGGTGCTGATCGGCCACCTGCATGGCGACGCCCTGAGCCAGTCCTATTCGATGAACAACTCGATCGTCGCCACCCCGGCGTCCGGCATCAAGGAAGGTGACGTCAAGGCGCTCAAGGGCAAGAAGATCGGCCTGCCGCGCGGTACCGGCGCCGAGGGCTACCTGCTTGGCGTACTGGCGGCCAACGGCATGAAGGACAGCGAGGTGACGCTGGTCAATGTCGCACCGGGCAACCAGGCCACCGCGCTGCGTCAGGGCGACGTCGATGCATTGTCAGCGTGGGAGCCCTGGGGCTCGATTTCCTCGCTGCGGGTGCCCGGTGCCTACCGTGTGATCAGCGGCGGCTGCGACGCCTGCTACGACCCCGGCACCATCCTCACCACGCGCGCCAACATCGCCGCCAAGGCGGATCACCTGCGCCGCTTCATGGTCGCCTTCGCCGAGGCGCACCTATACAACCCCAAGCGCAAGACGGCTTTGGGCATGGTAGAGCTGGCCGAAACCTTCGAAGATACGATAAAAATGTTCAAAGAAAAGCCCCTGG
>JANPGJ010000292.1:0-48611 GCA_031423955.1 Burkholderiales bacterium
CCGGCGGCGCCGCGCGGCGCCACGGGTGCGGCTCCAGGCTACGGGGGGCGGCGTGGCGCCTGAGGCAGCCGACGTGAAGCCGCCGGCAGATCTGGCGACCATCAGCGAGCAACTGCTGCGCACGCTGGCTGACAACGTGCCGGCGGCGATCGCCTATTACGAGATCGGCAGCATGCAGTGCCGTTTCGCCAATCGCCAATATGCCGAGTCGAACGGCTGGAGCGTCACCTCGATCATCGGCAAGACCGTGCGTGAAGCCATTGGCGAGGCGGCCTGGCTGATGATCGAACCGCATGTGCTGCGGGTGCTAGCCGGCGAGAAGGTGTTCTACACCCGGCCGCTGACGCTGCCCAGCGGCGTGGAGCGGGTGATCGAGGTCAGCCTGATTCCGCATTTCAATGGTGACGGTGTCCAGGTCGGCGCATTCGTGCTGATCACCGATATCACCCGCCATCATCTGGCCGAGCAGGCCTTGCGTGACAGCGAAGAGCGCATGCGCAAGTTCGTCTCGGCCACCACTGAAGGCATTTTCTTCCACCAGAACGGCATCATGTCGGATGTCAATGACGCCCTGCTGGCGATCACCGGCTATGTGCGCGACGAGATGATCGGGCACAACACTCTGGAGTTCGTTCCCGAGGACGAGCGCCAGAAGATCGTTGACTACATCGGCACCGGTTCGGAATTCCTCTACGAATGCGACATCATCCACAAGCAGGGGCACCGGGTGCCGGTCGAGATGATCGGCAAGACCGTGCATCGCGGCGCCGAGACCTTTCGCCTGGGCGTGTTGCGCGACATCTCCGAACGCAAGCGGGCGCAGGCGCACATCCAGTACCTGGCGCGTCACGACGTGCTGACCGGGTTGCCCAACCGCTCGTTTCTGTCCGAGCGACTCGAAGGCATGCTGGCGCTGGCGCGGCGCCATGAGGTAGCCGCCGCGATCCTGTTCATCGACCTCGACAACTTCAAGACCGTCAACGATTCGCTCGGTCATCATGCCGGCGACGCCTTGTTGAAGGAGGTCGCGTCACGCCTCAAGCTGGCCTTGCGCGATGCCGACCTGGTGGCCCGCCTGGGCGGCGACGAGTTCCTGGTGGCGCTCGCCGATCTCGGTGCGCCCGGCGACGCCACCCGGGTGGCCACCAAGCTGCTGGCAGCGATCGCCGCGCCGTTCCCGCTTGAAGGCCGCCAGGTGTATGTCACCCCGTCGATCGGCATCAGCCTGTTTCCGCGCGACGGCAACACGGTTGACGAACTGATTCGCCATGCCGATGCCGCGATGTACCGGGCCAAGGAGAGCGGGCGCAACAATTTCCAGTTCTATGGTCCGAGCCTGGCCCAAGGCGCGGGCGAGACCCTGGCCAGGGAAGCGACCCTGCGCGAGGCCAGCCTGCGCAACGAGTTCGTGCTGCACTACCAGCCGCAATTCTCGCTCGCCGATGGCAGCCTGACCGGCATCGAAGCACTGGTGCGCTGGCGCCATCCGCAACATGGGCTGCTGGAGCCGGCCGCATTCATTCCGCTGGCCGAGGCACGCGGCATGATCATTCCGATTGGTCGCTGGGTGCTCAAGGAAGCCTGCCGCCAGCAGCGCGAATGGCGTGCCGCCGGCCACGCCAGCGCCTGCATGGGTGTCAATGTGGGGGCGCTGCAATTCCGCCGCGACGGCCTGATCGGCGAGGTCGCGCAGGTGTTGAATGAAACCGGGCTGGCCGCTGCCGACCTTGAACTCGAACTCACCGAGAGCTGCCTGATGGACGATTCGGCGGTGGCCGACAAGCTGCGTGCCCTGCGCGCGCTCGGCGTGAAGCTCGCGGTCGATGACTTCGGTACCGGCTACTCCTCGCTGTCCTATCTGCAGCGCTATCCGATCGACAAGCTCAAGATCGACCGTTCGTTCATTGCCAAGGTGGCGGCCGGCGGTGATGCCGCCGCCATCACCACCGCCATCATCGCGCTCGGGCAGGCGCTCAAGCTTGCGGTGTTGGCCGAAGGGGTGGAGACCGAGGAGCAGGTGCTGTTTCTCAAGGCCCGCGGCTGCGACCAGATCCAGGGCTACCTGCGCGGCCGGCCGCTGCCGGCAGACGAGTTCGCGGCGCTGCACTTCAAGGCGCCACCCGTGCCCGCCGCCTGACATGCGCGGCGTCCTGCGGCTGGGCGCGAAACTGTTGCTGTGGGCCATCGCGCTCGCACTGTTGGCGTTCTTCGCGTATCAGGCCTCGGTTTACGCGCGCATCTGGTGGTGGGTCGAGCACAACCCGGAATCCACCAGTTTCATCGACCAGCGGCGCGCCGCGCTGCGCGAGAAGGATCCCGGCGCCGTGATCAGGCAGGTCTGGATGCCCTATGGGCGCATTTCGCGCAACCTCAAGCTGGCGGTGATCGCCGCCGAAGACACCGCCTTCGTCGACCACGAGGGATTCGACTGGAAGGGCATCGAGAAGGCGTTCGAGAAAAACCAGAAGAAGGGGCGGGTGGTCGCCGGCGGCTCGACCATCACCCAGCAACTGGCCAAGAACCTGTTTCTGTCAGGCGAACGCAGCTACCTGCGCAAGGCCCAGGAAGCGGTGATCACCTGGATGCTCGAAGACCGCATGGATAAAGACCGGATTCTCGAGATCTACCTCAATGTTGTCGAATGGGGCAACGGCGTATTCGGCGCCGAAGCCGCGGCCCGCCATTATTTCGGCATTTCGGCCAACCAGTTGTCGCGCGAGCAGGCGGCGCGACTGGCGGCGATGCTGCCCAACCCCAGGTTGCACGACCGCAACCGCAACTCGGCCTATCTGGCGCGTCGTGTGCCGGTGATTCTGGCGCGCATGCAACAGGTCGAGGCGCCCTGACGCCCGGGCGGGCCGCTCCAGCCCGCCATTGCCCCGAGATCAGGCCGAAAAGCCGGTCTATCTTTCCTTATGTTTTACGGCCGGGCTGCCGACAATGTCTGGCAGGGGCGTTGCGCACGCCGCGTGGTCATTGCGGTCAGCCTGATTGGTCCGCAGGTCAGGCAAGCGGGCTTACCCCTCATTTGAGTGGTCGCACGATTCGATGAAGGAGGCGCGATGCGCAAACGGCTTGTTCATATCATGGTCACCTTGCTTGGCTTGGTGACCGCCGGAATGCCGGCGGCTGCCACCGAACTGGTGATTCCCGGCAGCGGCGACTGCGAGTTCATTCTGAACCGGCTGGCTGCCGAGTTCGAGAAGGCGCAACCCGGGCGGCGGGTTCAGGTGCCGCCATCGACCGGTTCAACCGGGGGCGTGAATGCGTTGCTGCAAAACGAAGCGGTCCTGGCGCGGGTTGCGCGTCCGCTCAAGGCCGAGGAGTCGGGGGCCGGTTTGAAGAGCGTGGTGTTCGGGCGCGACGCGGTGGTGTTCGCAGTGGGCGAAAAGGTCAGTGTGAAGTCGTTGACCGCGGCGCAACTGGCCGACCTGTTTGGCGGGCGGGTGAGCAATTGGCGCGAGGTTGGTGGCGAGCCGGGGCCGGTACGCCTGGTGGTGCGCGAGGAAGGTGAAACCTCGATTGTCCAGTTGCGTGCCCGCCTCGAGCCGTTTCGCACGCTCAAGATGGGCGAGAACGCCAAGATGGTGGCGAAAACCGGCGAAATGATCGAGTTGTTGACGCGCTACAAGACTTCGCTCGGCTGGGCCACCAATTCTTCCGTGCTGGCCGCCGGCACCGCGGCGCGTGTCCTGGCGCTCGATGGCATCAGCGCCACCGCCGCCGATGTGGCCAGCGGCAAGTACCCGGTCGCCACCGAATATGCGCTGGTGTTTCGCGAGGAGCGCCTCACCGCCGAAGCGCGCGAGTTCATCGCTTTCGTCCGCAGCGCAGCGGCGCAGGATCTGATGCGCAAGCTCGGCGTGAGCCCGGCGCAGCGGAGCTGAGCGGTGCGCATCGGCTACTCGATCGCGATACCGCTGATCGGCCTGATCGCGCTGGTCGCCTGCGGCACGGCCGCGGTCCACTATCAGGAAACCGCCCGCTCGCAAAAGGAAAACCTGACGCAGCAGAGCGAACGCAGCGTCCGCCATGTGGCGGTGATTGTCGAATCGGTGATTCGCGCCGACGTGCCGCGCCTGGGCGCGCTGGCACGCAGCCTCTCAGGTCACGCCGAACTTCTCGCCGCCTTCACCGAAGCCAATCGCGGCGGGCGCCGCGAGCCGCTGACCGGTCTGATGGATCAGATCTACAAGACCGCCGGGGTCGATGTGCTGCAGGTGAGCGACGGCCACGAGCGGGTGCTGTATCGCGCTCATGAGCCCGGTCGGCACGGCGACGTGCCCGATATCTGGGGCGTCGCCGAGGCGCTCGGTGGTGAACATGTGGTGATGACCTCCAAGGGCCCGTCGGGTCTGGCCTTGCGCGCCGCCTCGCCGCTGCGGGTGGACGGCAAGTTGGCCGGCACCATCATGACCGGTTCGATCTTCAACGATCGCTACGCCACCCGACTTGCGCTGCAAACCGGCACCGGAATCCACTTCGCCTCGCCGCGCGGGATCTGGGCCGGCTCGGCGCGAGTCACCGGCCAGGAAGCCGCGTTCAAGGAACCTCTCGAGCGCAGCCTGCAGCTCAAGCGTGCGGTATTTGTCGAAGACACCGAACGGCACACTGCCCGCCTGTTCGTGCCGCTGTCGATTGTCGACGAATCGTTCACGCTGGTGGTTGAAATCGATACCGCCGCCGCGCGCGCGCTCGCTGATGCCGCGCTCGATCGGCAGCTCGCCATCTCCCTGGGCATGCTGGGTGCCTCTCTGGTTCTCGGCATCCTGCTGACCTTGCGCATCATTCGCCCCTTGGGTCGTCTCAGGCAGGAAGCTCTTGCTATCGCCGGCCGATTCGCGTCGCGGCCGATCGCCGACGGCGGCGGCAACGAGATCGACTCGCTGGGGCGTGCGTTTGAAGCCGCGACCTCCGCGTTGCAGGAAAGCCAGGCCAAGGCTGCCCGCCTGTCTCTGGTGGCCAGCCGCACCCACAATGTGGTGGTCATCAGCGATGCCGACGGTCGTATCGAGTGGGTCAACGATGCGTTCACGCAATTGACCGGATACCGGCTGGACGAAGTCGCGGGCAAGCGACCGGGGAGTTTCCTGCAGGGCGCGGACACCGATCAGGCGGAAATCGCGCGTATCAGCGCACATGTTCGTGCCGGCACCAGCTTTCAAAGCGAGATCGTCAATTACTCGAAAAGCGGCGTGCGCTACTGGCTGGCGATCGATGCCCAGGCCTTGCATGATGACACCGGCGTGCTGACCAACTTCATCGCGATCGAATCCGACATCACCGGGCGCAAGGAGGCCGAGCGGGCTTTGCGTGACGCCAAGGAAGCGGCGGAAGCCGCGAGCCGTTCGAAGTCGGAGTTCGTGGCCAACATGAGCCACGAGATCCGCACGCCGATGAACGGCGTGCTGGGCATGACCGAGTTGCTGCTCGATACTCCGCTTTCCGAGATGCAGCATCGCTATGCGAAAAACATCCGCAACTCGGCCGACGCGCTGCTCAACATCATCAACGACATTCTGGACTTCTCGAAAATCGAAGCCGGCAAGATGGAGCTTGACGCGGTCGATTTCGATGTCCGCGAACTGGTCGAGGAGGTCGCCGAAATGGCTGCCGGACGGGCGCATTCCAAGGGGCTCGAACTGTTGTGCCGGGTCGATGCGGCGGTGCCGGCGGCGCTGCGCGGCGACAGCGGTCGCCTGCGCCAGGTGCTGACCAATCTGGTGGGAAACGCGGTCAAATTCACCGAACAAGGCGAGGTGCTGATCGAAGTGCGGCCGGCGCCGGCGGCCATGAACGACGTGCATGCGGTGGCCACAGGCGGTGCGATCACGCCGGGCATGGACGCGAGCGCTGCGCGCGGCTGCCGGCTGCAATTCTCGATCATCGACACCGGTATCGGCATCACCGACCAGGCGAAGGCGCGCCTGTTCACCGCCTTCACCCAGGCTGATGGCTCGACCACCAGGCGCTTCGGCGGTACCGGCCTGGGCCTTGCCATTTCGCGCCAACTGGTGACCCTGATGGGCGGTGCCATCGATGTCGAAAGCATGCCCGATCACGGCTCGCGGTTCTGGTTCGAGGTGGAACTGGCGGCCGCCGAAACCGATGTCAGCGGCTGGGTCACGCGCGATGACCTGCGCGGCCTCAAGGTGCTGATCATCGAAGACAACCTCAACAACAGCGAGATCCTGCAGCACCATGCCGCGACCTGGCAGATGCGGCCTACCGCCGTACGTGACGCCGAGCAGGCGCTGAAACTGCTGGACCAGGCCAATCGCGAGGACCGGCGCTTCGACCTGTTGCTGATTGACTGGAAATTGCCGGGCATGAACGGGATCGACCTGGCCCTTGCGATCAACGCCGCCGGCGGTACGCAGGCGCCACCGATGATCCTGTTGACCTCGATGACCGCTTCGAATGTGGCGCAAAGCGCGCGCGAGGCCGGCTTCGCGGCGCATCTCAACAAGCCGCTGCGGCGCGAAGAGTTGTACCGCACCATCGCGCGCGTGCTCGGTCTGGCGGCCAGCGCGCCGGCCGTCATCGCGCCGCAGGCCACGGTGCGGGCGGCGGCCGGACAGGTGTTGCTGGTCGAAGACAATCTGGTCAATCAGGACATCGGCGCGGCGATGCTGGACGCGCTGGGTGTGAGCGTTGCGATCGCCAACAACGGCATCGAAGCGGTGGCGATGTTCGGACGCGACGCCTACGACCTGATCCTGATGGATTGCCAGATGCCGGAGATGGACGGGTTCGCTGCGACCGCCGAGATCCGCTCGCGCGAGGCGGCGGCCGGCGCGGCGCGGATTCCGATCATCGCATTGACCGCCAACGCCATGCAGGGTGACCGCGAGCACTGCCTGGCCGCCGGCATGGACGATTACCTCGCCAAGCCGTTCAGCAAGCCGCAGCTGGCGGCGATGCTGGAACGCTGGCTGGCGCGGCGCAGGCCGGGCACGGCGGGCGATCAGGCAATGCACAGCAATGAATCTGCGGTGCCCGCAAGTGCCGCACTGGTGCCGCCGGTCCTCGATCAGTCGGCGCTGGACAACATTCGCGCGCTGGAGCGGCCCGGAGTGCCGAGCCTGCTGGGCCGGGTGATCGAGCGCTACATGCAAGACGCGCCGAAGCTGATCGAAGCGATGCGCCAGGCGCAGGAGCAGGCCGATGCACCGGCATTGGCGCGCGCCGCCCACACCCTCAAGTCGGCCAGCGCCAGTCTTGGCGCGCGCCACCCTGCCCAGCTATGCAAAACCCTCGAAGCCGATGCGCGCAACGGCGATACCCGGCAAGCCGCCGCCCTGCTCGACCAACTCGAGTGTGCGCGCGAGGAGGCGGCAACGGCGTTGCGCGCCGAAATCATGGAGATGGCAAGTTGAGGGCGCAGCAATTGATCGATGAGCGTGGCGCGGAACTGTTGCGCGATCCGCAGATCTTCGCCACGCGCGTCGAGATGGTGTACCGGGCCTGCCCGATGTCGCTGGGGGCGTCGTTCGTCATCTCGACCGTGGTGCTGTACTTCAGGCTGGCGGAGGACGCGATGCTGTCAGTCGAGGCCTGGTGGGCGGCGCTCACGATGCTGAGCGTTCTGCGCTTCTGGCTGGTGCGCAGTTACCTGGCCAGACCACGATCGGTCGCTGAGGCGCCGCTGTGGGCCCGGCGCTTCATCGTTGCGACCGCGGCCGCGGGCATGATCTGGGGCTACTGTGCGGCGGCGATGCTGCCGGCCAATCGCGAAACAGCCTTTTTGCTGACGCTGATACTGGCGGCGACCGCGGCGGTGCCACTGGCCAGCCAGTCGCCGCTGCGCTTCGCCTATTTGGGTTTTGCCGTGCCGATGATCGGCGGCTACGGCATCGCCAGAATCGCCACCGCCGAGGGGTCATTGCTGATCGCCGGATGGGCAGCCATCGGGTTCATCGCCATTCTGGCGATGGTGGCCACCCGCGTCGAGCGCAACATTTGTGCCGGCCTGGCCTTGCAGTTCGAAGCCGAAGGCCTGGCGCAGCGACTGGTTCGCGAGAACGAGCGCACGCTGTCGGCGCGCAAGGACTTCGATCACGAGGTGGTGCGGCGCGAGGCGGCCGAGAGCGCGGCGCGGGCACAGCAACGCCGGCTTGACCTGATGATCAGCCGCACGCCGGTGGCGTGCGTCGGCTGGGGCCTGGATTTCATCATCACCTCATGGAATCCGGCGGCACAGCAACTGTTCGGCTTCACCGCCGACGAGGTGATCGGGCGCAATGCCTTTGAGGTATTCACCCCGCCCAGCGTGCGACCGGAAGTCGAGCGCAGCTGGCGCACCTACCTGGCCGGCAATGACGCACCGCCCAGTGGCTTGCTCAAGGGCCGGACGAAGTCCGGCGCGACCGTGGTCTGCGAATGGTTCAATACCCCGCTCAAGGACGAGTACAACGCGATTGTCGAGATCGTCTCCCTGGTGGTCGATGTGACTGCCAGGCGCGCAGCCGAGGCCGCGCTGGCGCGCGCCAGGGAGCGTCTTGATCTGGCACTCGATGCGTCCGACGTGGCGCTGTGGGACTGGCAGGTACCAGGCGACCGCTGGCATGTCGATGAGCGCTTCCGCGCCCTGCTCGGCGCCAGCGGCAGTGGATTGACCAGCGTCGCCGCGCTGCGCGAAATCTCCCACCCTGACGAAATCGCCGCGCTACAGCAGCAAATCACCGAATTTCTCGATGGGCGTCGCCCGATCTACCGGGTCGAACAGCGCCTGCGCGCCGGGTCTGGCGAGTGGCTGTGGATCGAAACCATCGGCCGGGTGGTGGAGCGTGATGCGGCCGGTGTGGCCGTGCGGGTGGCCGGCACCATCTTCAATATCTCCGGCCACAAGGCGGCCAACCAGGCGCTTGAGCAGGCACGCGTGGTCGCCGAGCAGGCGAATCGGGCGAAGTCGCAGTTTCTGGCCAACATGAGTCACGAAATCCGCACGCCGATGAACGGGGTGCTGGGCATGCTCGAGCTGCTGCGTGCCTCTTCGCTCGACCAGACCCAGCGCCGGTTCGCCGAGACCGCGGACGCGTCAGCGCGTTCACTGCTCGGCATCATTGACGACATACTGGATTTCTCGAAAATCGAGGCCGGCAAGCTCGACCTGGAGCAAATCGCTTTCGACCCTGCGTATGCGATCGGCGAGGCGGTGGCGCTGTTCGAATCGCGCGCCGAGGCGAAGGGACTGCGGCTGCATCTTGCGGTGGATGACGGGCTGCCGCCGGCAGTCGTGGGCGACCCCTTGCGCCTGCGGCAGGTGATCACCAACCTGGTTGGCAATGCGATCAAGTTCACCGCCGCCGGCGAAGTCAGTGTGCGGCTTCAATCCTGGGCCGCGGACGCTGCGACCAAGGGCCTCATGATCACGGTGACCGACAGCGGGATCGGGATGGCGCCACAGGTGCAGGCACGGCTGTTCAAGCCGTTCGCGCAGGCCGACGGCTCGACCACGCGGCAATTTGGTGGTACCGGCCTGGGCCTGGCGATCGCCCGCGAACTGGTTTCCCTGATGGGTGGCGACATCAGTCTTGACAGCACGCCCGGCAAGGGTTCGACCTTCGAGGTGCGGGTGGCGTTGCCGCACGCCACCTTGGCGGAGCCGCGCTTCGCGCAGCCGCAGGCGACCGCCCATTCGACGCGGATTGTCTCTTTCACCGGCTGTAGCGTGTTGCTGGCTGAGGACAATCCGGTCAACCGCGACGTGGCGGAAGCCATCCTGGCGCGCTTCGGTGTGGACATCCTGGTCGCGACCAATGGCGCCGAGGCGGTGGAGATGGTGGCACGCCATGACTGCGATCTGGTGCTGATGGATTGCCAGATGCCGCAGATCGACGGTTTCGAGGCCACGCGAACGATTCGCCAGACCGAAGCGACGTTGCGGCAACAGCAGGCCGTCGCGGGGGACTGGCGGCGCCTGCCGATCATCGCCCTCACCGCGAACGCGATGAAAGGCGACCGCGAGCGCTGCCTGGCCGCCGGCATGGATGACTATCTTGCCAAGCCGTTCTCGGCGCAACAACTCGGTGATGTGCTGGCGCGCTGGCTGGCGACGGCCGCCGACTGCAACGGCGAACATGCGAACAGCGCGCCTGCGGCTGACTGCAACGGCGAACATCCAAACACCGCGCCTGCCGCGCCGGTCGCGCTCGCGCGTCCGGATCAAGCGCCGCCAAGGGTTGCCGCGCCAGCCGTTGCGCCGGCGGCGGTGTTGCGCGAACCGGTGGTGATCGACCAGGCCATGCTCGACAGCATTCGCGATGCAATGCCTTCGGATGGCGACGGCCTGGTGGTGCGCGTGATATCCCGTTACCTGGAGCAGACCCCCGGGCTGATTGTCCGCATGGGCGATGCCGCGGCCAGTGGCGATCTGGTCGACTTGGGCCGGATCGCCCATTCGCTCAAGTCGTCGAGCGCGACGCTTGGCGCGACCGCATTGGCCGAGCGTTGCCGCAGGATCGAAAGCGCGGTGCGTGAAGGGCGCAGCCTGGCGTGGTCACTGGAGGTCGGTCAAGTGCAGGCGATCTATGCGTTGGTGAAGCACTTGTTGCGGGAGGAAAGTGAACGTGTCGCGGCCTGAGCGATCCCGGGCCCGGCCGGCAAAGGGTTTGGGCTGACTGATGCGACACCGCTGGTTGCCACGGACGGCTTCAGGAAAGCGCGCGGCGCGCCGTTATGAGTGTCAGGAAAGAAACCGGTTGGCCGCGGCATGCGTGCCGACCGTTCGATCGCGGCCGAGCATGCCGGCAGGCTTGAGCGGGGCATTTTTCACCGACGCCGTCGGTCCAGCGACTTCACCCAAAGACCTCATGCGATGAAAACCGGGCTAACCGCCTTATCCGCAGATGCGGCTGTGCCGGCAGCAGCGCAGGTGGCGCCGCTTGCGCTGGTGGTCGACGACGACGCCATGATGCGCATGCTGGTGCGCGAATCGCTTGAGGCCGGCGGCTTCCGGGTGGAAGAGGCGGAGGACGGCGAAGCCGGTCTGGCGCTGATCGGGGAATTGCTGCCCGCTGTGGTGCTGCTCGATGTGGTGATGCCCGGGATCGACGGCTTCGCCACCTGCGAGGCGCTGCGTAGGTTGCCGGCGGGCGCGCGGGTTCCGGTGTTGATGATGACCGGGCTCGACGATACCGCGTCGGTCAACCGTGCCTACGAGTCCGGCGCCACCGATTTCGTCACCAAGCCGATCGCCTGGCCGATCCTGCCGCATCGTGTGCGCTACCTGCTGCGCTCGCGCCAGACCTTCGAGGCGCTGGCGCAGAGCGAGGAACGGCTGGCCGAGGCGCAGCGCCTGGCGCAGCTTGGCCACTGGGACTGGAATCTTGAAAGTACGGAAGTCCAACGTTCGGATGAACTGCTGCGCATCCTGGGTATCCGGCGTGATCAGTTTCCGCCTGAATACCGGGCGCTTCTCCCGCTGCTGCATGCGGAGGACCGCGACCTGCTGGCGGCGGCCTTGTCGGCGGCGCTCGAGCGCGCGCAGCCGTACAGTCTGGAATGTCGTTTGTTGCGCGCCGACGGCAGCGTCGGCATCCTGCATGAACAGGCGGCGGTCACCTGCGACGCGGCCGGCAAGCCGGTGCGCATCCACGGTACCACCCAGGACATCACGGAACGGCGGCGCAATGAGGAACGCCTGCGCACCCTGGCCTTGTATGACCCCCTGACCGGCTTGCCGAACCGCGAGTTTTTCCGCGAGCAGTTCGGCCATTCGCTGGCGCACGCCGAACGCATCGGCCGGCCGCTGGCGGTGATGATGCTCGACATCGACCGCTTCAAGCGGATCAACGAAACCTTCGGCCACGGCGCCGGCGATCAACTGCTCAAGGAGGTCGGCGCGCGCCTGGCGCAGACACTGCGCGACGCCGACTATGTGACGCGCGCCGATTTCGTGCCAGCCGACCAGAATCTGGCGCGTCTGGGCGGCGACGAATTCACCATCATGCTGGCGAGCCTGGCGCAGCCCGAGGACGTGGCCAAGGTGGCGCGCCGGATACTCGAAATGGTGGCCCGCCCGATCATGCTCAATGGCGAGGAAACGGTGGTCACCGCCAGCATCGGCATCGCGGTCTATCCGGCCGACGGCGCCGATACCGATACCCTGCTCAAGAATGCCGACAGTGCGATGTATTTCGCCAAGGAACAAGGCAAGAACAACTACCAGTTCTTCTCCTCGACCATGAATGCGCGCTCGTTCCAGAAGCTGAGCCTGGAAAATGGCCTGCGCAAGGCGCTCGAGCGCGATGAATTGCGCTTGCACTATCAGCCGAAAATCGACGCCCTGAGCGGCCGCATCAGCGGTGTCGAGGCGCTGATCCGCTGGCAGCACCCGGATCTCGGCATGGTCGCGCCCAACGATTTCGTTCCGCTGGCCGAAGAAACCGGCCTGATCGTGCCGATCGGCGAATGGGTGTTGCATACCGCCTGCGCGCAACTGGCGCGCTGGCATGCCGCCGGCCATGCCGGGCTGACCGTCGCGGTGAACATGGCGAGCCCGAATTTCGCCCAGAAGGATTTCGTCGAGACAGTCGCCGCCACCATTCACGGCGCCGGCGTGGCACCCGACGCCGTCGAGATCGAGGTCACCGAAAGCGTCCTGATGCAGGACATGAAGGCGACCATCGCCAAGCTGACCGCCTTGAAGGCGAGCGGTGTGCAACTGTCGGTCGATGATTTCGGCACCGGGTATTCGTCCCTCGCCTACCTGAAGAAATTCCCGATCGACACGCTGAAAATCGACCGCTCGTTTGTGCGCGACGTCATCGGCAGCCGCGAAGACAGCGCGATCACCACCGCGATCATCGCGCTCGGCCAGAGCCTTGGCCTGCAGGTGGTGGCCGAGGGCGTCGAGACCGAGGAGCAGGCGGCATTCCTGCGCCAGAAGGGTTGCCACCTGATGCAGGGTTACCTGTTCGGCCGCCCGGTCCCGGCGGCGGAAATCAGCGCCTTGCTGGCGGCTGAACTGGCCACCGCGTAAATTTGCGGGCGAGCGCTGGCGGTAGGCGCTGCGCCATAGTCAGGCCGTGCGCCACGCCGGCCGCCAGCGACATCCGGCGGGCGGTCAACCGGTCATGCTGCGGCTGACTATGGCGTTCGGTCGCCGACCACGCCGAAGATCGTGACCGGCCGCGCCAGCCCCTTGAGGGCGACTTCGCCGGCCGGCTCGACGGCGATCTCGTCTTCAATCGCGGTGCAGACGCGTTGCGAGACGAGGATCTGCCCGGGCTTCGCCTCGCCGCACAGGCGGGCCGCGACATTGGTCACCGTGCCGATGGTGCCATAGTCGCGCCGCCCCTCGAAGCCGATGGCGCCGATGGTGGCATAGCCGCGCGAAATGCCAATGCCGAAGCCGAGGTCATGGCCGCGCTTGCGCCACACCGGGGTCAGATCCTGCATCGCGGTACGCACTGCGAGCGCCATCCGCACCGCCTGCAGGGCATGCGCTTCGACCGGCAACGGGTCGTTGAACACCACCATCACGCCGTCACCGGCGAAATGCTCGACCGTGCCGTCATGCGCGGTGATGATGGCGCCCAACACCGCGTGGTACTCGCGCAGCACCTCCATCACCTCTTCGGGGTCGGCGGTTTCGGTGAAGGCGGTGAAACCGCGCAGGTCGACGAACAGCACGGTCACCTCGCGGCGCCGGGTTTTCAGGGGGTCGTCGATTTCACCGGCGAGGATCAACTCGGCCACTTTCGGGGTGAGAAAGCGCTTCAGCCGGGTCAGGCGCTCGACCTGGCCGATTTGTTCGGTCAGCCGTGCCTCGAGGCCGGCGTTGAGGTCGGCCAGTTCGGCGCGCTGGGCGACGATGGTGTCGTGATAGCTCTTGATGCGCAACAGCGACTTCACGCGCGCCAGCATTTCGTGACGGTTGAACGGCTTGGTCAGAAAATCGTCGGCGCCGGCCTCGATGCCCTTGACCCGCTCTTCGCCGGCATCCAGCGCGGTGACCATCATCACCGGCAGCATCGCGGTGGCCGGGTTGGCGCGAATCGCGGCACACACTTCGTAGCCATTCATTTCCGGCATCATGACGTCGAGCAGCACCAGGTCGGGCTGCTCACCGGGCAGCGGCGCACAGACTTTTTGCAGCCCCTCGCGGCCGCCGCCGGCGGTGACCACGCGGTAGCCCTTGAAGGCAAGGACGTCGGCCAGCATGCGCACATTGGCGGCGATATCGTCGACCACCAGAAGACAGGGTGCCGGCGCGGCCGGTGGCAGCGAGGCTTCACTCATACGTCGACTCCGGTGCCGCGGTGCGCAAGCCGGACGGCAGCGCCGGGGGATTGCCCAGCGCTGTGGCGCTGCGCCCTCATTTGGCGGCGCCGGTGCGGGCAAGGATGGCGGCAACGGCGCCGACAAATTCCTTGATGTTGAGCGGCTTGGTAAGAAAACCGTCGAAGCCGGCTGCCATCATTTTCGTGGTTTCTTCGGGCATCGCCGACGCGGTGACAGCGACAATCGGAACATGGGCCGTTTGCGGGTTGCCGCGAATCCGGCGGAAGGCCTCGATGCCGTCGATGCCGGGCAACTGGTAGTCCATCAGGATCAGCGCCGGCACCTCGGCGGCCGCCATGCTCACGCCTTCCTCGCCGGTGACCGCTTCGGCCACGCGGTAGCCCTTGAAGCCCAGCAGGTCGCGCACCAGCTTCATGTTCTTTTCGTTGTCTTCGACCACGAGAATGAGTTCGCCTGCCATGTCATGCTCCCTGTTCGGCGGGGGTGGTGATGGGTGTGGAGATCAAGGGCAAGGTGAAAATGAAGCTTGAGCCCTTGCCCGGTTCGCTGGTAAGCCAGATGCGACCGCCATGCAGTTCGACGAAACTGCGCGCGAGAGCCAGGCCCAGGCCGGTGCCTTCGCCCTTCTTGGTGACATCGTTGCCGACCTGCTTGAATTCCTCGAACACCGCGGCCTGGTCCTCGGCCGCGATGCCGACGCCGGTGTCAATGACCGCGATTTCCGCGAGTTCGCCATCGCGCCGCGCGCGCACCGTGACGCTGCCGCCTTCAGGCGTGAACTTGACCGCGTTCGACAGCAGATTGAGCAGCACCTGCTTGACCTTGCGCTCGTCGCCGGTCATGTCGCTCAATTCGGGATCGACTTCCGCGGCAAGCTTCAAGCCGTGGCGCGCGGCGCGTTCGCGCACCAGGGTGAGCGCGTTGTCGAGCGTGGCCGGCAGGTTGTATTCCGACACATTGAGTTCCATCCGCCCGGCCTCCACCTTGGCCAGGTCGAGGATATCGTTGATAAGTGACAGCAGGTGCTTGCCGGACGAGTGGATGTCCTTCACATACTCGGCCTGCTTGTCGTTGAGCTCGCCGAACATCTGTTCGTCGAGCATTTCGGAGAAGCCGATGATGGCATTGAGCGGGGTGCGCAGTTCGTGGCTCATGTTGGCCAGGAATTCCGACTTGTGCTTGTTGGCCATTTCGAGCTGACTGCTCTTTTGCTGGATTTCCTCGAACAGGCGGGTGTTGGCGATGGCGATCGCGGCTTGGTCGGCGAAGGTGCGCAGGAGCGCGACTTCGGTTTCGGAAAACCCGCCTTCCTCCATGCGGCGCAAGGTGATGACGCCGAGCGGCGCGCCCTCGCGCAACAATGGCACGCACAAGAGCGAGCGGTGGCCATGCTTGCGGTGCAGGTCGAGCGAGATCGGATACTCGGATTCGTCGATTACGGCCAGGTCCCGGAGATGGATGACTTCGCGCTCGATCACCGCGCGCGCCGGTGCCGAGCCGCGCACCAGAGGCAGAGTCGCGCCGATCGGCGTGCCGCCAACATCGCCGAAGTAGGCGGCGGTGCGCAACTGCTCGCCGTTAATCACGAACACGTGTGCATCACGCGCGTTGCATATATGCGCGGCGCGATCGACCACCACATCGAGAATCGGTTTGTAGTCGGTGACCGAATCGCTGATGGCGCGCAGGATTTCGGAGATCGCGGTCTGCCGTTCGAGCGCTTCCCTGGTCTCGTTGAACAGCCGCGCGTTCTCGATCGCGATCACCGCCTGGTCGGCGAAGGTCTTGATCAGCGCCAGTTGCTTGTCGGTCAGATCGTCACCGGTGTGGTTACTGGCCATGGCAATGGCACCGATCGCCAGGCCTTCGCGCATCAGCGGCACCGCGGTGACTTCGCGATAGTTGAAGGCGCGCCCGGCCCGAGCGCTTCCCGCCGGGGCGTCCGCCGCATGGGTGTCCTCGACACGAACGACCTGACCATCCAGTATCGCGCGCCCGGTCGCACTGTCGCGGTCGAGCGGAATCGGGTACATGCGCCGTACAGCCGCCTCGTCTATCAGCCCATCGGCCGCCAGCGCCACTGCCTTCAAGTAAAGTTGGTCGCCGATGACGAGTTCGAGGCCGAATCCTTTGTGCGGAAACAGGCGTTGCGCGCTTTGGACGATGGCGTCGAACACCGGCTGATCGGTGGACGGAGAACTGCTGATCACGCGCAGCACTTCAGCCGTGGCGGTCTGCTGCTCGAGCGCTTCCTTGGTCTCGTTGATCAGGCGCACGTTCTCGATGGCGATCACAGCCTGGTCGGCGAAAGTCTGCAGTAGCGTGACCTGCTTGTCCGAGAACCCTTCGGCATTAGCATGGGCCACCCCGATGGCACCGATGGCTACACCCTGGCGCAGCATCGGTGCGATCATGATCGCGCTGTAGCCGCCGTTGGTGGCCAGTTCGCGGGCGAGGGGCGTCGCCTCCGGATGATTGAAGATGTCGGAAATCTGCAGCAGCTTGCGATCGAGAATCGCCTGGCCGCTGAAATTGCTGCGATCCAGCGGGATCGGATACATCTCGCGAAAGTCCCCCGGGTGGTTCTCTTCGCCATGCGCCATCAAATGAATGCCGTCCGGCCGCACTTCCATCACCCCGACCAATACCGTGTTGAACAGGCGCTTGGCGCTGGAGACGATGGCGTCGAAGACCGGCTGCGTGTCGGCGATCGAGCCGCTGATGGCGCGCAGGATTTCGCTGGTGGCGGTTTGCTGCTCCAGGGTTTCGCTCAGTTCGCGAGTGCGGTCATCGACCTTGCGCTCAAGCCCCGCATAGGACTCCTTGAGGTCGGTGGCCATGGTGTTGAACTGGTCGGCCAGGGCTTCGAGTTCGTCGCCGCTTCGCACCACGATCTTCTGATCCAGATTGCCGGCGCCGATTTGCGCCGCACCGTCTTGCAGGGCGCGGATCGGCTGCACCATGCGGCGCGCCAGGAACACGCTGGCGAGTACCGCCAGCAGCAAGGCGGCGAACAGCACCCCAAGGGTGCGATACAGGGTCGCCAGCAGCGGCTCGAAGGCTTGCTCGCGCGGCACTTCGACCATCACCAGCCAGTCGAGCGAGGGAATGCGCGCGAACGCCACTAGGACTGCCTTGCCACTGCGATTGACCGCCTCGATGTGCCGGGTCTGGCTTTCCGGGCCGGCTTCGCGCGCGGCTACCACCTGCGATTGCCTGGTCCAGTCGAGCTTTTGCAGCACCAGGCTGATGTCGGGATGCGCCACCAGATGGCCTTCGGCGTCGATCACATAGGCGATGCCGGCACGGCCGATGCGCAGTTGCGACACCACGTCCCAGACGAACTTGAGATTGACCTCGACCGCGGTGGTGCCGCCGTCGCGGCCGCCGGCCGGGCGGGCGATGGCCATGTAGGGTTCGGTGTCCTTGCGGAAGGTGACCGGGCCAAACCAGGTGGCGCCGCCCTGGGTGCCGACCACCCGCGGGTCGCGCATCAGGTTGGTGGCCGGGCCGACCGCATCCATCGCCAGGCGCGACACCCGCACCTGCTCATTGCCGGCGCGGTCGATCCAGGTCGCTTCGGTGATCTGCGGCGCCTGGCGCAGCAGCTTGAGGAATTCGATCCGGCGCTGGTCCATCACGTCGCCGCCCTCGGCCACACGCGGCAACGCGGTCCAGCCGATTTCGTGTTCGATCTCGCGAATGTACTGCTCGATCCGGTAGCCGGCAGCATCGGCCTTCTCGCGCTGCAGGGCAAACAGCGATTCGCGGCTCTGGTTCCATGCGAAGTAGAGGCTGATCACCCCGCTGGCGACGAGCGCGCCGCCGACTAGGAAAACGATCAGCGCGGCATACTTGACGAACAGGCGCAGACGCAGGGTGAAGCCCTTTCTATCGCGATGATGGCTGTGGCGGGCGGCGGGAAACCGGATGGGCCACCTTGCCCGCGATCGACTCGCGGCGTGATCGCTATTTCATTGTACTGGCCTTGCGGGCGAACGTTTAAGCCGGCGCTCGCTTCGGCCCGGTGTGTTGAAACAATCCATCCGCCTGTGGTTTTGCCGCACCACCTTGGGTATAGTCAAGCTGCCTGTTGCAGGCCAACCAACGGAGGCGTCAATGAAATTTGAAACCATCGCCGTGCACGGCGGTTATTCTCCCGAGCCCACCACCCGCGCGGTGGCGGTACCGATCTACCAGACCGTCGCCTACGCGTTCGACGATACCCAGCACGGCGCCGACCTGTTCGACCTGAAGGTCGCGGGCAACATTTACACCCGCATCATGAATCCGACCCAGGATGTGCTCGAAAAGCGGGTAGCCGAGCTTGAAGGCGGCATCGCCGGGCTGGCGCTGGCGTCCGGCCAGGCGGCGGTGACCTATTCGATCCAGACCATCAGCGAAGCCGGCGACAACATCGTCGCTTCCACCGCGCTGTATGGCGGCACCTACAATCTGCTGGCGCATACCCTGCCGCAAATGGGCATCACCACCCGCTTCGCCGACCACCGTGACCCGGAATCGTTCGGGCGCCTGATCGATGCGCGCACCAAGGCGGTGTTCTGCGAATCGATCGGCAATCCGCTGGGCAATATCACCGACTTCGCCGCCATCGCCGCCGTCGCGCACCGGCACGGCGTGCCGCTGATCATCGACAACACCGTGCCTTCGCCCTACCTGTGCCGGCCGATCGAGCATGGCGCCGACATCGTGGTGCATTCGCTCACCAAGTACCTGGGCGGGCACGGCAATTCCATCGGCGGCATGATCGTCGATTCCGGCAAGTTCCCGTGGGCCGAGCACGCGGCCCGGTATCGCCGTTTGAACGAGCCTGACGTGTCGTACCACGGCGTGGTCTACACCCAGGCGCTCGGTGCGGCGGCCTACATCGGGCGCGCGCGGGTGGTGCCGCTGCGCAACATGGGCGCCTGCATCAGCCCCTTCAATGCCTTCATGATCATGCAGGGCATCGAAACGGTGGCGCTGCGCATGGACCGGATCTGCGCCAACACCCTGGCCCTGGCCAGGTACCTGAAGGGCCATGCCAAGGTCGGCTGGGTCAACTATGCCGGATTGGAAGACCATCGTGACCATGCGCTGGTGCAGAAATACATGGGCGGCCGCGCGTCCGGCATTCTCACCTTCGGTGTCAAGGGCGGGCGTGCGGGCGGCGCGAAATTCCAGGACGCGTTGAAGCTGGTGACAAGGCTGGTCAACATCGGCGATTGCAAGTCGCTGGCGTGCCATCCGGCGTCGACCACCCATCGGCAACTCGGGCCGGACGAACTGGTCAAGGCCGGGGTGTCGGAAGACATGGTGCGGCTGTCGATCGGCATCGAGCACATCGATGATCTGGTGGCCGATATCGACCAGGCGCTGGCGGCGACCTGACCCGGGTGCGTCGCGGACCATGATGCCCGGGCCCGCGACGCGATGTTCCTGCCTACTCGACGATGCGCTCGGCGCGCAGGACGACCGACTCCTGGAACGTCCAGCCGTGGCGCTTTGCCACCCCGCGGTTGACCACCAGCTGATACTCGGTCATCTCCTCGACCGGCAGGTCGCCCGGTTTGGTGCCCTTGAGGATGCGGTCGACATAGCGGCTGGCCGCCAGGCGCCCGACCTTGGCGAAATCATAGCTGTAGGAAAGCAGCGCGCCGGCCTCGACCATGTCTTTGCGGCTGCCGATCATCGCCATTCCGTGGCCCGTGGCCAGCGCCAGGACCTGCTTCTGGTATCGATGCCGGACCGAGGTGGAGGTAATCAGCACCGCTTCGGCATCGGCACGCTTGAGCTTATCGAATAGAGCCTTCAGTGCCGCAGGATCGCCGGCATCCCGCTCGACCAGAGTCATGCCGAGTTTGTTTGCGGCGATGCGCGAGTCATCGCGCAATGCAACCGATGCGGCATCGCGTGAGTCGAAGATCAGCAAGACCCGCTTGAGCCTGGGCGCGATGTCGCGCAGCATTTCCAGTTCCTTCGCCGGCAACTCGGCGCGGCCCGCAAAACCGGTCATGTTGCCACCCGGCCGCGCCAGCGTCTTGGCGAATCCGCCAGCGATCGGACTGGTGGCGTTGATCATCACGATCGGGATGGTCGCGGTGGCGTTTTTCGCCGCCAGGCAAGCTTCCTGATCAAAGGCGATGATCATGTCGAACTTTTCGCGCACGAAAGTGCGCGCTGCTTCGCCGGCGGCGCCGTCGTCGGGCACGTTGCGAAAGTCGTAGCGGATATTCTTGTCATCCTCGTAGCCCAGCGCGCGCATGCCGTCGAGCAGCGGCTTGTACGACGGCGGTACGTGATCGTTGCCGACGTGGATCAGGCCGATGCGCCGGACCGGCGTCTTTGGCTGCGCCCCAATAAGGCCCGGGATTGTCAATTGTGCGGCGCAGGTGCCTAAGAGCAGTCGTCGCCTTGCAAGCATTCTTTCTCCGACAATGGTTGAGTGCGACAAGAACACGGCCCGCTCATTCGATGACCCTGTCCGCCCGCAAAAGTATGGTCGATGGAATTGTCACACCGATCGCTGTGGCGGTCTTGAGATTGACGGCCAGTTCGAAGCGACTGGCGCGCTCGAAGGGCAGATCGCCGGGGTTGGCGCCCTTGAGCAATTTGTCCGTCAGCGCCGCGGCGCGGCGCATGAGAACGTCGATATTCGCGCCATACGACAGCAGGCCACCGGCGTCGGCGAATACGCCGTAGGCGGACATCGTCGGCAGCCGATGCTTGAGCGCGGCCGTAATGATGGCGCGGCCGTGAAACAGGGTCAGCCGCGAAGGCACCACGAAGATCGCCCGCACGCCGCGCTGGCGCGCGAAGTCATCCAGGCGCCGCATCTGGGCTTCAAGGTCAGCCAGGCTGCGTGCCTCGAACGATACCGGCGTGACGCCGAGATGGGCGGCGGCCTTTTCGATTTGTTGGTAGTAGGTATCGAAATGACCGGGGTCCCACACTACGGCGACTTGCCTCAATCCGGGCAGTGCGTCCTTAAGTATCTCGAGGCGTTTGTCGGCCAGTTCCGGCGACATGAAGGTGACACCGGTCACGTTTCCGCCCGGGCGGGCGAGGCTCGCGGCCAGACCGTTGGCCACTGGGTCTTCGCTGCCGGCAGACACGATCGGAATGTTGCGTACCCGCTCGCGGGTTTCGATCGCGAGGTCGTGTCCGATGGTAACGATGACGCGCGGGTTGGCCCGCAACGCTGCGTCGATCATCGGCTGCACCATATCGTTGCGACCGTTGGCGTAGCCGCGATCGAGCCTTATCGATGCTGGCTCCGAGTAGCCAAATGACGCGAGCCCAGCCAGAAAGCTGCGCGCGAAAGTGCTGTCGGGTGGCGCATTGAATTGCAGCATCGCGATCTGCGGTTGCGGTTGTTGCGCGCGCGCAATCAGCGGGCGCACCGATACCGCTGCCAAGGAGGAAAGGGCGAAGGTTCTGCGCTTCACTCGATCACCCGGTCTGCACGCTGCAGAATCGCCTGCGGAACCGAAATGCCGAGCGCCTTGGCAGTCTTCAAGTTGAGCACCATTTCGAATCGCGTCGGTTCCTGCACCGGCAAGTCGGCAGGTTTGGCACCCTTCAGGATTTTGCCGACATAGGTGCCAGCACGCCGGTACACTTCGCCGAAATCGGGTCCGTAGGCAAGCAGTCCACCCATCTCCGCGCCATAGGTGAGCTCAGCCATCGACGGCAGACGATGTTTCAGCGCCGCTGCGGCGTACTCCCTTTCGAGACCGTTGCGGGTGCTGGTGATGGTGGTGATCACCGCCTGCACGCCGGTGGCCGGCAATTTGGCGAACACCGGTCCGACCGAATCGGGGCCATCGATATACACCAGCGACAAGGTCAGGCCCAGGGTGCGGGCGGCCGCCTGCAGGGCATCGATTTCCTGCTTGCAGGAGTCGCGCATGACGTGATCGACGATGACGGCGACCCGCTTGATGCCCGGTACGGTTTCGAGCAGCAGTTGCAGCCGTTTGGGGATCAACTCCTTGGTCATGGCGGTGACGCCCGTCACCCGGGTGCCCGGGCGTCCGAGCGATTTGACGAAATCGAGTTCGACCGGGTCGAGGATGGTGGCAATGACGATCGGCGTGTCGCGCGCGGCACGCCATGCCGCGGTGGCCATCACGGTCGCCGGGGCGAAAAACACGTCGACCTTGGCTGCCGACAATTCACGCGCGAGCGGCCCAAAGCGGTCTGCGTCGTAGTCGGCGGCGCGGCGCAGGATGGCGAGATTGCGCCCCTCGACAAAGCCTTCGGCGCGCAGGCCGGCATCGAAGCCGGCCTGTGTGACCTGACTGTACGGACCGGAGATGGACCAGGTCAGGTAACCCACGCGGGCGACTTTTTCCTGTCCCGCGGCGAGCGGAGCGACCAGCAGCCATCCAAGCGCGACTAGTGTTGATGCCAGCAAGCGAAGCGTCATCATCAGGTACCCCCAGGGCAATCGGGTGGTTGTGGGCGCTGGTTGCCAAGCCCGCAAGACCAGGCCCGTTGAATCATCATACGCCTGTTGATTTGCATGCGGCGCGTATGCGCAGGCTTCGAAGCGGAGTGGCAGTACCAGTTGGCGGGGCTTGCGGGTTCGCGCCGTGGCCGTTTTGCGAGGCGTCTTCCGCGAACCAAATTTGAATAGCCTTTCAAACGGTCAGCGCCTAAAATTGCGGCACTGCGAAACAGCTCCGATGAACCATCCGCGCCCGCCCAATCTCGACAACCCTTCAGCGGGTGAGGAGCGCATTGCCGGTGCGGCACCGGAGCGCGTCGATCCGGCGCTGGCGCCAGACGACGCGGTCGAACCGGCGGTCAGGAAGGAACTGCCGGCGGCCCGTGCCGAGCCGATGGAACCCGACCAGGCGCAGGAAGCGCTGATCGAAATCCAGGAATTGTTGCGCCGCGCGCGCCTGGTCGAAACGGTGGTGCACAACCAGGTCATGGACAAGCATGAGCTGGTGGAGAACCTGGTCTACCGGCAAAACACGGCCAAGCTGGGAGCGCGCCTGGAGGAGTTGCACCCGGCCGACATTGCCTACATTCTCGAAGCACTGCCGCGCGACGACCGCATCGCGGTCTGGGACCTGATCAAGTCGGCCGAGCGCGATGGCGAGATTCTGGTCGAGGTCTCCGACGCGGTGCGCGAGACGCTGATCGAGAACATGGATCGCGCCTCGCTGGTGGCGGCCGCCGAGACCCTCGATACCGATGAACTGGCGGACATCGCCGACGACCTGCCGGCCGAGGTCATCCAGGAAGTGCGTGAGGGTCTCACGCAGGAAGAGCGCGAGCAGTTGCGCTCGGCGATGTCGTATCCGGACGACGCGGTCGGCGCGTTGATGGATTTCGAGATGGTCACCGTGCGCGATGACGTCACGCTGGAGGTGGTGCTGCGCTACCTGCGCCGGCTCGATGAGTTGCCGGACCACACCGACCAGGTGTTCGTGGTCGACCGCGACGAGGTGCTCAAGGGCGTGCTGCCGATCAACCGCCTGCTGGTGACCGACGCCGACGCCCTGGTGGGCGCGGTGATGACCACCGACATGCTGTCGCTCAATCCGTGGGACGAAGCGTCGGAGGCGGCGCAGGCCTTCGAGCGCTACGACCTGGTGTCGGCGCCGGTGGTCGATGCCGACAACCGCCTGGTCGGCCGCGTGACGGTCAACGAGGTGGTCGATTTCATCCGCGATGCGCAGGAAGAAGAAGTGCTGTCGAAGGCCGGCTTGCGCGAGGAGGAAGACATCTTCGCGCCGATCTCGAAATCGGTGAAGAACCGCGCGCCCTGGCTGATGTTGAACCTGTGCACCGCAGGGGTGGCCAGCTATGTGGCCTCGCGCTTCGAGGGCACGGTGAGCCAGATCGTGATGCTGGCCTTCCTGATGTCGATCGTCGCCGGGATCGGCGGCAACTCAGGCAACCAGACCATGACCCTGATCATCCGCGCGCTGGCCCTGGGGCAGATCACGCGCGCCAACATGTGGCGCCTGGTCAGCAAGGAAATCTCGACCGCGATGATCATCGGGGTGGCCGGCGGACTGGCCGCCGGTGTGTTCGCCTGGGCGATCTCGAAGCTGCCTGGATTGGGGCTGGTGATGATGGCGGCGATCCTGCTCAACCTGCTGGTCGGCACCGCCATCGGCATGCTGGTGCCGATGGTGCGCTATCGCATGGGCCGTGACCCGGCAGTCGGCAGCTCGGTGCTCCTGACCTTCGCCACCGACACGCTGGGCTTCCTGATTTTCCTGGGGCTGGCCAGCCTGTTCCTGCTGAAGTAGGCGGCGGTTTTTCGTGGCCGTTAAAAAGCGAAATCAGCCGGCTCCGCCGGTGATTTCGTACTAGCGAGGTCCCGACAAAAGTAGGTTTTCACTTTTGTCGGCTAAAGCGCAGCGATGGCCTGCACCTCAACCAGAAACGGTTCCTGCACCAGCCGGTCGACCATCAACAGCGTGTTCGGCGGATAGGCGCCGTTCGGGAACATGCGCGGAAATTCGCGCAGGCGGTAGCTCATGAATTTCGGAATGTCCTGCGAATGCACCAGGTAGGTGGTGAACTGCACGATGTTGCCAAAGCCCGCGCCCTGCGAGGCCAGCGCCGCACCAAGGTTGGCGAATACCTGCACGCATTGCGCGTCGAAATCGTCAACGCCGACCACATTGCCGGCACGATCGGCGGATAGTTGGCCGGCGATGAACAGGTATTCGCTGGCCTTGACGCGGGTGATTTGCGAGTATTGGCCGAGGGGCTTGCCGAGCACGTCGGGGTTGAGGATTTTGATATCAGCCATCAAGGCCTCCATGATTGAAGAAAGGGATTGGCAAATGCGCGATGGCGGGCGCGGTGCGCCGCGTGCAAGTCGACCATCGCGCAGGCAAGGAGCGATCGATGAAACTAAATATACTGGAAGCAGGCTGAAAAGCCGCCACCAGTCTCGCAGCGTCGCAACCAACTGAACAATCCCCCGGGCTCCCGCGATTCCGGTTTAACGAGGACTAATCCCGCCATGAACCATCGCCGCAAACTTTTGCTCACCATGGCCGCCGCGCCATTGCTTGCGAGCCTGCCCGGCGCGCTCCGAGCACAGGCCTCGAGCGCGCCGATTCGCATCCTGGTCGGCTTTCCTCCCGGCGGCACCATCGACGTGGTGGCGCGCCTGCTGGCCGACCGCATCAAGGACGATCTCGGCTTGCCGGTGGTGGTTGAAAGCCGCGTCGGCGCCGGTGGCCAACTGGCCGCCCAGGCGCTGAAAAGCGCGAACCCGGACGGCAAGACCCTGATGCTCGCGCCCGACCACACCATGGTGGTGGTGCCGCTGACCTTGAAGGACCCGGGCTATGACCCTGTGCGCGACCTGACGGCGGTCGGCCCGGTGGCACGCTATGTCGGCGCCTTCGCCGTCAGCAGCAACCTGGGCGTGAAGAACTTCGCCGAATACCTGGCCTGGGCGCGCGCCAACCCGGCACTGGCCAACATCGGCATTCCGGCGCCGGGCAGCAAGCCGCATTTCGGCATGCAGGCGCTGGCGCGCGAAACCGGCGTTGCATTGACCACCGTGCCCTACAAGGGCTCGGCGCCGCTGGTGCAAGACCTGCTTGGCGGCCAGATCGCCGCCGGCACCACCGCGCTGGGCGATTTTCTCGAGCACCACGCCGCCGGCAAGCTGCGCATCATCGGCGTGATCGACCCGCGCCGCGTGGCACAGATTCCCGATGTGCCGACTTTCGCCGAACAGGGTTACAAGCTTGACCTCAACTATTGGCTAGGCTTGTTCGCCCCGACCGGAACCGCGCGCCCGGTGATCGAGCGCCTCAACACAGCGCTGGTCAGGGCGCTGGCGCATGCCGAGATGCGCGAGCGCATGCAAAAGCTGGTGTTCGAGCCGACCGCGGGTTCACCGGCCGCGATGACCGAAGTGATGGCCGCCGATACCCGCTACTGGGAGCCGCTGGTCAAGGCGTCAGGCTGGACCCTGCAATGAGCAACCGGCCGGCGCGGCGCATCGGGCTGATCGGCTTCGGCTTCATTGGCGCGCAGGTCTACCGCCGCCTTCAAGCGCAACCGGAACTGGGCCTCGAAGTCGCATTCGTCCACAACCGCGATCAAGCGAAGCTGGCCGAGGTTCCGCGCGACCTGATTCTTGACGACCTGGCCGGCATGCCCGGGCGCCGCTGCGACCTGGTGGTAGAGATGGCCCACCCCGACTACACGCGCCAATGGGGCGAGGCCATCCTCGCGCACGCCGACTACCTGCCGCTGTCTGTGACCGCGCTGGCCGACCAAGCCTTGCTCGACCGGCTGACACGACAAGCAACGCAATCCGGCCACCGCCTCCTGATTCCGCATGGCGCCCTGATGGGTACCGACAACCTGTTCGAATCACGCCACATGTGGGCCGAGGTCGAGATCACCTTCTACAAGAACCCGGCCAACATCGACTTCAGCGAGTCGGGGTACGACACAGTACAGATCAAGGGCGAGACCGTCGTCTACAACGGCCCGGCCCGCGGCATCGCGGCGCTCTACCCGCGCAATGTCAACACCATGGTCACCTGCGCGTTGGCCACCATCGGCCTTGACCGCTGCCGCGCACGGCTCGTCGCCGACCCCGCGCTGAAGGTGGCGATTGCCGAGGTACGCGCGGTCGGGCGCGACGGCTCGATACTGCACATGCGCAAGGAACAGCCGGTGAGCGGTGTGTCGGGCACCGAGATGTTTGATTCGCAGTTCGGCTCGATCATGCGTGCCGCCGGTGTGTGGCAACCGCTTGGATTCGTATAGGGCATCGCATCATGCGTTCGTGACACCGGCACAAGTACCGGTCCCAACCGCCGCACGCTCAACCCTTGCGTGAAAGGAGCGCTTCATGCACATCAAAGCAGCAAGCATGGTCATGTTGGCAAGGCGCCTGGCTGGCGTCATCCTCGTCACCGCGGCGTGCATACCGACCTGCCGCGCGGACTTCGACACGGCATACACGGCATATTTGGCTGGAAACCGTGGCGCGCTTGTAGACGATCTGCAAGCAATAGTCGCGTCTCGCCGTGTGGATGAATTTGAAGTCTGGCGGCAGGCCATGATGCAAAGATTGCCGCCATTCACTCGTAGCGTAGCCCGAGAAGATGCGCAAAAGGTACTGCAGATACTTGCTAAGGGATTGCATGCGGCAAAGCAAGCAGAATCGTTGGTGTTGCTCGTGCCTCTTATGTATCGATTCGAGTTTGAAGATGATGTCTACAAAACCTACGAACTCGCCGCGCATCTCGACCACCTTCCCGCGATTCTTGAGCTAGCAAAGGCGGCAGGGCGTCGCGGAGATCGAGCGACACAACTGGCGCTTGACGAGAAAGCAGCTTGGCTAGGCGACCGTCAAGCAATGTACCAAACCGCGTGCGCATATTTGGGAAACTTCCTCGAAGATGGACGGCGCGCGAAGTTTGGCTTTCCTCTAACGACTCCCAACGCCAATTTCGGGTGCGCCTTCTTTCATCCGAAGCCAGACGAAAAGAAAGCCTTTGATTGGTTTCGCAAGGCAGCACTTGCTGAGCACGGCAGCGAAGCCAGTATCCCGGTTGGATGGATGCATCTTCGTGGGATAGGGACCCCCGTGAACTACGAAAAGGCGTTCGAGATATTCATGGCGGTTGCACGCCGGATGCATCCCGATTTCAACTTGGATGATTGCTTTGGTTTTGTTGCCATTCCGTTAGAGGAAATGTTCCGCCAAGGACTGGGTACCGCGAAGAGCGAGCAAAACGCGGAGTATTTCAAGAGACGTCAGTTTTGCCCACCTCCTCCTCCGACAACTCGCTAAGAAAAGCAACGGAACTTTCCATCGAGAAAAAGGGGCGCGGGATCGAATTGATTTCCGCAGGAGCGTCGATGAAAATGCGCCCCTACGAAAATATGTTACCGACCACTGGGTGCCGTCTTCGTCTTCGCAGCTCAGGCCGCTGATGCGTCTGGGAAAAATGCCCGCAACTACGCGGAAGACATGGCCGGTGTCATCTACGTCCAATCAGATCCAATCAGGTTGGCCGGTGGCATCAATACCTGCAGCCCTACCCAAATCGAGCTTAATATTGGTTCGAGCAAAGGGGTCAGGATCGAATTTAAATTCGAAGTGGTGAATGCACTGCATACGAATAGTCCTTGAAAGAATAAAAACCCCCATCTCAACGCCGGCCATGCCGCCGTCGCAGTTTGCAGCCGCGTTGCGCGGTGCTGCTGCGTTATTTTTTCACTGGCGGCTCGTCCGGTATGACGAAGCCGATAGGCCGCTTCTTCGGATCTGGCGGTGTCATCAGTTCGCGCAGCGCGTCGAAGACCTGCTTGAGCTGAATGCGCGTGCTGCGGGTGAAGGTCTCTTGCCGCATGGCCATCGCCTCGGTCTTCTGTTCCAGTTCGTCGAGCCGCTTGGTGAGTTCGCTGTGGGTTGCCGCCAGCTCGCGAAGGCGCACGAAAGCGCGCACCACATAAACCGCGACCTCGACCGCGCGCGGCGTGTTGAGCACGGTCGCGGTCATGATCGCGCCATGCTCGGTGAACGCCAGCGGCAACTTGCGACGACCGCCCCAACTTGAAGTCGCAAATTGCGACTTCAAGTTGGCGAACTCAGCAGCGGACACCTCGAAGATGAAATCCTCTGGAAACCGCGATTGATTGCGGCGCACCTGCTCATTGAGGCGGCGGGTCTCGACGCCGTAGAGGGTTGCCAGGTCGGAGTCCAGTAATACCTTCTGCTCGCGTAGCACGACGATGCGTTGCGTGATCGCTTCCAGCGGAAGGAGTGGCGCGGTAGTCATCAGACCTCGCCGTCAGCGACCAGCTTGCGCAGGCATGGTAATCGAGTATTTGCACGACGAAGCGCTGTTTCGGCTTTGGCGACTGGGAGGAAAAACCAGGAGGAAAAACGGGCGAGGTTCCAATTGATTTCCCAGGAGCGTTTGGCCGAGTATGTGCCTCAAGGAAAATTGTAACCAACAATCAGGTGCCCACCTTCTATTTAGTGCCATTGGGGCCTGGTTCGAATTGAAATTCCCTGTGGCGAGAGTTCCGTGCCCGAATCGTCTTTAGAAGAAAAAAATGTTGCGCCGGGTCTACGCGAAGCAGCCTTTCCAGGTTGCATCGGTGGCCGTCCGGGCCAGGGTGCGCTTCTTAAAGCCTCAGTTCGTCGAGTCCGGCCGCCAGGAACTCGGCGGTGTCGAGAAGTCCCTTGAAAATGCTTTCGGCAATCTCCGCCGGGAATCCATCTGGCAAGCGGGCCGCGACCGATTCCACCGCTATTTTTGTCCGGTTGGCCAGGGCGCGCAGCACGCCAGGCATCTCGTCGCCGAATCCGCAGCGCCGCGCGGTCTCGATGAAGTGGCGCACCTGGATGCTGTCGGCGTGGTAGTGCCTGGTCTTGCCGCTCCAGGCCATGGCCAGCGTCACCTTCTGCGGCGGAATCTGGCCTTTTTTCGTGCCCACGAAAGGCCACACCGACAAGACGTCGTAGGCTGGTGTCAGGCAATAGCGGCCGCCCGCTTTGATGGCGATGCTGAAATTCTTGGCGTGCCCGTCGGTCGCGCGCAGCATCCAGAACAGCACCTGCGTTTTGAGGAATCGTTCGATGTCGCCCGGATTCTCCGAATGCCGCAGCAGCGCCACCAGGTCCAGGATGCCGGGACCGCGGTCCTTTTCGTACTTGCGCATGCCTGGGGTTCCGGTGGCTTGGCACAGGTCTTCCTGGGCCAGCCGGAGCCAATACTTTGCCGAGGAATGCAGCACCCGGTCGAAGCGCTCGACCACCAGGCATTTCTGGTCCTCGAACGTGGCGATTTCCGCCGGTGCGGCCGCCAGCCCGTAGGCATCCAGCAACTTCAGGCATAGCCACTCGTTTTCCACCGAGGTGGCGAAATCCAGTTGACGATTGCCGACAAACCCCAGCGGCAGCTTGAAGATGTCCTCACGCACCGCCTCGATACGGCGCAGCAAGTGCGGGCACTTCTCCTGCGCGCCGGTGCCGGTAAGCCGGATGACCTGATCCTTGAGGATGTTGCGGTTTTTCGGCGGTTCGCGTTCCTCGACCACCTCGTACAGGGCGTTGTCCTTCATGCGGGTGACAAAGAAGACGCCGCCATCGGTCCAGTTGGCAAACAGCCGATACTCGTTATAGCCTCGATCATCGACCACGATGGTGCCTGGAGCGAAGTGCATCTGGTGGGCGGCCTTGACGTCACCCTACACCTTGGGACGACCCAACTCCTCTATCTGTTTTGGACACTAGTGATGCCTAATATAAAGGGTAAATGCAATAATCTTGTAATTGGAGTATACGTTTTTTAACTCCGTTAGCGGGTGTCGTTAGCGCCGCCACCACCGTCGGGCCCAATAGCACCTGCATTTTTGTCTGGACGCCTGCACTGGCCGGCAGTCGGGTCGGGCATTGCCAACAACCATGTCGGGGCAAATCCGGTTTCTTGGCGGGTCGGCTGGATAGAATCCGCGACAAACCAGAAACGCCAATCGGAGACACAAGTGCTTGCCTCCAAATTTTTCATTGCACGGTTACTGCTGGCGCTGGCCTTGCTCCCGTTCGCCGCCGGCAGCGTTCAGGCCCAGACCTATCCCAACAAGGCGATCCGCTTCATCGTGCCGTATCCGGCCGGCGGCGGCACCGACATCATTGCGCGCATGATCGGCGCCAAGCTTACCGAGGCCTGGGGCCAGCAGGTGGTGGTCGAGAATCGCGCCGGCGCCAGCGGCATCCTGGGGAACGATCTGGTGGCCAAGGCACCGCCCGACGGTTACACCGTGCTGATCGGCATCACCACCCTGGTGCAGATGCCGCACCTGAATTCGAAGCTGCCCTACGACGTGTTCAAGGACTTCACGCCGGTGGCGCAATTGGCGCTTTCGTCGAACCTGTTCGCGGTACCGGCCAACTCCCCTGCCAATTCGTTGCGCGAGTTCGTCGCACTGGCGCGTGCCGAACCGCAGCGTTTCAGCTACGGCTCCTTCGGCACCGGCACCACTTCCCATCTGCATGGCGAGTTGTTCAATCTGCAGACCGGCTTGAAGATGACGCATATTCCCTACAAGGGCGGTGCGCCGCTGGCGACCGACTTGATGGGGGCGCAGGTGCCGGCCGGGTTTATCGACCTGACCTCGGCGCGCGCCCACATCGCTTCCGGGCGGATGAAGTTTCTGGCGATTTCCGGCAGCCGCCGCTACCCGGCGTTGCCGGATGTGCCCACGTTCGCCGAACAGGGCATCAAGGATTTCGAGCCCTCCGGATGGTTCGGCATGTTGCTGCCGGCCAATGTGGCGCGGGAAGTGACGGCCAAACTGGGGGCCGAGGTCGCGCGGATTCTCAAGCTGCCCGACGTACAGGCGCGCATCAACGATATCGGCCTGCAAAGCGTGGATACGAGTCCCGAACTTTTTGCCGCCGCGATGAGGAACGACTTTGCGGTGTGGGGCCGGGTAGTGCGCGAGGCGAAGATCAAGGTTGATTGAGAAAGTCAGGCAAGCGCAGACTCGCAGCTTCGGCAAGAATCCGGGCGCAAAGCGGATTGATGCCTGCACCCCGTCAAACAGAAAAGTTGCAGCGATGGACGCTTCACATCACAGCGCGCCGCCACCCCCGCGTCACCGCTCAAGTCGCCGATGCGTCGGGGAGAAATGCAGGCGACAAATGGTCAGTACGTCGGTACTCCGCGGATTGAATTAAATCCCTGTCTTGGTATAATTGTTCATGGTGAAAGTTAACCTGGGCACTCGGCGGGAAAAGCCATTGCATTGGGTGGCTTCGGCGAAGAAGGACTATCAGGCCTTCCCTGAAGAAGTCCAGAATGAGATGGGCTATGCGCTGGGCTTGGCTCAGCTTGGTGCGAAGCATCCGAACGCCAAACCCTGGAAGGGTGACGGTCCGGGAGTCTTCGAGGTGGTGGAAGATCATCGTGGCGATACCTTCCGGGCAGTCAATACCGTCCGTTTTGCCGAGGTGATCTATGTGCTGCACGCGTTTCAGAAGAAGTCGAAGTCCGGGATCAAGACTCCGCAAGAGGACGTCAAGTTGATTGGCGAGCGTTTGAAGCGTGCGCTGGCCGACCATGAAAGCAGAGGATCGCAATGAGCACGATTACACGTGGCACAAGCAATGTTTTTGCGGACTTGGGTTATGCAGATGCCGCCGAACGCCAGATCAAGACGCGCCTGGCACTTGCCGTCAACGAACTTCTTGAACGACTCGCGCTTAAGCAGCGCGAGATTGCAGTGCTGTTGGCAATTCCGCAGCCAAAGGTATCGGCGTTGATGAATTATCGGCTGGACAATTTTTCGGTCGAACGTTTGATGGAGTTTCTGACCGCGCTCAACCATGACGTGGAAATCACAATCCGGCCGTGCGCGACCAAAAGCGGCTCTGGAAATATATCGGTGCATTCCGTCCGGCGACCTGTTGCCCGCAAGCCCGCTGCCGCAAGAGATAAATCGGGATCGCTGGTCGCGGCATGACCGTTTCGGCGCCCGTGAGATGGCAGGAGTCGTCTGATCGGTCTTCCCGTCACGAATTCGACGCTCGTAGACTTCCTCGGCCAGAGTTGATGGATTCGCTTCGGCTCACGCGTCGCCAGTGATCAATACCGACATCGACCCCGCCATCACCTGCGCCTCCTGCAAGGCCTGCTGTTGCCACCTGGAGGTGATCCTGATGGGTGACGACGATCCGCCGCCGGCCTTCGTTGAAACCGATGCCTGGGGCGGGCAGGTGATGACGCGGGCCGATGACGGCTGGTGCGCGGCGCTCGACCGCGACACCATGCTGTGCCGGATTTACGAACGGCGGCCGGGTGTGTGCCGTGATTTCGCGATGGGCAGCAGCGAGTGCATTGTCGAGCGGGCCGCGCTCACCAGGGTGATCGTCCTTCATCAACGGTGATGCGCGCCGCGCCCGCACGGGCGGCAGCGTTGTGCCACAGCTTACCCCTGCAATTTGGCAAACGCCGCCTGCGCTGCCGCGATGGTGAAGTCGATGCTGTCGGGCCCGTGCGCGCTGGAAACGAACCCGGCCTCGTAGGCGGAGGGTGCGAAGTGAACGCCAGCCTCCAGCATCAGGTGGAAAAAACGGTTGAACAACTCCTTGTCCGACTGCATCACTTCGGCATAGGACGTGGGCGGCGTGGCGCGGGCGAACACGCCGAACATGGCGCCGACCGAGTTGGCACAGAAGGGCACGCCGGCCTCATTCGCGGCGCCGGTGAATCGCTCGCAGAAGTCGCGCGTGACCCGGCCCAGGTTTTCGTAGAAGCCCGGCTTGCGGATTTCATGCAGGGTGGCCAGGCCCGAGGCCACCGCCACCGGGTTGCCCGAGAGGGTGCCGGCCTGGTACACGCCGCCCAGCGGCGACAGGTGTTCCATGATGTCGCGCCGGCCGCCGAGCGCGGCCACCGGCAGGCCGCCGCCGATCACCTTGCCCAGGGCGGTGACGTCCGGGGTGATGCCATACAGGCTTTGCGCACCGCCCAAGGCGACGCGAAAACCGCTCATCACTTCATCGAACACCAGCACCGCGCCGTGCTTGGTACACAGCCGGCGCATGGTTTGCAGAAACTCCGGTTTGCCCGGCACCAGGTTCATGTTGCCGGCAACCGGTTCGACCATCACCGCGGCAATCTCGTCGCCCTGCGCCTTGAACAGGTCTTCGAGTTGCTGCGTGTCGTTGTAGTCGAGCACCAGGGTGTGTTGCGTGACTTCCGGCGGCACGCCGGCCGACGACGGGTAGCCGTGGGTCAAGAGGCCCGAGCCGGCCTTGACCAGCAAGGCATCGGCATGGCCGTGGTAGCAGCCTTCGAACTTGACGAACTTGGCGCGTCCGGTGGCGCCGCGCGCCAGGCGAATCGCGGTCATCGCCGCTTCGGTGCCGGAACTGGTGAAGCGCACCCGCTCCATCGACGGCACCAGTTGGCACACCAGTTCGGCGATCTCGACCTCGCCTTCGGTCGGCATGCCGAACGACAGGCCGCGCGCGGCTGCGTCCTGCACTGCCTTGATCACCGCCGGGTGCGCGTGACCGAGGATCAACGGGCCCCACGAGCCGATGTAGTCGACATAGCGCTTGCCGTCGGCGTCCCAGACGTGCGGGCCGTCGCCGCGGGTGATGAAGCGTGGCGTGCCGCCGACCGAGCGAAAGGCCCGCACCGGGGAGTTGACGCCGCCCGGGATGATGTCCTGGGCGCGGGTGAATAGTGCTTCGTTTTTGCTGGTCATCGCGGTTTGCCTGTAGTGCGTGTGGATGGAATGGTCGAGGCTTTTGGTGCGGGTCGGTCCGGGTGTCGCCTTGGCGGTCAGTGCGGGAGAGTTGAATTGGGGGCGGGTGGGGCAGCCTGACGACTCGTCGTTATGGTCGACGGCGGCTGTTTCAGGAAAACAATTCGGCAAACATGCGCGCTTGTCCTTCTATGTCATCGGCATCGAACAAGTTGCCGATCACCGCGACCGCGCTGGCGCCGGCGGCAATCACCGACGCTGCGTTGTCGGTGGTGATGCCGCCGATGGCGACCAGCGGCGCCGACAGAGGACGCGCCTGGCCGAACAGTTCGAGCGGCGCGCGCACGGCGCCCGGCTTGGTCGAGGAGGCAAACACGCTGCCGAAGGCGAGATGATCGGCACCGGCGGCCAGCGCTGGCGCGGCAAGTTCGAGCCGGTTGTAGCAGGAGGCGCCGATCAGCTTGCCCGGGCCCATGCGCTTGCGCGCGCGCGCGATGTCGCCATCGGTCTCACCCAGATGCACGCCGTCGGCGTCGACTTCGAGGGCGAGTTCGACATCGTCGTTGACGATGAAGATGGCGCCGGCCTTGCCGCACAGGGCCGACAAACCGAGAGCCTGTTCGAGCCGCAATGCCGGCTTCGCTTTCTTGTTGCGATATTGCAGCACGCGTGCCCCACCGGCCAGCGCCGCCAGCACCGCCTTGAACAGGCGTGCGCTGTCGGTCCAGTCGGGCGTGATGGCATACAGCCCGCGGATTGTCGTGGCCTTCATTCTTCCTCCTCGCCAGCGCGGCGGGCCCAGAAAAAGCGGTCGGGAATGAACTGGCCCATGCCGGGCCGGAAGCCGTACTTCAATGCGTTCCAGGCGTATTCCTGCGCTTCGCGCACCGCCGCCGGAACATCCTGGCCATTGGCAAGCATGGCGGCGATCGCCGAGGCCAGGGTGCAGCCCGAGCCATGATAGCTGCCTGGCAGGCGGGTCCAGGCATCGCTGCGCACCAGGCCGACGGTAAGCGTATCCTTTTCCTCATCGCGCAACTGCTCGCCGTGCCTGACCGGCCCGTACAGCCAGTTGACCACCTGGGCGGTGTTTTCGTGGGTGCCGGTCACCAGCACGTACTCGCAGCCCAGGGTCAGCAGGCGATAGGCGCAATCATCCAGCGCCGGGTCGTCGCCGGCGAAATCGGCCGCTACCAGGCGCCGCGCCTCGATGCTGTTGGGCGTCAGCACGGTGGTCTGCGGAATCAGCAGTTCGCGTATCGCCGCGATCAATTCCTCATTGGCCAGGTCGTCGCCATTGCCGGCGGCCAGCACCGGGTCCAGCACCAGCGGTATGTCGGGATAGTCGGAGACCACTTCGGCGATCACCGCGATATTTTCAACACTGCCCAGGAGCCCGATCTTGAAGGCGCTGACAGTCATGTCTTCAAGCACCTGGCGCGCCTGGTCTTCCACCCAGTCGGCATCGACCGGGTTGACCGCGCCGACCCGCTCGCTGTCCTGCACGGTGATGGCGGTGATCACTGTCAGCGGATGGCAGCCGAGGCTGGCGATGGTCATGATGTCGGCTTGAATGCCGGCGCCGCCGGTCGGGTCGGAGCCGGCGAAAGACAAGACCAAAGGTGGGGTGGGCTGGATTGGGGGCATGCAATGGCCGCATCGGGCATGCCGCAGCGCCGCGGGGCGACCGGGACTTTGGTGGCGGGAGGGGCGGGCGTGAATGTTATGATTCAGATTCTATCGGATTGGCCGATATACACCTGCGCAGCAAGGTTTTCGCGAGCGCCGCGAAGGCGCCGATCGGCGCCGCGCGGCGGCATCCCTTGCTGCCATCAACTCACCTGATTTATGGAAAACGAATTCAAGACATGGATGTGCCTGATTTGCGGCTGGGTTTACGATGAAGCCGCTGGAGCGCCCGACGAAGGTATCGCGGCAGGCACCCGTTGGGCGGATGTCCCGATCAACTGGACCTGCCCCGAATGCGGTGCGCGCAAGGAAGATTTTGAATTGGTAGAGATCTGAGCGCCGCAAACAGAGGCCGTGCCTGCGAAGTCCTGCCGGCAACTTGGACGCCAAAAAAGTTGTTTTGAATCAAGCTGATTGCGCACGCTCTTCGAGCGGGCTCACGATTTTTTCGTGCGCGCAGTTATACTTGTTGCTTCAAGGCGACCGTCGGTGTTGCGGTTGCGGCCAGTCTGCAGGTTGCCGTGTCTGACGGACAGAAATCAAGGGCTGAAAGCCGATGGCTGAAGTATCGAAACTGGCCGGGGTCAAGGTAATGGTGATCGATGACTCCAATACGATCCGACGCAGCGCGGAAATTTTCCTTGTGCAGGCGGGTTGTCAGGTCATTCTTGCCGAGGACGGTTTCGATGCGCTCGCGAAGATCACCGATCATGCGCCCGACGTGATTTTTTGCGACATCATGATGCCCAGGCTCGATGGCTACCAGACCTGCGCGCTGATCAAGAAGAACGCGAGATTTTGCGAAACGCCGGTCATCATGTTGTCTTCGAAGGATGGCCTGTTCGACCGCGCGCGCGGTCGCATGGTCGGTTCCGACGAGTACCTGACCAAGCCATTCACCAAGGATAGTCTGCTCAAGACCGTGGGTGTGCACGCGGCCGCACGGCAGTAACGTCCGCCATTCATCGACAGGAAAGCAGCATGCCGATCAAGAAAATCCTGGTGGTTGACGACAGTCCCACCGAACGTTTTTTTCTGCAGGAACTGCTGGTCAAGAAGGGTTATTCAGTCGTCACCGCCGAGAATGGCGAGGAGGCGGTGGCCCGTGCGAACGCCGACAAACCCGACCTGATCCTGATGGATGTGGTGATGCCGGGCCTGAATGGCTTCCAGGCCACGCGCCAGATCGCGCGTTCGCCGGAGACCGCGCACATTCCGATCTTCATGTGCACCACCAAGGACCAGGAAACCGACAAGATCTGGGGAGTGCGGCAAGGTGCCAAGGGTTATCTGGTCAAGCCGGTCGATGCCGATGAGCTGCTCAAGAAAATCGCCGAGCTCGGCTGATCGCTGACCGCTGCTTACGACACTGTGGCCACCAAGACAAGCCTTCGGCAGTTCCAGCAGGACCTTGCGCACCGTTTGGCGGGCGCCAAGGTCGAGCCGGCGTCGACCGCGCGCCTGGGCGTGCAGTGCGGCTCGGTGTTGTGGCTGATCGACTTGGCCGAAGCCGGAGAGATCATGCCGATGCCGACCGTGGCGCCGGTGCCGCTGACCAAGCCGTGGTACGTCGGGCTGGCCAACGCGCGCGGCTCGCTGGTCAACGTGATCGATTTTTCAGGCTTCGCCACCGGCTACGGCACGCCGCGTGGCCCGGAGAACCGCCTGGTACTGGTCAATGCGCGGCTCGGCATCAATGTCGCGCTGATGGTGTCGCGCATGCTGGGCTTGCGCAATCCGCGCGACTTCACCGCAGTCGCGGCCGATGGCGAGCGTGCGTCGTGGGAGGGGGGCCGCTGGACGGATCAGGCCGGGTTTCAATGGCGTGAATTGAAGCTGGCGCGCCTGGTGGCGTTGCCGGAGTTTTTGCAGGTAGGGATTTAGCGCGCGGCGACGCCGTTGGTGCGGAGCAACGCCGAATCGGCGCAGTATGCAAGTCGTTGGTCGCCACAGGTGGCCCATCGCAGGAGGAAGCATGGCATTTTCGTTCAAGTGGCCCGCGGCCAGGCAGCAGCAAGCCGGAAGCGGCGATGGCAATACGGTTGCCGAGCAGGAGACCGGTGCGTTTGCGCTTGCAATGCGCAAACCGTTGCCCCTGATCGGCCATCTGCCGGCCGAACGCCAGTATTCGGTACTGGCGCTGATCCTGGTGGCTGCATTCGCGATTCTCGCGATCGTGATCTTCAAGGACTTCAGCGAGGCCAATCAGGCAACCGCTGGTGTGGCTACCACCGGCGATACGCTGATGCATTCGCAGCGTCTGGCCAAGGCGGTGCCCAATGCGGTGCTCGGCAATCCGCAGGCGTTTCAGCAACTGGTCGAAAGCCGCGACAAGATCGCCATAAACCTGCAGGCGCTCTCCGGTGAAGGCGAGCGGAAAGTGCAGACACCGGAGCGCATCGTGCCGTTGCTGACGGCGGTGAAACAGGAGTGGGAGAAAACCGAAAAGAACGCCGCGGTAGTGATCGAGCAGCAGAAAAACCTGATCCAGCTGGGCGCGTCGATTCGCGCCATCAACGCCAACAATCCGCAATTGCTCGAACTGGCCGAACAGGTTGCCGCGCTGAAATTGGCGGCCGGGGCCAATTCGCGCGAACTGGCCGCCAGTGCCCAATTGGTGATGCTGACGCAGCGAACGTCGAAGAACGCCAACGCGCTCCTGGCCGGCGAGGCGATCGACCCGGAGGTGGCGTTTCTGCTCGGCAAGGACACCAACACCTTTCGCGACCTGCTGGCCGCGCTCACCAAGGGCAGCGACAGCCTGCGCCTGTCCGCGGCCAGCGATCCCGAGCTGAAGGAACGTCTGGCCGAACTTGATCGCGCGTTCTCCGCGTATCAGGCGGCGGTTTCCGGCATCCTCGGCAACATGCAGCGCCTGGTCAACGCCAAGCAGTCGGCGCAACGGATCTTCGTCGACAACGAAAAACTCAAGGATTCGCTATCCGCGTTGGCAACCGGCTACCAGAAGGACCTTGACGGCCGCTCCATCAACTTTTACGTGATGGCCCTGCTTGCGTTGGTGGCGATCGCGGCGCTGGCGCTGATGTTCATGGTCTATCGCACCGACCAGGGTGCGCAACGGGCGCGCGTGGAGCGCGAGGAAAACGAGGCCAAGCAGGTCAACAACCAGAATCAGGCGGCGATTCTGCGGCTGATGAACGAATTGGCCGAAGTGGCCGATGGCGACCTCACCGTGCAGGCCACGGTGACCGAAGACATCACCGGCGCAATCGCCGATTCGGTCAATTTCACCATCGAGGAATTGCGCAACGTCGTGTTGCGCATCAATCAGGCGACCGCACAGGTGTCGCTGGCGTCCGAATCGGCGCAGAAGACCTCGGCCGAGCTGCTTTCCGCGCAAGACCGGCAGTCCGGCGAGATCCGCCAGACCGGCGATTCGGTGCTGCGCATGGCAGGCGACATCGGCCAGGTGTCGCGCGGTGCGCGCGAAAGTGCCGAGGTGGCGCGGCGCTCGCTGTCAGCGGCGGAGAAGGGCATGGGCGCGGTGCAGAACTCGATCGCCGGCATGAACGAGATTCGCGAACAGATTCAGGAAACGTCGAAACGCATCAAGCGGCTGGGTGAATCCTCGCAGGAGATCGGCGAGATCGTCGAACTGATTTCCGACATCACCGAGCAAACCAACGTGCTGGCCCTCAATGCCGCGATCCAGGCCGCCTCGGCCGGCGAAGCAGGCCGCGGCTTCACCGTGGTGGCCGAGGAGGTGCAGCGCCTGGCCGAACGTTCGGCCGAAGCGACCAAGCAGATCGGGGCGATCGTCAAGACCATTCAGACCGACACCCAGGATGCCGTATCGGCGATGGAAAAGTCCACCCAGGGCGTGGTCGAGGGGGCGCGCCTGTCGGACGCGGCCGGCCAGGCGCTGTCGGAAATCGGCCGCGTGTCGCGCAGCCTGTCCGAACTGATCGAGGATATTTCCGTCACCACCTCGACGCAGGCGGAATCGGCGCAGGTGGTGGCGCGCAACATGGAGGAAATGCTGCGCGTCAACGAACAGACTTCCGCCGGTACGCGGCAAACCGCGGATTCGGTGCGGCAACTGGCGGACCTGGCGCAGGAACTGAAATCCTCGGTGTCGGGCTTCAAGGTCGGTTGAGCGCACGCGCTCCCCGATATTCCCGTGACCGGTCGAACAAGGTAGACAGAAATGGGCGCCGCCAGTGAATTCGATATCGGCCCGCTGACCTGGGTCAAGGGCGAGATTGAGCAGGCACTCGCCCGCGCCGGTGAGGCAATCAACGCTTTTGCCGCCAATCCGCTGGACACCACCCAGCTCAAGTTCTGCAAGACCCACCTGCACCAGGCCCACGGCGCGCTCGAGATTGTCGGCCTCGATGGCGTCACCCGGCTGACCGAGGAATCGGAACGCCTGATTGACGGCATCGACGGCGGCACGGTCGCGATGTCAGCGACGATAGCCGCAGTATTGACCAGCGGATTTGCCGCGCTCACGGCCTACCTCGATGAACTGGTCGAGGGTGCGCCGCATCAGCCATTGCGATTGTTCCCGGCCTACAAGGCGGTGATGGAGGCGCGTGGCGCCGAGCGGGTGGTTGAATCCGAACTGTTTTTTCCCGACTTGTCGCCACGGCCGCCGCGCCGCGAGGCGCCCGAATTGCCCACCGATATGCGCGAATTCGTGCTCGGGCAACGGCGGCGCTTCCAGGCCGGCCTGCTGCGCTGGCTGCGCAACGCCGCCGACAACGCGGCATTGCGCGAAATGACCGAGGCAGTGCGGGCGATCGAGCGCACCCAGGCCCTGGCCCAGCACCGTGCGTTCTGGTGGGTCACCATCGGTTTCACCGAGGCACTGATCGCCGTCGGGTCGCAGGCCGGGATCGAAGCCAAGCGCCTGTGTGCCCGCATCGACCTGCAAATGAAGCGCCTGATGGAGGGTTCGCAGAACGTCACCGAACGGCTGTTGCGCGACGCGCTCTACTTCGTCGCCAGAAGCCGTGTGCAAAGCCCGCAGGTGCTGGAGATTCGCCGCGTCTATGCCCTGGACCAGGCGATACCGGTGGACGCGCCCGAGCGGCGCGACATTCGCCCGCACGAAGCCGACCTGCGCGCCCTGCGCGAGATCATCGCGGTGGCCAAAGACAAGTGGACACGGTTTTCTTCCGGCCATGCGCATGAACTGGCAGGCTTTCGCGATCAGGCCGCACAACTCAAGGATCGGGTTGCCGCACTCGACCAGCCCGACCTTGCGCTGCTGGTGAGCGCGATTTACTCGGTGACCGTGTGGGTGGCGGACAATCCCGGCCGCATCACCGAGTCGATCGCGCTGGAGACAGCCACCGCGCTGTTGCTGGCCGAGAGCGCGGTCGAAAACTTCGCCAGGTTGTCGCCCGAGTTTCCGCATCAGGTGCTGGCGATGGGCGCGCGATTGCACGCCAGCCTGGCCGGCCAGACCAGCGATGCGCCGTTGCCGGTATTGGACGAGATGGCACGCAAGGCCCAGGAACGCCTGACGATGGCGCAGGTGGTGGCCGAGATCAAGAGCAACTTGTCAGCCATCGAAGCGACGCTAGACGGCTTTTTCCGCGATAGCGCCAGGCGGGTCGAACTGCCGGCGCTCGATTCGCAGTTGCGTCAGGTGGGCGGCGCCCTCAGCATGCTCGGCGCCGATCGCGCGGTCGAGGCCCTGGCGATATGCAGCGCGACGATCGCGCGCTTCGCCAGCGGCGATGGCGCGCCTGCCCGGGAGGATTGCGAGCAAGTCGCGCAGGCGATGAGCGGGCTGGGGTTTTACGTCGAGGCGCTGCAGCACGGCCCCGCGGATTTCGATGCGTTGATGCAGCCGGTTGCGCCGCGCCGCGCGCGCGCGGCCGAGGATGAAACCATGCAACTGCCGGCGCACTCCGGCGGGGTCGATTTCCTGCTCGAGGATCACGAGGGCACGCAGCCGCAGTCGCTGACCGTCGAGGCCGAGCTCGACCAGCAGCGCAAGGACGCGCGCGCACTGTTCGACGCCTGGCGCGACAAGCCGGGTGACAGCGTGTTGGCGGCCGAACTGAAGGCAAATCTGGAGTCGATCCAGCAGGACGCCGATTTGGTGGACGAACCGGCCTTGCAGACCAGCGCCAGTCGGGCACTTGAATTGCTCGAGCAGCCATCGCGTGGCGATGCGGCGCTGGCCGATATCGAACGGGCCATGTCGGAAGTGGCGCCGGAGGAAACGCCGGCGGCAGACCTGGCGCCGTCGGCCGAGGTGGCTGCGCTGGCGCAGTCATCCGACGAAGTCGTGGATGCGGAACTCCTCGCCATTTTCCTGGAGGAAGCCGATGAGGTTCTGACCAACATCGAAGCACAGCATGCGGTGGTGGCGGCCGAGCCTTCCCACAAGGAGGCGTTGACCATCATTCGGCGCGGTTTCCACACCCTCAAGGGCAGCGGCAGGATGGTCGGGCTGATGCGCTTCGGTGAGGCGGCATGGGCGGCCGAACAGGTGATGAACCACTGGCTGCAGGACCTGCAGCCGGCAAGCGCCGATCTGCTGGCGATGATCGATGCTGCCCAACTGCTGTTTCGCCGCTGGATCGACGATCTCGCCCGCAGTGGTGTATCGGCTGCCGCTGGCGAGCCGCTGATCGAGGCCTGCGATCGCATGCGCGGCGGTGCGGCGTTCGAGTTGGCGTCGCCGCCTGCACCGGTGGTCGGCAGAACGGCGCCGGCTGCGGCGATCCCGTCGCCGCCTGCCGTGCCGGCGCCATCGCGAACCAGTCCGCCGGAGCGCAGCATTGTCATCGGCGACATGCGCGTGAGCCCCAGTCTGTACGGCATTTTCGTCGAGGAGGCGGGCGCCCATCTGGCGACGATGCAGCGCGAGACCGCCTTGCTCGGTGATGAACCGCAGCCGCCGACCGATTCACTGGTGCGCGCCGCGCATACGCTGGCAGGAATCGCCGGCACCGTCAGTTTCCGGCGCCTGCATCAACTCGCTCGTGCGTTCGAGCGTGCGCTCCTGGTGGCCAAATCCGCCGGCATCGTGCCGGACCATCAGGATCTTGCCCTGCTGCACACGGTCGTCGACGGTATTGCTGCGCTGGTGAGCGCGGTGCGGCAATTGCAGGAGCCGCCGCCGATCGCGCCGCTCGAAGCGCAACTCGAGAGCATGCGCGCGGATTGGCTCGCCGAATCGGGCGAGATCGATCCAAGCCTCTTGCAAGTTGAATTGCCGCCAATGGATGACGACGACGCGCCGGGGGCGGAGTCGTCGCCGCCTGCGGCCACGGCGCAGGACGCGGATGGCGACACGCTGACCCAGCCGTTCGCACCGACCGCCGATCCGGTGCTTGAGGTCGACTTCGATTTTTCCGCCGATCCGGTCGACGCATCCGGTCAGGGCAGCGTTGCGCTTGCCGGCGCCGCCGTCGATTTCCCGCTCGATAGCGACACCCCACCTGCGGTACCGGAACTGTCCGCGCTCGACATCGATATGTCGTTCGACAATGCCGAATCGTCAGGCACCGGGATCGACGTCGATTTCAGTACGGATACTGTCGCAGCCGACCACGACTCGATTACGCAAGCCCCGCTTGAGGGTGACGACCTGCCGGCCTCCGGTTTCGTGGAGCCGTCGCATCCGTCGGCTGCAAGCGGCGGGCACGCTCTGCTCGCCGACGCGGCGCCGCCGCCGGCGCCTGAAAGTCTGGATATCGATTTCTCAACCGCCGCGGCCGACGGCGGGTCATCGATCGCCAGTATCGATCGCGAACCCGCGAGCGATGCGCCACCCGCCGCTTCGACGGCGTCGGCGCCGCCGATTCCTGTTGGCGCGACCGTTGCCGCGACGCTGGCGGATGGCGCAGCAGTGGCCGCGTCGGTTGTGCTCGTCGTTGCGGCAACGCCGTCTGGCGGCGCTGGCGAGCCTGAGCCGGTACTGCCGCTTGCGGTGACGCCGGTGGCGGACGCATGGGCCAAGCCGTCGGGGGCGTCTCGCGGCGACGACTCCGTCGCGCAGCCACAGGGCGCAGCGGCAGACACTGGCACTCCGCCACAGGGCGCAGCGGCAGACGTTGGCGTGCCGGCAACATGGGGGCAGCCGCTGATTGCTGCTGCTGTAATCGATCCCGAGGCACTGACCGATGCCGATCTGCGGGCGCGCGGGTTTGATCCGGCAGAACGCCTGCTGGCGCGGATTGAAGACGAGATCGATCCGCAACTGTTGCCGATCTTTCTCGAAGAGGCCGCTGAACTGGTGCCGCAGTTGGGGCAGCAATTGCGTGCCTGGTCGAGCCAGCCAGGCAACGTGCGCAATGCCCAGTTGCTGCAGCGCACCCTGCACACGCTCAAGGGAAGTGCGCGCATGGCCGGCGCGATGGCGATCGGGCAGGTCACCCACAGCATGGAAACGCGGATCGAGAATTCGCTTGGCCTGCCATTGATCCCGACGACCATCATGGACGGCCTGGTCTCGTCATACGACCGGGTAAACCTGCTGCTTGAGGCGCTGCGCAGCGGCGCTGCGGGCGAGCCTGCGGCGCCGCTCGCGACTCGAATTGGTGCATCCGCTGTCGACGATGGCGGCGCTGGTGTGCCTGCCGAATCGCAGGTGATGGTCACCGGGCCGTCTGATACGGGCGCTGCAACTGCAATGCCGATGGTGGCAACGCCGGGTTCGGCAGCGACCGATGCACCGGATATCGCAAGCCTGCCCGGGTTGACGCCGCAGCCTGCCCCGGGGGATGCCGCCGAGGACACGCAACGCGCGATGCTGCGTGTGCGTGCCGACCTGGTCGACCGTCTGGTCAACGAGGCGGGGGAAGTGGCGATCGCTCGTTCGCGGATCGAAGGCGAGATGCGGGCGGTCAAAGCCAGCCTCAAGGATCTGACCGAAAGCGTGAACCGGTTGCGCGGCCAACTGCGCGAGATCGAGATCGCTGCCGAATTGCAGATGCAGTCCCGACAGCGCGAGGCGGAGGTGAAAAACGAGACCTTCGATCCGCTTGAGTTCGATCGCTTCACCCGATTCCAGGAAGTCACCCGCATGATGGCCGAGTCGGTCAACGACGTTGCCACCGTGCAGCAGAATCTGTTCAAGAACGTCGACGATGCCGACCTCGCGGTGCTGGCGCAAGCGCGCCTGACGCGCGATTTGCAGGGCGACCTGATGCGCGTGCGGATGGTGCCATTCAACAACGTCGCCGAGCGGCTCTACCGTGTGGTGCGGCAGACCGCGAAGGAACTGGGCAAGCGCGCCAACCTCGACATTCGCGGCGTGCAGATCGAGATCGATCGCTCGGTGCTGGAACGCATGGTCGCACCGTTCGAGCATCTGCTGCGCAACGCGGTCGCCCATGGCGTCGAGGCGCCGGCGGCGCGGGTCGCGGCAGGCAAGCAGGAGATCGGCCAGATCGCGCTGACTGCGCGCCAGGAGGGCAACGAATTCATTCTGGTGCTGGAGGACGACGGCCGCGGCATCGATCTGGCGAAGATCCGCGAGCGTGCGATCGTGGCCGGCCTGCTGCGCGCGGGCGACACGGTCGCCGATGCGCAAATGGCGGAATTCATCTTCGCACCCGGCTTCTCCACTGCCGACGAGATCAGCGCCATTGCCGGTCGCGGCATCGGCATGGATGTGGTGCGTTCCGAGGTGGTCGCGCTTGGCGGTCGCATCGATACCGAGTTCACGCCAGGCCGCGGCACGCGTTTCACCATCGCACTGCCCCTGACCCTGGCGGTCACCCAGGTGGTGCTGGTGCGCGCCGGACCGCATCTCTACGCGATCCCATCGGTCACCGTGGAGCAGGTGCGGCAAACGCGCGCCGAGGACCTGGAAAAAGCCTATGCCGCCGGCGGCGTGCGCTGGCAGGAACGCGACTACCCGTTGTTCTACTTGCCGCGCCTGCTGGGCGAAGCCGGCCAGGAAGCGCAGGCTCAACGCTTCACGCCATTGCTGCTTGTGCGGTCCGGCACCCAGCGTGCCGCCATTCAGGTCGACACACTGGTCGCCAACCAGGAGGTGGTGGTCAAGAACATCGGCCCGCAACTGGCGCGGGTGACCGGCATCGGCGGCGCAACAGTGCTTGGCAACGGCGACATCGTGCTCATTCTCAACCCGGTGCCGTTGGCCCTGCAGGCAGTTGGCAGCGGCATCGCGCGCTCCGGCGTGGTGACCGAAGCCGACGCCGAGGGCGCGGCAAGCTCGCCCGGACGCCTGTTGCCGCCGCCTGCGCCGCTGGTCATGGTGGTCGACGATTCGCTCACGGTGCGCAAGATCACCTCACGCCTCCTGGCGCGCGAAAACTATCAGGTCCTGACCGCCCGCGATGGCGTCGATGCGCTCGAACAACTGCAGGGTGTGCGCCCCGACATCATGCTGGTGGACATCGAGATGCCTAGGATGGACGGCTTCGACCTGACTCGCAATGTGCGAGCCGATGCAGCGCTCAAGGACATTCCGATCATCATGATCACCTCGCGCACGGCGGAGAAGCATCGCAAGTATGCGCTGGAGGTCGGAGTCAATGCCTTCCTGGGCAAGCCGTTCCAGGAAGACGAATTGCTCGAGAACATATCGCTCCTGGTGCGCAGGCAGGCGCTGACAGTCTGAGTTCGCCGCGCCGCGTCGCGCGAGAAAGGAAAATCCGATGAGCAAGGCGTCATGGGTGTTTCAGCTGAAAGACGATCCGCGCGGCATCGCGCGGGTGCTGGCAAAGGGCGTCGAAACCCGGATTTTCCCGGGTGAGCAGGTGATGCTGTCGGTGGTGCGCATCGAACCGGGTGCGAGCGGATCGATGCACAGCCATCCGGAAGAACAATGGGGCGTGTTGCTGGAAGGTTCATGCACCCGGATCCAGGGCGGCGAGGAGGTCGAATGCGTCGTCGGCGACTTCTGGTGCTCGCCCGGCGGCGTGGTGCACGGAATTCGCGCTGGTGCATCCGGCGCGGTGGTCCTTGACATATTCAGCCCGCCGCGCGGGGAATACAAGAAAGCCGGGTCGGGCTTTGGTGCCGCCGCTGTCGACGCATAGTCGCGCCAGCTTTGCGGTCCCGCGATGGCGCCGGGCGCGGTTTCCTGCGGCGCACGGTTGCCATACCGAATCCTTTGTCCGCAAAAACAAAACGGGACATCCCGGTGAAGGAATGTCCCGTCGAATTTGGTAGGCCGTGACAGATTCGAACTGTCGACCAACGGATTAAAAGTCCGCTGCTCTACCAGCTGAGCTAACGACCCAAAACGTTTTTCATCAAGCCAAAAATTATAGCCGAAGAGGGGTGCGATGGTCAACCCGGCGATTCAGGATCAAGACAAATTTGCTCCGTGTCGTGTCGGGCTGGGAATTCACCAGCAATGTTTTCCGGGAATCGCAGGGAAACCAGGCACTTGCAGATGGAACAGCTTGGCCGGACCGCGGAATGATTTTTCAGCCAAATTTGTCCAGACGCCATATCTGATAGCGGAAGGCGGCGACTGACCCGGCGATGATGGCGGCCAGGGTGATGAATGAACCCAGAGCCAGCGTGGAAACGCCGGTCAGGCCCTGGCCGATGGTGCAACCCAGCCCGGTCACACCGCCAAATCCCATCAGTATCCCGCCGACCAGGTGATTGGCGGTGTCCTCGGCGTCGCGAAAACCTTCGAGGCGAAAGCTGCGGGTCGCCAATGCCCACGCAAAGGCGCCGGCGATCACGCCCAGCGTGGCGGCGATTCCAAAGGTGACGATGCGGCTCTTGTCGCTCCACAGCATCAGCAATTCCAGCGTGTAGGCGGTCGGCGCCACGAAGGAAAACGATTCCATGCGGCCGGAGTTGGTGGCTGCGAAGGCCTCCTGCAATGTCGCGGGGTCTTCGGCGAGGTAGCCCAGACGGCCCGAGACGTACCAGCCGCCGACGATCACCAGACCGATCGCGGCGCTGCTGGCCATGTTGTCAAGGGTACGAAACTCTGCCGATCGGAAGGCGAATGCCATCAATCCGGTCGCCAGCAACAGGGTGACGCCGATCTGCACCCAGCGTCGGTCGAGGCCGCCGATGCGTGCCAGCAGCGCCGGCAGGTCCTGGTTGCCTGCCAGTGTGAGCGCGACCGGATCAAGCGCGGAAACGCGCCAGACCCCGAACAATCCCTTGAGCGTCATGTAGGCGGAAATCCCGAGCACGATGAAGACCACCAGTGACTTCAGGTTGCCGCTGCCGATGCGCAGCAGGGTCTTGCTGCCGCAACCGCTCGCCAGTGTCATGCCGAAGCCGAAGCAAAGCCCGCCGACGATGTATGACAGCCAGGTCAGGCGTGGTCCCAGGTAGATCGATTTCGCGAGGTCGATCAACCCGGCAAGATGCAGCGCGTTGGCGCCGAGCATGGCGACGGCGATCGCCATCATCCACATGCGCATGCGGGTCCAGTCGCCCATGTTGACGATATCGGAGACCGCACCCATCGTGCAGAAGTTGCTGCGCTGGGCGAC
>JANPGJ010000293.1:0-6843 GCA_031423955.1 Burkholderiales bacterium
TGGCCAAGGTCGCCGCCGGCCGCCAGCAGCGTGCCGGCGAACAGGAAAGCGGAGACTGCAGTGGCCGATTTGAAGGCGGATTTCATTTGGAGGCCTCCTTGAGAATCTCGGCGGTCAGGGTGTCGTATTCACCGTTGGCGCGGCGCACGTAGATGCCGGTGATCACGATGGTGAAGATGATCACGCCCATGCCGATCGGAATGCCGAGCGTGGTCACGCCGTTGCCGATGGGTTGCGCCAGAAACGGCTTGTTGAACGCGATCAACGCGATGTAGCCGAAATACACCACCAGCATCAGCACGCTGAGGGTCCAGCCGAACGCGTTGCGCTTGCGCCGCAACTCGTGATACCTGGGGTTCGCCTCGATCCTTGCCACTATCGAATCACTCATGTCCGGTCTCCTCGCTGAAGTTGGCTGCCGTCACACGCGCCTGGTTGCAGACGGTGCGCAGCCAAGCGTCATTTCCTGACTGCGGCGCCGAGTGTGCGCCGTCACACTTACCGCAGCCTGACTTACCGCATCCTTACGCGACGCGGCAGCAGCGGCTGCGACCCGGTGGCACGGCCGAATCGCGCGTGAAGATGCGGCCACGCGAGTCGCCATGGCGATCGTAAGGGCGCAGTCAGTCAGTTGGTCTAAGCTTGTGCCGCGCCGCATCGGTTTGCAGACTTGCCTTGCCTGCGGCCGGTGCGCCACTTCCAACCAGACAGGAGACTTCAATGTCCGCGAACGAAACAGTAATGCACGAGAGCCGCGTGTTCATGCCGTCCGCCGCGATGGTCGCCCAGGCCAATGTGTCCGGCATGGCTGCCTACGAAGCACTGTGCCGCGAAGCGACCGATGACTACCAGGGTTTCTGGGCACGGCTGGCGCGTGAAACGCTGCACTGGCAAAAACCGTTCACCAGAACCCTGGATGAAACCAACGCGCCGTTCTACAAGTGGTTCGAGGACGGCCAGCTCAACGCCTCATACAACTGCCTCGACCGCAACCTGGCCAACGGCAACGCCGACAAGACCGCGATCATTTTCGAAGCCGATGACGGCGCCAACACCAGCCTTACCTATCGCCAGCTGCACGTCCGCGTGTGCCGCTTCGCCAACGCCCTGCGCGGCATGGGCGTTACGAAAGGCGATCGCGTCATCATCTATATTCCGATGACCATCGAAGGGGTGGTGGCGATGCAGGCCTGCGCACGGATCGGCGCCACCCATTCGGTGGTGTTCGGCGGGTTCTCGGCCAAGAGCCTGCACGAACGCATCGTCGACGCCGGCGCGGTGGCGATCATCACGGCCGACCAGCAGCTGCGCGGCGGGCGTGCCCTGCCGATCAAGGCGATCGTCGATGAGGCGCTCGGCCTCGGCGGTTGCGAGGCGGTGAAGAACGTCGTGGTGTACAAGCGCACCGGCGCGGAAGTGACCATGCAGGCCGGGCGCGACCGGTGGATGCACGAGGTCGAGGCCGGCCAACCGGAGACCTGCGAGCCGGAATGGGTGGGCGCCGAACATCCCTTGTTCATTCTCTACACCTCGGGGTCGACCGGCCAGCCCAAGGGCATCCAGCATTCCACCGGTGGCTACCTGCTGTGGGCGGCGCTGACGATGAAATGGACCTTCGACCTGAAGCCGGCCGACGTGTTCTGGTGCACCGCCGACATCGGCTGGGTCACCGGCCATTCCTACGTCGCCTACGGCCCGCTGGCCGCCGGCGCCACCCAGATCGTGTTCGAAGGAGTGCCGACCTACCCCGACTCCGGTCGCTTCTGGAGCATGGTGGCCAAGCACAAGTGCACCATCTTCTACACCGCGCCAACCGCGATCCGTTCGCTGATCAAGGCCGCCGAGGTCGACTCCAAGACCCACCCGCGCAATTACGACCTCGCTTCGCTGCGCATCCTGGGATCGGTGGGCGAGCCGATCAATCCGGAAACCTGGGTCTGGTACCACGAGAACGTCGGGGCTTCGCGCTGCCCGATCGTCGATACTTTCTGGCAGACCGAAACCGGCGGCCACATGATCGCGCCATTGCCCGGCGCGACGCCGCTGGTGCCGGGTTCATGCACCCTGCCGTTGCCGGGCATCATGGCGGCGATTGTCGATGAAGCCGGCCACGACCTGCCGAATGGTCATGGCGGCATCCTGGTGGTGAAGCGGCCGTGGCCGTCGATGGTGCGCACCATCTGGGGTGATCCGGCGCGCTTTCGCAAGACCTATTTTCCCGAGGAGCTGGGCGGCAAGCTTTACCTTGCTGGCGACGGTTCGGTGCGCGACAAGACCACCGGCTATTTCACCATCACCGGACGCATCGACGACGTGCTCAACGTATCGGGCCACCGCCTGGGTTCGATGGAAATCGAATCGGCGCTGGTGGCCAACACCCGCCTGGTGGCCGAGGCGGCGGTGGTGAGTCGCCCGGATGACCTGACCGGCGAAGCGGTGGTGGCCTTTGTGGTGCTCAAGGGGGCGCGGCCGACCGGCGACGAGGCGACCGCGATCGCCAGGGAGTTGCGTGACTGGGTCGGCCGCGAGATCGGCCCGATCGCCAAGCCGAAGGAAATACGCTTCGGCGACAACCTGCCGAAGACCCGCTCGGGCAAGATCATGCGCCGGCTGTTGCGCTCGCTCGCCAAGGGCGAGGCGATCACCCAGGATGTCTCGACCCTGGAGAACCCGGCGATTCTTGAGCAATTGAAACAGGCGATGTAGGGCCCGGCCGGCTGCTGCATCGCTTCGGACCGACCTGACCGCCCGCAGGTCAGTCGGTCCGATAGCGCGCGATCACGCCCGCATCGGGTTCGACGCCCAGCCCCGGTCCTTGCGGTATCGTCATCACGCCATTCACCGCCTGCAAGGCGTCGCCGAACAGCGCCGCCTCGGCAGCAAGGTAATAGAGCTCGAACCATGCCGGTTCGGCCAGCGTGGTCAGCAGGTGCAGGGTGGCGAGCGCACCGGGGCCGAAGTAGGGCGAGTGCGGGGCCACGCGCACGCCGCGCGCGCGCGCGAGGGCCGCCACCTTGACGAATTCGCTGACACCGCCGACCTTGGTGACCGAGGGTTGCACGATGTCGACCGCGCCGGCGTCGAGCGCATGGCGGAATTGCATCGCCGTGCACCAGTTCTCGCCTGCCGCCAGCGGCACCCCGGCATGTTCGCGCACCTGCTGCAAGGCGGCGAAATCCTCGGGCGGAAACACCGGCTCCTCGATCCAGTGCGGCGCGTGCACCGCCAGCCGGGCGCAGATCGGCCGCGCCGCGTCGGGCGACCAGACGCAGTTGACGTCGAACATCAGCGGAATATTGCCCGGTACCGCGGCGCGCGCCGCGGCGACCACGGCCTCGTCGATCTCGTGCAGCTTGATGGCGGCGAATCCTTCGCCAACCGCGCGCGCCGCGTATTGCGCCACCAGCGCGGCATCGCCATAGCGCAGCAGGCTGGCGTAGGCCGGCATGGTGACGCGCGGGGTGCCGTCAAGCAACTGGTGCAAGGGCTTGCCGGCCCGCTTGCCGGCGAGGTCCCAGAGCGCGATGTCGAGCCCTGACAGCGCATGCATGGTGATGCCGTAGCGCCCGAAAATGTGCAGCGATTGCTGCAGCTTGTGGCCCAGGCCGGCGATGTCGGCAGCGTCCTGGCCGATGGCAAGCGGGGCCACCATGTCGCGCACCGCGGCCACCACCGCGGTGCGCGAACTGTAGGCGAAGGCCTCGCCCCAGCCGGTCAGGCCATCATCGGTGTCGACCCGCACCAGGCAAAAATCGAGGGCCAGCCTGGAGCTTGCGCCCAGCCGGTAGGCGCTGCCGCCAAAGCTGAACGGAATCGACAGCGGGATGGCTTCGACCCGGGTGATTTTCATGGTGCTGACGACGGCTTCAATGACAGGATGTGGCCTTCATCCGGGCGGATGCTGCCGGCGAGTTGATCGCGATACACCTGTGCTACCGCCGCTTCGCCGCGCGCCTCGACCACGTTGAGCCAGCCCTTGCCGCCGGCACCGGCATTGACCACGCCCATGAATGCATTCCAGGCGAGCGCGATGCGCTTCTGCAGTTCGCCCGCGCCCCAGTCGGCGTTGCGCTTCTTGATCTGCGCCGGCGCGAAAAACAGTGTCGGGCGCGGGCCCGGCAGGCCGCCGGCGCCACCCAGGGTCTCCCAGTGAGTGCCGCCGACGGCGCAGGAGACCTTGAGCCGGTCGGCGAAATGCTTGTGGACACCGGCGCGCACCGCCGCGCTGCCCGACATGTCGACATAGGCGGCACTGGCCGCATCGAGCGTGGCGAGCGCGTCATACGCGACCACCTGGTCGTAGACGCCGAGGCTTTCGACAAACGCCAGGTTGGCAGGCGACGTCAGGCCGATCACCCTGACCGTGCGCCGGGCGCCCGCATGTTGCTTCAGGCAGAACGCGGTGCCATAGGCGGTTTTCGACGAGGCGCTCGACAGGATCAGGGCCGTGGCGCCAAAAAAATCGTTGTCGGCCAGGAAGTCATCGATCAGGAACGAGGTGGTGAACAGCGGCCGCAGCAGCATCTGCTGCGCCTCGTGCTCGCGCCGGTAGCCGGGGTCGGCCGCGGTGCGCTGGTACTGGTTGTAGACCGCGTGCAGGTCCTTGCGATGCGCCGCGCCGTCGGTGAAGCCATAGTCGTTGACACGTTGCGGTTCGAGCAGCACATGGGTCGACATCGGGAAGTAGCCGTAGATGCGTTCGCCAGGCGCGATGCCGTCGCAACTGCTGGCGATGACGTCGGCCATGCCCCATACGGGGATCCGTCCGAACCCGGCGCCGGCCGGAAAGAAATTCCAATACTGCATGGCGTCGCCGAATGCGGCGTAGGTGATGTTGTTGGCGGTCAATGCGAACTTGTCGATGGCCAGCAGCACCTGTCCCGGCGCGAGGCCGGTCGGCAGGGCGGCATCGGCGAATGTGGCGTCCTTCAGGTCGGCCTTGCGCACGACGAAGTCGCGCGCGTTTGCTTGCATGGTGGTCATGTTTGCAGGCCGCCTTGCGCGATCAGCGGGCAGGCTGCGGGGCTGTTGCAGGGCTTTTGCATGTGGCGGGTCTCCGTTTGTCTTGCCCATCGCGGTGCATCCCGCATCATAGCGTTTGCCGATGTGCAAAGCCGCGGCTGGCGGCGGATCGAGCATAATCGCGATCCGCGAAACAGGATGGGCAGGCCATGACCATGCAGCGCCGGCCGTTCGTAGTCACCCTCATTGCCGCCGCAGCGCTGGGTTCCGGCTGTGCGTCGGCGCCGCCGATGACACCGGTGACGCTCAGGGTCAATGTGTTCCCCGGTTCCTCCAATCTGGCGCTGCTGGTGGCGATCGATCAGGGGTTCATGGCCAAGCGCGGGCTCAACATTGAAATCCAGAACACGCCGAATTCCGAGCAACAGCGTGCCGGCCTGGCCGCCGGCCGTTTCGAGATCGCGCATGCCGCGGTCGACAATGCGCTGGCAATGGTCGAAGTGGCGAAGGCGGACGTGATCATCGTGTCAGGCGGCGATGCCGGCTTGAATGAATTCATGGTGCGCTCCGAGATCAACGCGCTCGGCGACATTCGCGGCAAGGTACTGGCGGTTGACGCCCCGAACACCGCCTATGCGCTGGTCGCGAAAAAGATTCTCAAGAACAGCGGTCTGATCGAAGGCCGCGACTACAAGGTGCAGGCGGTCGGCGGCACTCCGTCGCGGGCCAATGCGATGGCGACCAACCCGGCCCTGGTGGCCGGCATGGTCAATCCGCCCTTTTCGATATCCATGCGGGAGCGCGGGTTGAAGAGCCTTGGCACCCAGTTCAGCATGATCGGACCCTATCAGGCCAACGGCGCCTTTGTGATGCGCGATTGGGCGGCGTCCAACGCCGGTGTTCTCGAGCGCTATCTCGCCGCCTACATCGAGGGCCAGCGCCACGCGATGAATCCGGCCCATCGTGCGGAAATGATCAGGCTGTTGGCCGGGCGCTTCAAGCTGTTGCCCGCGGTGGCTGAAGGCACCTATCAGGCCCTGATGGCCAGCGGTTCAGGCATGACACCGGATGCGCGCCTGAGCATGGAGGGCTTCAAGGCGGTGTTGGCACTGCGCGCTGAGATTGAAGGCATGTGGGGCGGAACGCCACCCGCACCGGACAAATACCTAGATCTTTCCTACTATGAACGTGCGTTGAGACGAGTCTCGCAGCCGCCATGAATGCCAGTTGCCCGCGAGGCACTGCACTAGCGCCACCAGCCTTTGCGGCGCGGTCCGCCGGCCGCATCGCCGGGCCCGGGTTCGACCGGTGGATCGGCAGCGCCGTCGCCGCCTGCGCCGTGGTCGGTCTTGCGCACCGTGGGCGTACCTGCGGGTTCGGAGAAGTCGCCTGACTCGCCACGCTGCTCGAGCACCTTGAGTTCCAGGGTTTTCATGCGCCGTGTGGTTTCGAGGATTTCGTTGGCGCGCACGGTGATGGTCTCGAGCGCAGCTTCGCGCTGCGTCTGCAGGTGCGCGGCCAGATTGCGCAACTCCTGGTTTTCGCTGCGAAATGCGCGGTCCAGCACCTGAAAGGCATACAGGTCGTCCTCGGCGAATTCGAGAGCGTCGAATTCGCTCTTGATCGCGTCACGGTAGAGCGCGTGAAAGCGCATGAAACGCTCGCCGGTGTCTTCGTGGTCGGACATTGCTGGATATCAACGCGTTCGGAGCGGTATCGGCCAAATGGTGATGTTCAAAGATTCAGTCCTGCAAAACTATACTGCACCCAGCGCCGGGATCGCCAGGAAATATTGGTTGACTGACGGTCGATCATGATCCTGGAAACAAGCGCTGACCGCGGGTCAATGCAGCCGCGGTTTCCACATCAGGTCATTGCGGT
>JANPGJ010000294.1:0-3936 GCA_031423955.1 Burkholderiales bacterium
TGGTCGACGTGCGCGAGCGCTGGCGCCAACGGATCGGCCTGCAGGTGGTGGCCTTCCTGAGCGGCTCGGCACCCGACTCGCCGCACGCCGCCAACTGGCTCGACGAGGCGCTGGCGATCGGCGCCGACGTGATCGGCGGCACCCCCGCGCGCGCCAGCGACCCCGGCGCTTTCCTCGACCTGTTGTTCGGCGCCGCCGAGCGCAGCGGGCTGCCGATCGACCTGCACCTGGACGAGCACCTCGACCCCGGCGCCCTGCACTTCGATGCGGTGATCGCGCGCACCCGCGCCCATGGCATGCAGGGCCGGGTGGTGGCCAGCCACAGTTGCGCGCTGGCGGCCCTGCCGACGGGCGAGGCACAGCGCATCATCGAAGGCCTGGCCGCGGCCGGCATCGGCGTGATCACCCTGCCGGCGGCCAACCTGTTCCTGCAGGGGCGCGATGCCGCCCTGCTGGCGCCGCGTGGCCTGACCCGCGTCAACGAACTGGCGCGCGCCGGGGTGACGGTGGCCTGCGCCTCCGACAACATCCAGGACCCGTTCGTGCCGACCGGCTCCGGCGACATGCTGGAGATCGCGCGCTGGACCATGCTGGCGGCGCATCTTGGCTCGCATGAACTGGCGCGCGCCTTCGACATGGCCAGCAGCAATCCGGCGCAGCTGATCGGGATCGCCGCCGACTACGGGCTTCGTGTGGGTGCGCGCGCCGACTTGCTGATCACCGACGCCGACGATGCCGCCAGCCTAGTCGCCGGCGGCAGCATGGCGCGCATGGTGATGTTCGGCGGCGCGGTGGTGGCGGGCAGATAACCCGGACCAACGGGCGCACCGAAGCGGCACCCGAAAACGCAACCAGGCGACGCATCGAAAGCTGAATCAAGAACAACGGCACTGCGTGCCGCATCGGCACGCGCGCGCTGAACAAACCGATCACAACTGATTTTCGCGAGATCGAAGTCTTTCGGTTCGATTCATTCGCGCTCGTATGCGTCGTCCCACAGAAGTTCGGCGGCCGGAAACCTTCCCACCTCGCTTTGCGCCACAAGCTTGTCGATATGGTAAGCAGCCTGGCTGGTGACGCGCTTGCGGGGCTCCGGATAGCACTGTCCCTGTGCCGATTTCACCGCACGCACGATTGGCTGATCCGGATGGCGCGTTCGGCGGCAGACAATGGCGATCTCGCCGTTGGTCAGTCGCACTGCGGCGCCTGGTGGGTAGGGCGTGAGCTCGCGCGCCAACAACGCGCACAAGGTCGGGTCGAGGCCCTTGCTTTGGGAGACCAACAGGTGCCGCAGGGCCGCCCCGGGATTGACGCCCTCCCGGAAGACACGCTCCGATACCATTGCGCAATATTGGTCAGCGATCGCCAGCACGCGCGCATGGCGGCCGATCAAGTCGCCCCTGAGCTTGCCCGGGTATCCGGAGCCGTCGAGCATTTCATGGTGTTGCAGGACCGCATCCAGCCAGACCGCTGACGTCACACCGCGCGCGCGCACCTGCTCGGCGCTGCGTGCGGGATGCCCGACGGTGTCGATTTTTTGCGCGTTCGAAAGCGCTGCTTGCTGCTGGTAAAGCTCTACCTGCAGGTCGATGGTCGAGACGTTCATGGTCAGGAGCGCGCATAGGCAGTCGTCTATTTCATCTTCCGTAACCTCCAGGCGTGCCAGCAGCAGGCTGCCTATGGCACTGCAGTTGACGGCGTGACGTGACGGGTAGTGCGTGCCATGCGACAAGACGATGTTGCCGAGTGCGGCGTCAGCGTCAAGCGTCGCGGCGGCGCGGATGGCGCCAGCCAGTTCGCGCACCTGCGGGACAAAGGTAGCCACGTCGGTATTGCAGAGCAAATGTTCAGCTCTGGTGCGCGCCTGTGCGAGTTGCCGGATCACGGATATACCCGGGCCGATCTGCTGCACCGGCACAGCTCCGGGAGGCATCGCCTCACGTGGGCGCGGCGCCGGGTCGTCGCTGTACAAGCCGCTTTCGATTAACCGTTCGAGTTGCGCCTGACTGGCAACGATCGAACCTTTGCGCATCAGGAGAACCCCGCGGCTGTCGAAGGCATCGAAGGGCAACGGCGCTCCCACGCTGAGCTGGTCTTCCCGGATCAACTGATGGGACATGTGTCTTCTAGCGGCTGTAGCCCGCTACGCTTTGCTGGAAGGAATTTGAGCGCGTTGGATCGCGTCGTCTCGATTGAGAACACGCGGCGCGTCCCGATGGTGACCGGCGCCGACACTGACGGCGATGACTGCTGCGCGCCGACCTGCTCGCGTATTTCGCAGCGCAGCAGATGCGATTGCAGACCCGCGAAAACGGCCACCAACGTTGCAACACCGAAGGCGGCTGCGCGCATTGTCTTGGCCTTGATTACTTGCGGCGTCCAGAGCATGGCGGGTAACGTGAGAAATCGATTTATTCATTATGGATTATTTGGTTGTTATTTTCGTCGATTGAACTTCGGGTGCTTTCAGGCTCACTTTGGGTTACCGAAGGGGTGACGGTGCGCCTTCTACGAAGTCAAGCTGATCGACGGACCGCAGGTCAATCGCCACAAACCGTCAGTCGACGTGCTGTTCCGCTCGGTGGCGCATAATCGGGGCGATCGGGCTGGCGCAAGCGGCGCCCGTCACCTTCATCCCGCCCGCCATGCCGCACATCAACCCCGACCAAGAGGCCCTGCACCTGTGGCTTGCCGACCCAAGCCGGTTGCCGACCTTCGCCGCCAACCCGATGGCAAGCGCCATGGGCACCCGCCTGCTCGCGCTCGACGCTGCCGGCGGCGCGATCCGCCTGGCGTTCACGCCTGACGGCATTTTTCTGCAGGGCGCCGGCGTGCTGCAAGGCGGTGCGGTGACCGCGATGCTGGATTTCGCGATGGCCTTTGTGCTGCTTGCCGTGCTGCCCGCAGGCCACAGTTGCACCACCGCCAACGTCAATGTTTCCTTCCTGCGCGCTGCGCCGCGCGGGCGCTACATCGCCAGCGCGGCGATCCTGCGCCGCGGCCGCCAACTGGCCTTCACCAGCGCCAGCCTGTGCCCGGCAGATGACCCGGAGCGTCTGGTGGCCAGCGCCACCTCGACCCTGGCGATCCTTGCCTGAGACAGCGTGCCGTGCAGCAACCGCCCTTCGATTCCACGCCCAAGCCAACATGCGACCGATCCTGACCCGCGACCACCCTCACCCGTTTTCCGGTATGGACGTGGCGTGGCTGGTCGAACAGCGCGCGCGCACCCGGCGCGACCACCCGTTCATCATCTGGGAACCGTTCGAAGGCCGGTCCGAGACCATCAGCTACGGCCAGTTTCACCAGCGCATCATGCGCATCGCCGGTGGCATGGCGCGGCGCGGCGTGCGCGCCGGCGACCGTGTGCTGATCCATCTCGACAACTGCCCCGAGACCCTGCTGGCCTGGTATGCCTGCGCCTGGATCGGCGCGGTGGCGGTGACCACCAATGCGCGTGCCGCCGACGATGAACTGCGCTACTACGCGGCGCACAGCGCGGCGGTGGCCGCGATCACGCAGCCGAAGTTCGCCGCCCGCGTGGCGGCCAGTTGCCCAGGCTTGCGCTGGCTGGCAGTGACCGGCAGCGACAACGGCGACCCGCCGGCCGCCCGCCCCGATCCCGACAGCCGCTTCGAAGCCCTCGATGCCGAGCCGCCACCGCGCCGCGCGCCCGACCCGCTGGCCGCCTGCAGCGTGCAATACACCTCGGGCACCACCTCGCGGCCGAAGGCGGTGCTGTGGACCCATGCCAACGCGCTGTGGGGCGCGCGCATCAACGCGGCGCATGAAGACCTGCGCCCGGAAGATGTGCACCTGGTGTTCCTGCCCTTGTTTCACACCAACGCCCAGGCCTATTCGGTGCTGGCCTGCCTGTGGGCCGGCGCCACCGCGGTGGTGCAGCCGCGCTTCTCGGCGAGCCGGTTCTGGCCGGTG
>JANPGJ010000295.1:0-4388 GCA_031423955.1 Burkholderiales bacterium
CAATCGTTGCGACCGCAGGGCCGCAGGCGTTACTGCATTTCGGCCAGTTGATAACCCGCGGTGACCGGCGCCACCACCGAAATGAACCTCAGCACTTCCGCACCATCGTTGATCACGCCATGCACCTGGCCAGCGATTGCAACGGCGATGTCACCGGAACGTAGCGCGCGGGTTTCACCGCTGGTCGCGCTGATGTATTGGCCGCTGCCCGAGAGAATCGTCCAGACATCCTGACCGCCTGGATGCACATGCGGCGCGATGGTTTGCCCCGGCGCGACATGCCAGGCCACCACCACCGCATCGGCCGACTCGCTGACCACCGAGCGAATCGGGTCGCCGGTCGATGGCTGGAAGAAATCCACAGATTTGAAAATTCGCTGTTTGCTCATTGCCAGGGCCCTCGCCTCGTTTCGTTCACAGACCCGGTACACGCAATTTCGATACCTGTTTCGCCCGGCTTGCTTCAGGCGAAATCGCCGCACCCAATTCTGGCAATCGCAAAAGGAAACCGACCGCCCGCCAAGCCCGCAAAGACTGGTGAGGCGGCCGGTGTTGAATCAACTGCGACGGCGACGCTTACTTCTTCATTTCATCCTTTTTCATGCCGTCCTTGCCCATCGCGTCCTTCTTCATTTCGTCCTTCTTCATGCCGTCCTTGCCCATCGCATCCTTTTTCATCCCGTCCTTCTTCATGCCGTCTTTCTTCATGTCGTCGGCGGCAAACGCCGAACCGGCGGTGAGAGCGAAAGCGGCGGACATCAGCACTGCGAGCAACTTGTTCATGTGAACTCCCTTGAAATGGACCTGCCTTGAAAAGGCGCACCTGACCGTGACGGTTCGGCACGCGCCTGAATTTCGGTGAAGCTTTCAGCTTCCCCCGAACCAGTTGTACCCCTGGTCTTCCCAGTAGCCCCCGGGGTGCGTGTTGGTGACGAAAATTGCGGTGATGTGCTTGGGATTCTTGTATCCCAGCTTGGTCGGCATCCGCAGCTTCATCGGGTAGCCGTACTTGGCCGGCAACACCTGGCCGTCGTAGGTGAGGGTCAACTGTGTCTGCGCGTGCAGCGCGGTCGGCATGTCGATCGAGGTGTAGTAGTCATCGGCGCACTTGAAGCCGACGTACCTGGCGCTGGTGTCGGCGCCGACACGTTTCAGGAACTCGGCGAACGGCACGCCGCCCCATTTGCCGATCGCGCTCCAGCCTTCGACGCAGATATGGCGAGTGGTCTGGCTGACTTGCGGCAACTGGCCCAGGCGTTCCAGGGTCCAGGGCGATTTGTCGGCCACCATGCCGCTGACTTCGAGCTTGTAGCTGGCGCCATCGACTTGTTTGACCTCATCCTCGCCGTAAAAGGCGTTGAACGGGAACGGCTTGGTGATCATCGAATCGGGATAGGTCGGCGCCATGTTCGCCGGGTCGAAGATCGCCGCCTGCACGCGGTCGTTGAAGCGCGATACGGTGGTCAGCACCTTTTGCACCGAGTCGTCGTCGGTGATGGCGCAGCCGCTCAACATCGCCAGCCCGCCCAGGCTCAGGCCGCGCTGCATGAACAGCCGCCGCGCCGGCGCCGGCATTTCCTTCAGCGCATCCTTGATGATGGCTTTGGCGCGCGGATCGGGACCACTGTTGATCGAAAAGATTTTCTGCATGATTGTTCTCCTTCGTTTTCAACGGCCGCGAATCATTGCCAGCAGGGTGCGCGGCACCAGGGCCACCATCGCCAGATGCACCATCACGAAAGCCACCAGTGCCGCCATCGAAAAAAAGTGCACCCGGCGCGCGGTTTCGTAGCCACCCATCAGTTCACGCAGAATCGGGAACTGCACGTTCTTCCACAACACAAGGCCGGACAGCACCAGCAACAGCAGGTCGGCCCAGACAAACAGGTAGGCAGCCTTTTGCACGGCGTTGTATTTGGTCTGGTCTTCATGGGCCAGCTTGCCTTTCAGGGCCGCCAGCATGTCATGCAGGATTTCCCTGGGCGACAGCGGCCAGAACTTGCGCAGGGCACGGCCGGTGGCGCCGTTGAACAGCAGGTAGATCAAGCCATTGATCACCAGCACCCACATCGCGGCGAAGTGCCACTGCACACCGCCGGCCAGCCAGCCGCCGAGGGTGAGCTCATTGGGAATCTTGAACCCGAGAAATGCATCGGCGTTGTAGATGCGCCAGCCGCTGACGATCATGATCAGCACGGCCAAGGCATTGATCCAGTGCGTGATACGCAGCCAGACCGGGTGAATGATGCTTGCGTCCTGCGTGTTCATATTGACTTTCCCCTGTGTCGAAAAATCGTTCAAACCGGCCTGCAGGCGCCGGTGGTGACTGCCTGCAGCACCTCGCCGGTGCGGGTGTTCTGCACGAAGGCGATGATGTTGAGCCCTTTCTTCAATTGCTCCGGCGTCACGCCAACCGCCTGCCCGAGGTTGGCGGCGCCGTCCTTGAGCGGCACCGGGCGCAACCAGTGGCGCACCACATGATCGTGGGCCAGGGTCTCGCCGCGGTTCTCGCCTGCCTTGACATTGGTGACCAGCGCACTTTCGGTCACCGCGGCATGCAGGGCCAGCGGCGCAGCGGCAGCCGCGCCTGAGGCGGTGACCTGAATGTCGAGGGCGCCGCTGGCCGAACGGCCGGCCGTCACCCGGATGTTGGCGCCGGCCGGTTTGGCCGACTGCGTGCGGATCATGCTGCCGACCTGCGCGCGGTCCTGGGTCTCGACGCCGCCGACGAAGAAATGCGGCGTGTACAGGGTGCGGCTGCCGTTGATGCCGATCAACCAGCGTTGCCGTTCGGTGTATTCGGCGCGCGCAAACGGGTCTTTCCAGCCGATGTAGTCCCAGAAGTTCACATGCAGGGCCAGCGCCACCACGTTGGTGTTGGCCGGTGCGCCGATCAGGCTCAACTGTTTGTCGGCCGGCGGGCAGCTTGAGCACCCCTCGGAGGTATACAACTCGACCAGCGCCGCGCGCTGCGCGCCGCTGGCAACGCTGCATGACTGCGCCGCTGCGCCGCCGATCAAGCCAAGGGTGGCGGCCAACAGGGTCAGACGTGGGAAAATGCATCCGGGTTTCATCGCGCCTCCGTACCAACCGATAGTCAATACCGACATGTGCATTCGTCGTCGCAATCAGCGGTTCATTACACCTGTTTCGACGATTCCCGGCGCCGCCAGGCGATTTCCGGGCCCAAACACCACTTTTGCAGGATCATGAGTCAAGCCGACATGCCGTTCGAACACCAGGTCGCAGAACTGCATCCCTATCTGATGCGCTTCGCCCGCCTGCAATTGCGCAACGAAACCTGGGCCGAGGATTGCGTGTCCGAAACCATGTTGGCGGCGCTGGCCAAACCGCAGGCCTTCGGCAACCGCTCGCAGTTGAAGACCTGGCTGGTTGGCATCCTCAAGCACAAGGTGCTAGACACTCTGCGCTCGCGGTCACGTGAGGCCACCCTGGCCGACGACGACGGCGACGGCAGCGCCGAACTCGACGCCCTGGTGTTCCAGCCCGACGGCCATTTCGCCAGCACCCCGGCCCACTGGGGCAATCCGGAACAGGAGCTTGGCTCGCAGCAGTTCATGTCGATCATCGAGGCCTGTGTCGAGAAACTGCCGGCTTCCATGGGCCGGATTTTCCTGATGCGCGAGTGGCTCGAATTATCGGCCGACGAAATTTGTAATGAACTGAGCGTGACCTCGACCAATCTGTTCGTACAACTGCACCGGGCGCGCCTGCGTTTGCGCGCCTGCCTTGAAATCAACTGGTTGCAGCAGACCTGAACCTGCGGGCACCTTTGCCCATCGACCCATGATCCTCTGGCGAACCTGCAAGGAAACGGCGGCGCTGCTGATCGCGCGGGAGGATCGCGCCCTGTCGTTGGGTGACCGGGTGGCGCTGCGGGTGCACATGGTGGTGTGCAAGAACTGCCCGATCTTCCAGCGGCAGATCGCCAGCATGCGCCAGGCGTTCGCCCGCTGGCGGCGCGACGACGGCGAAAGCTGACCGGCAAAACCCTAAAAACGCCCGCCCCTTTGGCTGGCGCAGCAATCGATCCGCGCCCGACCGGGTGCAGGCGACGCGTCTGGCCAGGCAGGCTGAAAAACACGGTGCAGCCGCCCTGCGCCGCCTTCCGCGCCTTGCTCAGCGCCTGCGAAACACCAGCACATGCTGCCACGGCAGCAGATCGATGGTTTTTTCCCATTGCAGCGCATGCGGCAGCATTTCGCGGCGCACCTGGGCGACGCTCATCTTGTGCACTTCCTTGATCGGCACCCGCGGATCTTCGGCGCGGTACTCGACCAGCACCAGGCGGCCGCCCGGCCTGAGCGCACGCACCAACCCGGCGATCACCTCGAACGGATACTCGAGCTCGTGATAGACGTCGACCA
>JANPGJ010000296.1:0-3597 GCA_031423955.1 Burkholderiales bacterium
AGTTGTTACCCCAGCCCAAGGCCGTGCCGTCAAGCTTCACTGCGACACCGGTCCAATCGCCTGCCGCGATCGACCTGACGCCTGTCAGAAAACCGCTGCCGCCGGGGCCTTTGACTTGTACCGGGGTGCTCGTGTCCGCCGTTCCGCCACTGCCCAACTGGCCATACGTACCCATGCCCCATGCCCACACCGTGCCGTCCGCCTTGAGCGCGAAGGCATGCGTATTGCCGGCCGCGATGGCCGTGATCCCGGTGAGAAATCCTGTGCCGCCAGGCCCCTTGACCTGCACCGGCGCGCTCGAATCGGAGGTGCCGCCATTGCCCAACTGTCCATTGGTATTCGAGCCCCACGCCCAGACCGTACCGTCGGCCTTGAGCGCCAGCGTGAAGGACGACTCCAATCCCGCGGCGATCGCGGTGACGCCACTGAGAGTGCCATTGCCGCCCGGCCCCGTTACCTGCAGCGGCGTGGCACTGGTGTGATAGTCCGGCACGCCGTCGCCCAGGCGCCCGTTTTCGCCGGACCCCCATGCCCATACCGTGCCGTCGAACTTCAACGCGACGTTGTGCCGGAAGCCTGCCGCAACCGCCCTGGCGTTCGAGATGCCGGCCACCTGAACCGGTACGCCCGAGTCCTGGGGCGGCGAGTTTGGGCCGAGCAGGCCGACGTCACCGTTCCACCCCCAGGCCCACACGCTGCCATCAGCGCGCGCCGCGATGCTGTGGAACGCGCCGGTAGCGATCGACTGCACGCTGTTGAGCAGGTTGCCGCGTACTGGCCCCGCTTCGGCGACACCGTAAAGCGTGCCGCTGCCGACCTGGCCGACGAAAAAGTTGTAGCCCCAGGCGATGACGGTGCCGTCCGCCTGCAATGCCAGAGCGTGAAAGCCGCCACCGCTGATCATGCGCGCGCCGGCCACACCACTGATCACCAGCGGAACGTTCGAATTGGTGGTGTTGTCCTTGCCCAGGCCACCCATCGAACCGTCGCCCCAGCCGAGCACGCTGCCGTCCTGCATCAAGGCATACGAGTTGGAAACGCCTGCACCGGCGATCGCCTGCACCCCGGACAGGAAGCCGACACCGCCAACCCCCTTGACCCGCACCGGTGTGCTGGAAAAGGCGACCGAATTGCCATTGCCGAGTTGCCCTTGATTGTTGCCGCCCCAGGCCCACAGACTGCCGTCGGCCTTCAGCGCGAGTGTGTGCCCATTGGCCGCGGCAATCGCCACCACTCCGGACAACACGCCCGTACCGCCTTGGCCCTTCACCTGCACCGGCACAGAGCGATCGGTGGTAGTGCCATCGCCGAGCTGGCCACCGCCATTGGATCCCCAGGCCCACACGGTGCCGTCGGTCTTGAGAACAACCGAATGGTGGCCGCCGGCGGCGATGCCGGCGACGCTGCCGATGAACCCGGTACCGCCCGCCCCGACTACCTGGCTGGGAATGCCGGTACTGGCCTCGGAACCGCTGCTGCCGATGCCGAGTTGGCCGTTGTAGTTGTAGCCCCAGGACCATACCGAGCCGTCGCTTTTGAGGGCGAGGGTGTGAAAGCTGGTCGAAGCGACCGCGGTCACGCCATTCAATTGTCCGACGCCACCCGCGCCCGATACAACAACCGGCGTGTTCGATTGCGCGTCGCCAGGAATGCCGAGCTGGCCGGACCAATTGGCGCCCCAGGTCCGCACCGTGCCGTCCGCCATCAGCGCGACGCTGTGATTGGAACCACCCGCGACCGCCTTGGCCGCAGTCAGGAACCCGGTGCTGCCAACGCCCTTCACCTGCGTGGGTGTGCTGCGGTTGGTGGTACTGCCGTCGCCAAGCTGCCCACTGCTGTTGTCGCCCCAGGCCCAGACCGTGCCGTCCGATTTAAGGCTTAGGGAGTGAAGCCATCCGGCTGCCACCTTCGGAGTGACGGCATGCGCCTGGGTTGCGAAAGCAAGCAGCCAACTCAGCAGCAGGCAGGCCACCAGCCGGGCACGGGAATCGATACGGCTTGCACTGCCCACGCGGCCTTCATGAGGGTTGCGGTTGCGACCATCCGCAGGCGAATTGTGATGCACCATTAGCGATCCTGCTTCGTCGAAATTGACCATGAAGCGCCAGGCCAATCCATGCTGCTGACAGTCCGCGCGACAGGCGTTTGGGCGTCGTGGGTCATTGCGAGTCGAGTCTTGCCGGCGCGATACTGGTGGGCTGAAGATGGTAGTGAGGAACCCAGGAATCGCGCATGGCATGCGCAGCATTGTCGCAAGACCATCTGCTGGCGTGTCGTGGCGGCATTTTGTCAGTGCAAGCACGATGGCGGAAAGGCAGTGGTTCGGGCATTCGGTAGTGGTCGATGTGCATTTTTTCTTGTTGATCTGCCAATGGAATGCTTACTGCGCGTCGACGGCTGCGGGCGCCATGCGTTTGATGGCGATGCCGGTCTGCGGCAGGGCACCGGGTGGGGCGAGGTTGACCCAGGTGGCGTTGTTGCTCCACACCTTGAGGCCGGTGGCCGGACCGAAGTCGATCACCAGGTCGTCTTGGCCGTTGGCGTCCAGGTCGGCACGCACCATTGAAAATCCGGGCTGCGCGCTCAGTTGCACCCAGCTCGCGTTGTTGGTCCAGACCTTGATGCCGGTGCCGGCGCCGAAATCGACCACCAGGTCGTCCTGGCCATTGCCGTCCAGGTCGGCGCGCAGAATGCCCTGCGCCGTGCTCGCCGTCAGCGCCACCCAGGCCGTGTTGTTGGTCCATACCGAAATGCCGATGCCGGCGCCGAAGTCGACCACCAGGTCGTCGCGGCCGCTGCCATCCAGGTCGGCGCGCAGCATCGAGCGCGCCGGGTTCGGGCTCAGCTGGCTCCAGGTGCTGTTGTTGCTCCACACCCACAGCCCGCGCCCGGCGCCGAAGTCGACCACCACGTCGTCGATGCCGTTGCCATCCAGGTCGGCGCGCACCATCGACTGCGCCGGCAGTGTGTGCAACTGCGCCCACACGCTGTTGTTGCGCAACACCCACAGGCCGTAGCCGGGGCCGAAGTCGGTCACCAGTTCATCGATGCCGTTGTTGTCGAGATCGGCGCGGATCAGCGAGCGTGGCGACAAGCCGTTGATCTGGGCCCATGGCGTGGCGGTGTTCCAGGCCCACAGGCCGTTGCGCGGCCCGAAATCGGCGATCAGGTCGTCGCTGCCGCTGTTGCGCAGGTTGGCGCGGGTGAGCGAGTCGGAACTCAGCGTGGAGAGTTGCGACCACGCGCTGTTGTTGCGCCAGGCCCAGAGGCCATAGGCGGCATCGTAATCGACGATCAGGTCGTTCAAGGCCAGGCCGGTGCCGGACAGCGGCACGCTGTGCGGCGAGCCTGGCGCGTTGCTGGAAATGCCGAGAGTGTCGGCGCGCGGCCCGGGGCCGGCAGGGCGGAAGCGGATCACCAGGGTGCAACTGGCGCCGGCGGCGAGCGTGCTGCCGCAGGTGCCGCCGATGCGGCTGAAGTCGCCTGATAGCGAGAACACCAATGACGACATCGCCTGGGTGCCGCTGTTGGTCATGGTCAACGTACGAGCCGCGCCCGGCACGCCTTTCTCGGCGCGGCCATGGGCCAGGGCAGCCG
>JANPGJ010000297.1:0-11393 GCA_031423955.1 Burkholderiales bacterium
CCACTCACACCATCCGCTTCGCAATCTCCTCCAGCATCACTTCGGTAGCCCCGCCACCAATCGACTGAATCCGTGCGTCGCGCGTCATCCGTTCGATCGTCGCCTCGCGCATGTAGCCGAAGCCGCCATGAAACTGCAGGCAGTCGTACATCACTTCATTGACCAGTTCACCGGCCAGCGCCTTGATCATCGAGACTTCGCGGGTCACGCTTTGGCCCTGGGCGTCGCGCCAGGCGGTGTTGTAGATCAGCGCCTGGGTGGCTGCGACTTTCGCCGCCAGCATCGCCAGGCGGTGGCGGATCGCCTGTTTGTCCCATAGAGCGGCGCCAAAAGCCTTGCGCTGGGTCACCCAGTCGAGGGTGATCTCGATGGCCTTCGCTGCCTCGCCCATCGCCTGGGCACCGAGCACGATGCGCTCGTTCTGCAGGTTTTTCATCAGCGCATAGAAGCCCTTGTTCTCCTCCCCAAGCAGGCTGGCGGCGGGAATCCGGCAGTTGTCGAACGTAAGTTCGGCGGTGTCGCTCGACAGCCAGCCGTGCTTTTTGAGCGGGCGCGCGACGCTGAAACCGGGCGTGCCCTTTTCGACGATGAACATCGATACCTGGTGGTTGCGGGTGCCGGCATTGCCGGTCTTGGCGGCGACGCAGAAAATGTCGCCATGCACGCCGTTGGTGATGTAGGTCTTGGCGCCGTTCAGCACCCAGGCGTCGCCGGCGCGGCGCGCGGTGGTGCGCATCGACGCGAGATCGGAGCCGGCGTCCGGTTCGGTCATGGCGACCGCGGCGATCCTCTCGCCGCGAATGATCGGCGGCAGGTAGCGGGCTTTCTGCGCCGGCGTGCCGGCATGATGCAGGTGCGGCGAAGCCATGTCGGTGTGCACCAGCACGGTGACGGCGAAGCCGCCGTAGGTCGAGCGGCCCAGTTCTTCGGCCAGCACCACGGTGGCCAGCGTGTCGAGATTGGCGCCACCGTACTCCTCGGCGTAGCGGATGCCGAGAAAGCCCAGGCTGCCCATCTCCTTCAGGATCGCGCGCGGCACGCAGCCCGCCTGTTCCCAATGGTCCGCCGCCGGCAGCACGCGCTCGGCGATGAATCGCTTGAGCGAGTCGCGCAGCATTTCGTGCTCGTCGCTGAAAAAGGGGGTGGCGCGTGGTGGCGATGGTTCGGTTGGCATATGCATGGCGGTTCGGGACTGGCCTTTGCGTAGGGGGTGTCATCGCGACCCGGCAGTTCCGCCGCTGCGATCCGTGTGGCGCGGTGTCGCAGTCGCGTGCGCGGGTCGCAAGGTGCGCTGCCGGGATGACCGCAGGCGCAGTGTAGCCCGCAATACCGGCCCTGCGATTGGGGTTATCCCCGGCGCGGACGCTGCGGTCCCCGGAGTAAAATCGTTTGACGCTTCCGGAGACCATTCATGAACCAGCCCATCGCCTCGAAATACCTGCGCCGCGAACTCCCGACAAGCCTGCTTGACGATCTGCGCGCCGCCCTGGGCGCCGAACGGGTGTCGATCGCCAATGCGGTGCGTGAACATCACGGGCACGATGAATCGCATTTTCCGGATGCGCTGCCCGACGTGGTGGTGTTTCCCGAAACCACCGAGCAGGTGGCGGCGGCGGTCAAGGTTTGCGCCAGACACAAGTTTCCGGTGATTCCGTATGGCACCGGGACCTCGCTCGAAGGCCACATCCTGGCGATTCACGGCGGCGTTTCGCTCGACGTATCACGCATGAACCAGGTGCTGGCGGTGCATGCCGAGGACCTCGATGCGGTGGTGCAGGCGGGTGTCACGCGCAAGGCGCTCAATGCGCACATCAAGGACACCGGGCTGTTCTTTCCGATCGACCCGGGTGCGGATGCCTCGATTGGCGGCATGGCCGCCACCCGCGCCTCGGGCACGGCGGCGGTGCGCTACGGCACGATGAAGGAAAATGTGCTGGCGCTCACCGTCGTGCTGGCCGACGGGCGGATCGTCAAGACCGGGCGGCGCACCAAGAAGTCTTCCGCCGGCTACGACCTGACGCGCCTGTTCGTGGGCAGCGAAGGCACCCTTGGCGTGATCACCGAGGTCACGGTCAAGCTGTATCCGCAGCCGGAAGCGATGTCGGCGGCGGTGTGCTGTTTTCCCAACATGGTGGCGGCCGCCAACACGGTGATCCAGGCGATCCAGATGGGGGTGCCGGTGGCGCGCTGCTATTTCGTCGACCCGCTTTGCATGAAGGCGATCAACCACCACAGCAAGACCACGTTCCAGGAAAAGCCGACCGTGTTTTTCGAGTTCCACGGCAGCGAAAGCGGCGTCAAGGAGCAGGCCGAAACCGTGCAGGCGATCGCCTCGGAACAGGGGGCCGAACAATTCCAGTGGGCCACCAAGCCGGAGGATCGCAGCAGGCTGTGGCAGGCGCGGCACGACGCCTATCTGGCCTGCCTGCTGCTGCAGCCCGGCTCGCGGATCATATCCACCGATGTCTGCGTGCCGATTTCGCGCCTTGCCGAATGCCTGGCGGAAACCGAAAAGGACATCGCGGCGTCGGGCCGCATGGTGCCGGTGCTCGGCCATATCGGCGACGGCAATTTCCATCTTTGCATCATCGTCGATCCGAACAATGCGGACGACATCGACGTCGGCGAGCAGATGAATCACCGGCTGGTCGAACGGGCGATCGCGATGGAAGGCACCTGCACCGGCGAGCACGGCATCGGCTACGGCAAGCTCGAATTCATGGCAGCCGAACACGGCGACTCGCTCGATGTGATGCGCTCGATCAAGCAGGTGATGGACCCCGACAACATCATGAATCCGGGCAAGATCGTGGCGGCCTGAATCGCCGCGCCGCGATGAACGCCCCGGTCGAGAAAGTCGTCGTCGATTCAGCCCGCCAGCGCACGGTGGTGGCGGCGCTGCTCGAATTCATGCCGGCCGCGCAGGTTCTGTTCGACGCCGAGGACACCCGCCCGTATGAGTGCGACGGCCTGGCGGCCTATCGGCAGTTGCCGATGGTGGTCGCGCTGCCGTCGACCGAAGAGCAGGTTGCGCGCATCCTCAAGACCTGCCACGCCCTCGAGGTGCCGGTGGTGCCGCGCGGCGCCGGCACCGGGCTGTCGGGCGGCGCCTTGCCGATGGGCGCCGGCGTGCTGTTGTCGCTGGCCAAGTTCAACCAGATCCTGGTGGTCGATGGGCCGGCGCGTACCGCACGGGTCCAGCCCGGGGTGCGCAACGCGGCGATTTCCGAGGCCGCGGCCCATCTGGGCCTGTACTACGCGCCCGATCCGTCGTCACAGATCGCCTGCAGCATCGGCGGCAATGTCGCCGAGAATTCAGGCGGCGTCCATTGCCTGAAATACGGCCTGACGGTCAACAACGTGTTGCGGGTGCGCGGCTTCACCATCGAGGGTGAGGCCGTCGAGTTCGGTTCCGAGGCGCTGGATGCGCCGGGCTACGACCTGCTGGCGGTGATCATCGGCAGCGAAGGCATGCTGGCGGTCACCACCGAGGTCAGCGTCAAGCTGGTACCGAAGCCGGAGAAGGCGCAGGTGATCCTGGCCTCGTTCGACAGTGTCGAGAAAGCCGGCAACGCGGTGGCCGATGTGATCGCCGCCGGCATCATTCCGGCCGGGCTTGAGATGATGGACAAGTCGGCCACCGCCGCGGTCGAGCAGTTTGTGCGCGCCGGTTACGACCTCGATGCGGAAGCCATCCTGCTGTGCGAATCGGACGGCACGCCGGAAGAAGTGGCCGAGGAAATCGGGCGCATGAAGGCGGTGCTCGGCGAGTCCGGTGCGACCCGGCTGTCGGTTTCGCAGAATGAAGGCGAGCGCCTGAAAGCCTGGGCCGGGCGCAAGGCGGCGTTTCCGGCGGTGGGTCGAATCTCGCCGGACTATTACTGCATGGACGGCACCATTCCGCGCAAGGCGCTGGGCACCATCCTGACCTTCATCGCGCAGATGGAGCGGAAGTACGGGCTGAAGTGCCCGAACGTATTCCATGCCGGCGACGGCAACCTGCATCCGCTGATCCTGTTCGATGCCAACGACCCGGACCAGATGCATCGCACCGAGGAGTTCGCCAACGAGGTGCTGTTGAAATGCATCGAGCTGGGCGGCACGGTGACCGGCGAGCATGGGGTGGGGATCGAGAAGATCAACCAGATGTGCGTGCAGTTCGCGCCGAAGGAATTGGCGGCGTTTCGCGCCCTCAAAAGCGCGTTCGACGCCAAGGGCCTGCTCAATCCGGACAAGAACATTCCGACCCTGCATCGCTGCGCCGAGTTCGGCGGCATGCACGTGCATGGCGGCAAGCTGCCGCACCCTGAATTGCCGCGCTTTTGATGGGTCGCGCGCTGACCATTGGCTGCGTTTCCGTACTGCTTGGCTGTGCCGCCGTGCCGCCGCCCAAGCCGGTACCCGCGCCGACCGCCGAACAGCAGCACCAGGCTTGCGCCGCGCGCATGTATGCGGCGCGCACGCGCGGCGCGGTGCACTGGCACATCTACGAAAATTGCCTGAATGAAACCAGATGACGCTCGAACGGCTGGCTGAAACCGTGAAGGCGGCCGCCGCCGGCAGTCGCCCGCTGTGCATCCGGGGCGGCGGCACCAAGGACTTCTACGGTCGGGCGATGGTCGGCGAAGTGCTTGATACCCGCCTCCTGGCCGGCATCGTGGCGTACGAACCGACCGAACTGGTGATCACCGTGCAAGGCGGCACACTGCTGGCCGACGTCGAAGCGGTGCTGGCCACTGCCGGCCAGATGCTGCCGTTCGAGCCGCCGCATTTCGCCGCCGGCGCCACCATCGGCGGCGTGGTGGCCGCCGGGCTGGCCGGGCCGCGGCGCGCCGCCACCAACGGGTACTACGGCGCGGTGCGCGACTTCGTGCTCGGCGTCAAGTTGGTCGACGGTCGTGGCGACGTGCTCTCCTTCGGCGGCCAGGTGATGAAGAATGTCGCCGGCTACGACGTTTCGCGGATGATCGCCGGCTCGCTCGGCACGCTCGGCGTGATCGCCGAGGTCTCGCTCAAGGTGCTGCCGCAGCCGGTGGCGACCCGTACGCTCAGGCTGACCATTCGCGACGCCGCGCAGGCGATTGAAAAGCTCAACCTCTGGGGCGGCCTGCCGATGCCACTGACCGCGAGCGCCTATTGCGATGGCGATCTCAGCCTTCGCCTCGAGGGTGCGCAGGCGGCGGTCGACGCGGCGGCGCGCAAGCTTGGCGGCGAGCGTATCGAAGCGGCGCAAGCCGCGCTGTTCTGGGCCCGGGTACGCGATCACAAGGATCCGTTTTTCGATGCCAGCCCGGCTTTGTGGCGCATCTCATTGCCGTCCACCGCCATTCCGCTGGCCTTGTCCGGCGCGCAGCTGATCGAGTGGGGCGGTGCCCTGCGCTGGCTTGCGTCCGATGCGCCGGCGACGCTGATCCGCAAGGCGGCGCTGCAGGCCGGCGGCCATGCCACCCTGTTCCGCGCCAGCGATGAGGCGCGCAGCCTGGCCGGCGTGTTCACGCCGCTTGACCCGGTGCTGGCGCGCATCCATGCGAAGCTCAAGGCCACCTTCGACCCGCAGGGCGTGTTCAATCGCGGCCGCATGTACCCGGATTTCTGATGCAGACCAATCTCGCCGATTTCATCAAGGGCACGCGCGACGGCGACGAGGCCGAAGCGATCCTGCGCAAGTGCGTGCACTGCGGCTTCTGCACCGCCACCTGCCCGACCTATCAACTGCTTGGTGATGAACTCGACGGGCCGCGCGGCCGCATCTACCTGATCAAGCAGGTGCTCGAAGGGCAGCCGGCAACGGTCAAGACGCAAACCCATCTGGATCGCTGCCTGACCTGCCGCAACTGCGAATCGACTTGCCCGTCAGGCGTCGAATATGGCCGTTTGGTCGACATCGGTCGCAAGATCGTGGGGGAGCAGGTCGGGCGCAGCGGCGCCGATAGACTCAAGCGTACCTTGCTGGCGAAAGGCTTGAACAGCCCCTTGTTCGCACCCGCCATGGCCCTGGGTCAGGCGATGCGCTGGGCGGTGCCGGATGCACTCAAGGCCAAGGTACCGCCGAAACAGGAAGCTGGCCTGCGCCCGGCGCCGCGCCACCGGCGAAAAATGCTGCTGCTTGAAGGTTGCGTGCAAAACGCCATGCTGCCCAACATCAACAACGCCGCCGCGCGAGTGCTTGACCGGCTCGGCGTGTCGCTGGTGTCCGCCCCCAAGGCCGGCTGCTGCGGCGCCCTCAACTACCACCTCGATTTCCAGGAAGCCGGGCTTGACAACATGCGCCGCAACATCGATGCATGGTGGCCTTTGATCGAGGCAGGCGAGGTCGAGGCGCTGGCGATGACCGCCTCGGGCTGCGGCGTGATGGTCAAGGAATACGGCCACCTGCTGGCGCACGATCCGGCCTACGCTGCGCGCGCTACGCGGGTGTCGGAAATGACCCGCGATCTTTCCGAACTGGTGATCGACGAGGCGACCCTGCCGGCTGCGCTGCTGCGCGCCAACGGCACGGCCCGCTCGAAGAAAATCGCCTACCACCCGCCGTGCACGCTGCAGCACGGCCAGCAGATTCGCGGCCATGCTGAAAAATTGCTGACCGATGCCGGCTTCCAGTTGACGCCGGTGGCGGAATCCCATCTGTGTTGCGGATCGGCCGGCGCTTATTCGGTGCTCAACCCGGAGATTTCGGGAGAGCTCAAGAAGCGCAAGCTCGGCCACCTCGAAGCTGGCAAGCCGGACCTGATCTGCTCGGCCAATGTTGGCTGCCTCACCCATCTGCAAAGCGGCACCGCGACACCGGTCAGGCACTGGGTTGAAGTGATTGATGAGGTGCTGGGCTGAAGGGCTGCGGAAATTCGATGCTGGTTGAGGCCCGCGTTATAGTAACTTCTACGCGCGCTCAGGGTCTGACGCGTTTGTGCTACTTTGCGCCGGCGACAAACCTGTGCAACAGGCAGACATCAAGTTCGCAAGCGCTATTGGCGCGATTGGCAACGGAGGCATCGATGAAACACGACGCTTGGCTCAATGAGCAACTGCAAGACCCGAGCTTCGCAGCGGAATACCTGACTGCGGCCGCGCAGGACGCTGAACCTGCCGTCTATCTCGCGGCGGTGCGAAAAGTCGCCGAGTCGCGCGACACGGCCGAGGTAGTGCAGGGTGTAGATGCGCTGGCGCAAGCTGCCGGTCGTTGATGCCATCTGTGCAGCGCTGGACCCAAGCGCCGCAAATGAAATCAAATTGACTCGTGACTGACGAGGAGAGCACTGGTGACATCTGAAAGGGTCGCGCGTATCTTGATTGCGGTCGCCCTGCTGTGTGTGAACGCGGCTGCCATCGCCCAGGACGCCTGGCCCTTGCGACCGATCAAGCTGATCGCCCCGTTCGCACCCGCCGGTCCGCTCGACCAGGCCGGTCGGGTGATCGCCCTGAAATTGCAGGACGCGCTGGGTCAGCCGGTGGTGGTCGAAAACGTCGCCGGCGCCGGTGGTGGGGTCGGCATGGCGCGCCTGGCGCAGTCGGCCGGCGATGGCTACACGGTGGCGCTCGGCCATGTCGGTTCGCTGTCGATCGGACCGCACCTGAATCCCAAGGTCGGATTCGATCCGCTCAAGAGCTTCGCGCCGATCACGCTCCTGGCCGATTACGCCAACGTGCTGGTGGTCAACGCCGCCGAACCCTATGCAAGTGTGGTCGACCTGATCAAGGCGGCGCGCGAAAACCCCGGCAAGATCGCCTACAGCTCTTCGGGCATCGGCTCGTCCAATCACCTGTCGGGCGAACTGCTGGCTTCGATGACCGGCGTGAAAATGACGCACATTCCGCATCGCGGCAGCGCACCGGCGATGCTCGACCTGCTTGGTGGGCGGGTCAATTTCATGTTCGACGTGTTGCTCAACTCGATGCCCAACCTGCAGGCGGGCAAGTTGCGCGCGCTGGCGGTGACCAACAACTCGGGGCTGGCAAAGCTGCCCGGCGTGCCGCCGCTATCCCGGACCGTACCCGGCTACGAGGTGCTTGGCTGGGTTGCCCTGCTGGCGTCGGCCGGCACCCCGCCGCGGGTGGTCGAACGGCTGCACATGGAGGTCGAGAAGATCATGAAGTTGCCCGACGTTGTGGCGCAATACGCGACCGTCGGCTTCGATGTGCGGACCAGTACGCCGGCGGAACTGCAAGCGCTGATCAAGAAGGATCTCGATCTATGGGGGCCGTTGATCAAGGCCACAGGCGCGCGCTCGGAATGACGCGTGACTGCCGGCAGGCCGCTTGAATGACGCGGTCAACCGCGCAGGCGTCCGTCGAAGGCTGCCGGCCCTGCTTGCATCCAGTCAAGGATCAAGCACATGCGTGAACCGCTTGTTGCCCGGCAGGCGATAGACTGAAAAGTCCCGCAGGTCGACCGTGGCGATGCGGTCGATCTTCAGGCTGACGGCCAGGTAGACCAGGCTCGCATCGCAGAAGTCCATTGGCAGGTCTTCGTACTTGTCCATCAAGCTCCACAAGGTCGCGACTGCATCGGCGGGTGGAGATTCGATGCGCAGGTAGCCCAATGCCTGGGCCTTGTCAGCCCAAGCGAAAAACGACCGCTGCCGGCTATGTGTCAGAAGCGAGCACACCTCGGTAAATACCGCCCACGTCGTGACAGTCTGGCCGGCGTAGGTCGCGAAAAACGCCTTGCAACGGGCGTGGTGATGATCTTTCGGGTTGAATAGCCCGACCAGATATCCGGAGTCGGCGAGCGTATTCACGCTGCTTTGCGCCTGCCGCGGCCAAGAGGCGACGCCTTTTTTGACAAGGCCTGGCTGGCGCGCGCGGAACGCACAGCGTGTTTCCTGCGAATCGCGTCCAGGCTGGCCAGCTTCTGAGGCCGTTTCTCGGCGCCTTCGCGCACCGCGTCACCGCTCGGGTTTCCGCCCTCGGCCGCCGCGCTTTCACGCATCGCCTCCTCGTAAATCTGCAGCGACGACGGTTGCGCATGCCTTGCCAGAAATTCCTCGATGCTGCGCACAATCACCGCGCTTTTGGACAAGCCGTGGCGCGCACTGAAGGCGGCGATCATGGTTTCAATGGCGAGCGGCAGGCGTAGTGAAATCGGCATGGCAAGTCCAGGTGCGATACGATTCTACAAATTGTATCGCATAGGTGACTTGTCGCCGATACCCAATCAAAGCCGCATGCGCGGATCTGCGGCGCAGGTTAAGCGTGTCCTGATCCGTGGTGGTTTATGCTGGTGGTGACTGGGCTTCCATTGCCGATGCCCGAATGGTTTTCGATCGGACTATGCAGATGCCTGCGCAAGACTTTGCTCAATTCATTCCGGCACTGCGCCGCAACCTGAACCAGGGCGCGCGCAGCATGCTGGTGCTGCAGCCTGCGCCGCTTGCCTATTCGGCAACGCTTGCGCAACTGATCACCCTGATCGTCCTTGAGCTCGTGTTGACAGTGCTGTCGCAGGTGGCGCTGTACGGCACGCGTGGCGAAATCAACCTGTGGGCGCTGCGCGGCGCACTGTTCGACGTGCCGTTCGTGCTGCTGGCAGGCTGGTGGGTGGCGCGGGTGTCGCTCAGGGGATTGCACCCGCTGTCGTTCGCGGTGGCACTGATGAGCATGAGCGTCGCCTTCGGCGTTGCCGGCGTGTTGCTGATTCTGGGGTTGCAGTCGCGCCCCGACTGGATCTGGTTTTCCTATTGGGGCCTCTTCGGCTGGTGGTGGATTTGCGCCTGCGTGCTGCTGGCCCGCCTGACCGGGCGCGGCACCCGCATCAACTGGCGCGGCTGGTCGTTGATCAGCGTGATTCCGCTGGCTGCGCAGCTGCCGTCGGTACCGCTATGGCAGGCGCGCGGCGACGAGGCAGCCGATCCGCCGCATCGCGCGTCGATCGAGCGCGAGGCTGCGTTCCACGCCCAGGCCGGGCTCCTGGACCGCGATCTGCAGAAGTTGTTGCCGCAGCGGCCCGGCGTGGTCGACCTGTATTTCGCCGGCTTCGCCTCGTTTGCCGCGGAGGACGTGTTCCGCAAGGAAATCGATGTCATCGGCCCGTTGATGCGCGAGCGCTTCGACGCCGCCGGCCGCTCGGTGCTGCTGGTCAACAATGCCAGCACCGTGATGACGCTGCCGCTGGCGACCGCGACCAACCTTGCGCGCACCCTGCGCGGCATCGGCGAGCGCATCGACCGCGAAGAGGACGTGCTGGTCATGTACCTCACCTCGCACGGCAGTGCGAAGCATGAACTGGCGGTAGACTTCTGGCCCTTGCGGCTCGACACGATCACGCCGGCATCGCTCAAGCGCATGCTCGACGACGCCGGCATCAAATGGCGGGTGCTGATTGTCTCGGCCTGTTATTCGGGCGGCTATGTCGAACCGCTCAAGAACGACAACACGCTGGTGATGACCGCCTCGGATGCCACCAACACCTCGTTCGGCTGCGGCAGTGAATCCGATTTCACCTATTTCGGCCGTGCATTGTTTGACGAAGAACTGCGCCGCACCCATTCGTTTGCCGAGGCATTCGGTCGCGCCCGCGTCTCGATCGGCGAACGGGAAAAGCAGATGGGGCACCAGTTTTCAAATCCGCAGATCGCAATCGGCAGCGCGATCGCGGAAAAGCTAAAGATCGTTGAAGCGCGGTTGGCCAGCGCCACAGGTAAGTAGTGGCGCGGCACTGGTATCGCCGAGTTCGTCGACTCCAAGTTGTCACCACACCCGATGACATCCAGATCGGAGGGATTAAACGGAAAGTGCGCGTAATATGCGAAAATTGTGCGAAAATAGTTCGAAAATAGTGCACAAAATGAGCGTTAGTGGAAGATGATGAGGTTGCGATATGTCCGACACAGATTTACTTGACGCGCCTACGTTGGGCGACACATTCGAGCAGTTTGTCGATTTCCTGAGGGAGGCCGATACGCCCGGTCCCTTGTTGTCGCCCAGGCGCTTTTGCCAGGCACTGCATATCGACTTGCAAGCGCTTGCCGAGCAAGCGCATGTGCACCGCAACACCATCGCCCGTGCGCCAGGTTCCCGCGGGGTCCAGGATTTTCTGCGCGAGGCCTTGCGGGCGATCAAGGCGGCAACCGATCTGAGCGGCAACTTGAACAATGCCCTGTTCTGGTATCGCAATGAGCCGCTGGCGACATTCGGCTACAAGACAGCCGAGCGGCTGGTGTCGGAAGGCCGGGCCGATGATCTGTTGCGATATGTGGCGTCGCTTGAGGCTGGCGCGGCTGGATGATATTGACCGACTGGGGCCCGGCCGCCGCGTACCGTATGCACGTACCCAAATGGGCGACGGTTCCGACCAGCGGCGCCACTTGCACGGTGTAACTCACCAACGTGCCAGGCGGCATCAAGGGCGAAAGCTGCTGGTATTCACGAATCGCTGTCGCCGGATCAAGCGCAAGGTA
>JANPGJ010000298.1:0-14415 GCA_031423955.1 Burkholderiales bacterium
GCGCTTCGCCGATCTTCGCGTGCTGGCGTTCGCCGGCGAGGTCGAGCGGCTGGTCGGACGCTTCAGCCCGCCATGATCGATGATCGGTCGCGGCCTCATGGCCGGACAGTTCGAGGCGCGCGACGCAATGAAACCCGCAAGCCGGCGCGGCGCGAGCCGATAAAATCCGGCTTGCCCCCTTTCTGACACAAGCCATTCGGCCAAGACTTCCATGACACTGCGTATCGCCATCCCCGACATGATCTCGCCTTCGTACTTTCCGGCGATCGCCGCGGTGGAGCTGGGGTTTTTCCGCAACGAAGGGCTGGACGCGAGCATCGAGTTGCTGGGCCCGGTCACCGCGACTTATGAAGCCTTGCGCGATGGCCAGCTCGACTACGCCGGTGGCGCCGCCCATGCACCGCTGTATGCGTTCAAGGATTGGGACGGTTGCCGCCTGATGTGTGCGCTGTCGCAAAACATGTACTGGTTTCTGGTGCTGCGTTCGGACATCTTGGCTGAACGTGGCGAACTGACCGCCCTGCGCGGACTGCGCATCGGCGCGGCGCTCGGCCCGGTCGACGGGCTCGCGCGCATGTTGCGCGATGTCGGTCTTGACCCGGAGAAGGATGTGCAGATCGGCCGCGTGCCTGGCGCGGTCGGGCACAAGGCCTCGTTCGGCGTGATGGCCGCGCAGGCCTTGGTGGAGAACCGGCTCGACGGCTTCTGGGCCAATGGCATGGGCTGCGAGTTGGTGGTGAAAAGCGGCGTCGGCAAGATGATCGTGGATGCACGCCGCGGCGACGGCACTCCGGGCTCGGTCGACTACACGTTTCCGGCGATGGTGACGACCAAGCGCAAGCTTGACGAGAAGCCACAGGAAGTGGCGGCGGCAACCCGCGCCATCGTCGCCGCCCAACAGGCGTTGAAAAGGGACCCGGGCCTGGCGACGGTTGCAGCGAAGAATCTCTTTCCGCCAGCGGAGACGGCGATGATCGCCGAACTCGTGCGCCGCGACACCCCGTTCTACGATGCCGCGATCTCGCGCCAGAAGCTCGATGCGCTCAACGCTTTTTCAGGCGCAATGGGCTTGTTGTCGACAGCGCCTGCCTATGCCGATCTGGTTCCCGAGGTGTGTCGCGCGGTCTGGTAGCCGGGCAGCAGCGTTGTTGCTTCCTCGCGCGAGTACTCAACCGATGGTGCCGAATACCGCTTCGCCATTCATCCAGCGCGACTCGGCGGTCGGGTCGGTGAGCGCCAGCAACAGCGCCTGACCGAGTTCGTGGCCGCCCGCCGCCAGGCCCATGTGTTGGTAGGCGTCGGCGCTGCCTTTGCAGAGCGCTTCGGCTTTGAGTGACAGGTCAAGGCGTTGCGGGATGTCGGCGCCAGGCGTCGCGCATTGCCTGACATCGAGCGAATGCGCCTTGCGACAGGTCGCCGGGCGCACCTCATGGACCGTGCACAGGTTTTTCTCAAGCAGCGGGCACGGCATGCGATGCGTTTGCGCGGCGGTGCTCCGCGCAAGCGCCGCGTGCTCGCGCAAGCGTTCGGTGAGGGCAGCAAGGGCCGCAGGCGGGCGTTTCTTAAGTGCCGCGGCGACGCGGAACACTTCGGGATCGAGCGCTTCGACGCGCGCGCTGCAGCAATGGCTGCAACCGGCCCGGCAATCGATCTTCAGTCCCGCCGCCAGCGCGGCGTGCAGCACCTGATCAACGCCGCGTTGCAGGTTGCCGATGAAGCGGATCGCGAATGGGCCGCTGCGATCGGCAGTCAGCGCGTTGACGGCGGCCTGCCGCACAGTTTCAGCGGCCCGTGAAAACTCCACCTGCTCTTCAGGGCTCAACATCGCATCAGGCATCGGTTCTCGCTTTTCGCTTGACGATGGCGTCGGTTTGCGCGCAAGGGGGCTGTTTGAGCATGCACGCTTTACTCGCGGCTGCGCGGCCCGGCCAGCGCATGCCGATCAGTGATCTGCCGGCGGCACGGTGGCGGCAAACGAGGCGCGGGTAGATATCTTGTCGAACCAGGCGCCAAGCTTCGGGTGCCCGGGTCGCCACACCAGTTCAGGGATGCGCGGCTCGAAGCCGAGTGCGCAGGCAAGCGTGATCTGCGCCATGTTGAGCGGGCCGTGCATCCACGGATGATCGATCTGCGCCTCCCACAGGTCGGCCATGCGGGCGCAGCGGCTTCGCTCGTGCCGGATCACGGTGGGCGAGCGTTCGTCCGGCGCCCGCGCGATTTCGCGCGCCCAGACCGACAGGCCATCGAGCATGCTTGAGGCCATCGCTTCCAGGCGCCGCGGCTCCCAGGCGGCATCGCCGACCGGCAGGTCGAAGGCCGGCTTGCCTTCCAGGTGATCGAGGTAGGCGCAGATCAAGCGTGACTCCTCAAGGCCGACGCCGTCATCGCGCACCAGATACGGCACCCGCCCTGACGGGTTGATTGCATGATAGGGATTGTTCGCCATCCGGGTCTTGGTCACGATGATCTCAACCCGGGCGCCAAGCCCCTTCTCGATGATCATCATGCGCACCATCCGTGCGTAGGGCGAGGTATTGGTAATGTAAAGTTTCATGATGGTCAGAGCGTGAAGGCGCTGTCGTGATGTTCCGGCCAGACCACAGTGTAAGGGCCATTGCTTTCCAGGCGCGCTGCGATCAGCGCGGTGCCATCCACGCCGCGCAGCTTGAGCGCCGCGAGAATGCGCTCGATCACCGGCGCGTGCGGCCCCCTGGGAGAAATGAACAGGTTGAAGCGGCCGTCGCTGAAATCGTGGCGCTCGACCTCGGCGATGTCATTGCGCGGAAAACTGCGGAACAGCGTTTCCTCGACATAGAGAAGCATGTTGAAGTCGGTGCTCTCGGTCACCGGCAACTGGACGACGAGTTGTTCACGCGCCATGAACTTGCCGCCTGACGTCGGGGCATTGGACCGCGACCCGGCCTGGCGCATGCGTTGGCAAGGCCGCCTGGCTATTGTTTCGCTTGCTCACGTGCCTGCACCTCGAAGTGATTGTCGCGATAGGGATCACGGCCGCGGATCAATTGCATCAAGCTGGACGCCGGATACGCCAGAAAGAACAGCGGCCCCCACAGTTCGTATTGCCTCACATGCTGCTGCTCGTGGTCGCGAAGATGCGCAAGTTGATCCTGATCGACGCCGATGATCACATGCCCGAAGGTGATGGCGGAAAACGGCGAGCGGCGCATCAGGCGCGCCATCCGCGTGCCTGGCCGGGTGACGGCAACCTCAAGCGTACCGCGCATCAACTGCAGGCGGGCACCCGCCAGGATCGCGGGCAGCGCGACGATCAGCCCGACGGCCGAGCAGGGCGCGGCCCAGGCATAGCCAGCAAGTCGCGTCAGTTTTGCGGTCGGCCTCATGTCAAGAAATCACCGAACAGGTCGCCATGCGGTGAACGATGCCGTGCCCGTCACGCGCCCGGCGCGGATTGGCCGCCGCTGCTGGCTGCGGCAGCGGCGATTCCGCGATCGGTCAGGCCGCCTTCAGCCCCAGGTGCTTGAACATGTGGCCGCGCGCCTCGTCGTCCATCGTTGTCTTGAAGGTGTGCTTGTCCTTCAGGGCCGCCGCGCGCACCGCTGCCGGCCGCGCACCGATTTCATCGACCAGGCGCTTCAGGTTGGGCAGTTTTCCCCACGCATCGTCGCCGAGGACAAACGGCACCATGCGCGCCCAGCCCCACAGCGCCATGTCGACGATGGTGTAGGTCTCGCCGACCATGTAGCGGTGCGTGGCCAGGTGCGCGTCGACGATGCCGTAGTGGCGCATCGCTTCATACTGGTAACGATCGTGCGCGTACGGGACTTTTTCCGGCGACATGTGCTTGAAGTGCACCGCCTGGCCGGAAAACGGGCTCACGCCGCTGGCCACGAACATCAGCCAGGAGAGCAACTCGCCGCGATTGGCAGCCGGGGGCAGGAACTTGCCGGTTTTCTCGGCCAGATACAGGAGGATGGCATTGCTGTCGAACACCACACCGCCTTCATCGACGATCACCGGCACCTTGGCGTTGGGATTGAGCTTGACGATCTCCGGGCTGAACTGCTCGCCCTTGCGCGTATCGACCGGAATCGCCTCGAAAGGCAGGCCGGCTTCTTCAAGGAAAAGCGCGACCTTGGTCGGGTTGGGTGAGCCGTTGAAATAGAACTTCAGCATGGGGGGGCTCCTGTTGGCAGCGGTTGACGGAGTCGGCATCTTACGGCAAGACCTGGGACCAGGCGAAAAGGTCGTGCCGGCTATTGGCCACGTTGCTGAAGCTTGCGGATGTTCAAGGAGAATGTCGGCTGATTTCTTCGCATTTCGTGACCATTTTTGTGTCATAACATATTGATTTATAATACTTAGTCGTATGAATGACGAATTAATAAAATGTACGGCTAATGGACTATCTCCCGCTTTCTGACAGCGCTACCCGCCAGATCATCGGTTCGGCAACAGTTTTCAACGAATTTGTTCGCGTCACGGAGCAGGCGCGCTCCTACGCTGGCGGCATGTACTGGAAACGTCAATCTGGCTACGAATACCTGGGCGACGGCCGGGGGAAAGTTTCATTTGTCCGAATTCACCGCACTTGCTGGCGATGCACTACTCAGAGCGGATCGGAGTGCGGATGCGCTGGAATTCATCGCGGCCGGCGAGGAGGTGCAGCACGAATCGGAGGAGCGGGTTTGCCGCGCCGAACTGGTTCGTCTGCGGGGACGTTTGTTCGAAATTGAAGGTGATACGTCATTCGCGCAAGTACGCTATCTCCAAGCTCTCGCAGTTGCGGAACAAAACGGAGCGAAGCTGTTTTCGTTACGTGTGGCAACCGATTTGGCAGGTTTATGTAATCGGACCGGTAGGGCGCCCGAAGGACGGACTGTTCTCGAACCTGTGTACGGTTGGTTCAGTGAAGGGTTTGGGTACCCTGATTTGGTCAGGGCGAAGTCCGTGCTGGAAGCGTCAACTCGTTAATGTGGTTTTGCCTAGCTTGGTGGCAGCGAATGGTGATCACCGAGGCTTTCAGTGATTTGCTTGCAGGCACCATGTCGGTTGCAGGTTGCGGTGATCGTTTGTCGCGTCAAATCCGAACCTGCGTGATAACGCGTTTGTAGAGGGAATTTTTGCGCTCCGTCGCCGCCCATTCAAACCGCACTCGCTGGCTGATCCTCGCCATGCTGTTTGCCTGCCGCACCGGCCTGGGTTTCCAGTTCCAGACTCTCGGTTCGGTGTCCGGTTCGCTGGTCACGCAGTTGGGCTTCAGCTACGCCGAGATCGGCACCCTGATCGGGTTTTTCATGCTGCCCGGGCTGGTGCTGGCGCTGCCGGTCGGCTATGCGGGCCGCTATCTTCCGGACCGCGCCCTGGTCTCCATTGGCCTGCTTTCACTGGCGGCGGGCGGTGCGATTGCCTCCATCGCCCAGGGTTTCGGCCTGCTGGCCCTCGGGCGCATTGCCTGCGGCGTCGGATTCGTCATCAGCACCATTTATCTCACCAAGATGGTGGCGGACTGGTTCGGCGGCAAGGAATTGGCTACCGCCATGGGTGTGCTGGTGATGAGTTGGCCCTTCGGCATCGCCATGGGGCAGATCGGGCACGTGTGGCTTGCCGCCCATTTTGACTGGCGCGCAGCGTTCGCGGTGGCTGCCGTGTATTGCGCGGTGGGCGCCGTGGTGGTGTTCTTGTTGTATCGCCCACCGCCACAGGCCAAGCCAGCGCAGGCCGGCGGCCCGATCGGCTTGCCACGTTCAGAGCTGGTGCTCACACTCCTTGCCGCCACGGTGTGGGGCCTGTTCAACGCCGGCTACATCGCCTATCTGAGCTTCGCGCCGCGAGTGCTGATGGCGGGCGGCTATGGGGCGACCCAGGCGGCGGCGGTGATCAGCATCGCCAGCTGGGTGATGATCTTTTCCGGCGCGCTGTGCGGCCAACTCGCAGACCGCACCGGCAAACGCGATCTCATCCTTTACGTGTGCACTGGGGTGGGAGTTGTGGCGCTGCTGTTGCTGCGCCAAACCTCACTGGCGGTCTTGCTGAGCCTGGCGTTGGGCCTGATTGGCATGGCGCCTGCGGGTGTGATCATGGCCTTGACAGGAGAGGCCATGGCGCCGCAGCGGCGCGCCTTCGGCATGGGCGTGTTCTTCAGTTTCTATTTCGTACTGATGACCGGGGCGCCGCCGATCGCCGGCTGGTTGTACGACTTGAGCGGCGATCCGTACTGGCCGATCGTGTTTGCTGCGGGCCTGTTCGCCGCCGGTGCGTTGGCGAACTGGGCGTTTCGGTTCGCCAAGGGAAGATTCGCGTTGACGGCCTGACTCAAGTGGTCGATTGCCGATCATTTTGGCATTGCTTTCGAACTCTTGCGCGATGGCGCGATCAGCGCAAGCTTCGGAAAGTAGGAATGAAATCGCGCGGTGTCGCGCGTAAGTACCGGGCACCCGGGGTCGGCTGCGTAGGCCGTTGCACACAAAAAGCGTATGCGCGGCGGTGCGACAGGACAAATTTTCCTTCAATACGGCATAGGAGCAAGTCACGTTGGCGCAATCTCACGTATCGAGAACGCAATGCAGTCAAACTGTAAATAGTACAAAACAAGGCATATAATAACGCCATATTTTGTACTATTTGGAGCGTGAAGTGAATTACCTTACGGCAGCTGAACTCAAACGCCGGGGTTGGGCCGCCCTTGAAGAGAGCCTGCAGTACGGGCCGGTCCACATCACCAAGCACAACAAAGCAGCGGCCGTCGTTCTCTCGGAAGAGGAGTACGCGCGGCTTTCAAAGACGCCAGCGTCCACCAAAGCGGGCGTCACCGCGGCCCAGTGGTTGCTCGGCCATGCCGCCAAGGCCGGCAAATCCAAGTTGGCACTGGACCGCGCCTTGCGCAATGAGCGCGATGCCTGGTCGTGATTGTCTTTCTTGACGCCAGCGCCCTCATCTATCTGATAGAAGGCAAGCAGCCTTTCGCCGGCCGGGCGCGTGCTGAAATCGCAAGACTGACCAGGAAGCATGTCGATCTCGAAATTGCAGTGTCACGCCTGGCCTGGCTCGAATGCCGGGTGCGGCCCGCGCGTGAAAACGACCTTCAGGCCTTGGCCGACTTCGACGCATTCTTTGATCGCCCGGACTTGCTGTGGGTGGAACTCAGCCGCGAAGTTGTCGAACTGGCCACAGCGGTACGCGTGAAACACGGTCTGCGCACGCCCGACGCCTTGCATGCGGCCAGTTGCATTCAACTTGGCCAAAGCCATGTCTTTCTGACCGGCGACGCGGGATTTCGCAAGGTGGGCGGCTTGAGAGTGCGGCTATTGGCCTGAGGCTTCGCCTCGACCGGGTTCAGCGCTCCGTCGGCCGCGGCGTTCGCCGCGCCGCCATTTTCGTGCTTGACCCAAAGCGCCTGATAGACAGCCGGGTTGCTGCGATCCGCGATATGACAGCGCAATACTGGCCGTGCGACACAAAACGCTACTATGCCTGGATTCCCGCCGTACTCCGTGCGACATTGCCAAGCTGGCGCGCCGCGCGCCAGTTTGAACACCAATTGCAGCCCAAGAGTTGACGACATGCACGACCTGATCAAAACCCGCCACGCCCACGCCACCCTCGATGCTGCCGGCGTCGCGACGCTCACCTTGACCAATGCCAAGTCGATGAACATCCTGGGCACGCCGGCCATTCTCGAGATGACCGCCGCGCTCGACGCCTTGCGTGCACACGGCGGTGTGCGCGTGCTCATCCTGCGCGGCAGCGGCGACAAGGCCTCTTTCGGTGGCGCCGATATTTTCGAGATGGCCGGCCTCACGCCGCCCACCGCCGAAGCCTTCATCACGCGCCTGAAGCTCTTGTGCGAGGCAGTGCGCAGCTTTCCGGCGCCGGTGATCGCGCGCTTGTCCGGCTGGTGCCTGGGCGGCGGGCTGGAAGTTGCGTTGGCCTGCGACCTGCGGCTCTCCAGCAGCGTGGCCCACTACGGCATGCCTGAAGTGGCGGTAGGCGTGCCCTCGGTGATTCACGCCGTGCTGCTGCCGCGCCTGATCGGCAACTCGCGTGCCACCTGGATGCTCATGACCGCCGAATCGATCGATGCCGCCACCGCGCTCGACTGGGGCCTGGTGCACGAGGTGCACGCACCGGCCGCGCTTGACGCACGAGTGGATCAACTGGCACACAAGCTGGCAGGCTTCGGGCCGGCGGCCTTGCTGCAGCAGAAGCAGTTGCTGCGCGCCTGGGACCGTTCCGGTCCGGATCAGGCGATCGAGGCGACGGTGGCGGAGTTCGGTCGCTCGTTCGCCACCGGCGAGCCGCAACGCTTCATGGAAGCGTTCAAGAACCGCAAGCGCTGAAGCGCACATCCGCCATGCCGGTGCCAGGCGGCAGGCGATCCCGGTGCCAGGTGCCCGGCCTATTCGGCCTTGATGCCGGCTTCCTTGATCAATTTCGCATAGCGCGCGAACTGGTCGCGCGTCATGGCGCCGAGTTCGTCCGCCGTGGTGCCGCGCGGCGTCAGGCCCTGGGCGTTGAACTTCTCGCGCACCTCCGGATCTGCCAGCGCCTTGACCACTTCGGCGTTGAGCCGTGCCACCACTTCGCGCGGTGTGCCGGCGGGGCCCAGCATGGCGAACCAGGAATTGAATTCGAAGCCGGGCAAGCCCGATTCGGCGATCGGCGGCGCGTCGGCGAATTGCGGATGGCGGGTTTTCATCGCCACCCCCAACAGCCGCAGCTTGCCACCACGCACCAGCGGCGCGATCGTTGCAAGGCCTTGCAGGGTGATCGGCACTTCGCCGCCGGCCACGCCGGTGGCCGCTTGCGTTGCGCCCTTGTAGGGCACATGGGTGAGCGATATTCCGGCCTGCGATGCGAACAGGGCCATGGCGATGTGTTGCGGGCTGCCGTTGCCGCCGCTGCCATAGTTGATCCGGCCCGGTGCGGCCTTGGCCGCGGCGATCAGGTCGCCCGCGTTCTTGTAGGGGGCTCCCGGTGTGGCGGCCAGCCCCCACTCAATCGTTGCCACCAGCGAGACCGGGTCGAAATCCTTCAGGATGTTCCACGGCATGTTGGGCGTGACGTTGGGCACCATCGTCATGATGCTGTCGTTGAAGCCGCCGATGGTGTAGCCGTCCGGCGCCGCGCGCGCCACCCGCTCGGCGCCGATGATGCCGGCCGCGCCCGGCATGTTTTCAATGACGATCGACTGGCCGAGCGCCGCCGACATCTTCACGCTGATGATGCGCGCCGCCACATCCACCGCGCTGCCGGCGGCGAGCGGCACGATCATGCGGATTTGCTTGTTCGGATACGCGGATTGGGCTTGTGCGCCGCCGGCGAACAGCACCGCGGCGCCGAGAGCGAGGAAAAAGCGACACATGGCGGTGGCCTTCAGTTGAGCGCTGCGATGTCAAGCTCGGCGGCGGTCTTGTCGAGCGCGACCTTCAATTGCGGCGGCAGCGGAATGCCGGCGCGGCGAAACGCATTGCGCTTCTCGAACGATTGCTCGCCCGGCAACCAGACCCGCTCGACGCCGGGCATGCGCTCGGAGGCGCGCAGGTCACGCACCACCGTGTCGACCGCCGCCTTGAATGCAGCGATGTCGCCGAACGCGGCCGGGTCGATCACCAGCATCGCCTGGCCGGTATCGCCGACGCTCTTGAAGTCGGAGTTGAAGTCGATCACATCCTTGCCCATCGCCGCGCCGTTGAGCGTGCCGGCCAGGAGGCCGATGATCAGCGCCAGGCCATAGCCCTTGTAGCCGCCAATCGGCAGCAGAAAGCCTTGGTCGGCGCGCTTCGGGTCAAGCAGCGGCTGGCCGGTTCGGTCGACCATCCAGCCTTCCGGCATCATCTCGCCGCGCTGCGCCTTCGCCTTGACCTTGCCATAGGCGGCAACGGTGGTCGCCATGTCGAGCACCACCGGCGGCTCCTTGGCAGTCGGGACCGCGCAGGCCATCGGGTTGGTCGACAGCAGCATGGTCAGCCCGCCCCAGGCCGGCAGGTGGTTGGCGTTGCCCACCGCGAGATAGAGCCCGATCATGTCATGCGGCAAGGCCATGCGCGCATACAACGACGCCGGCCCGGCGTGGTTCGATAGATGCGCGCCAACCCAGGCCACGCCGGCAGTGCGGGCCTTTTCGACGGCCAGTTCGGCGGCGCGCTTCATCACCAGGTGGCCAATGCCGTTGTCGCCATTGAGCAGCGCCATCGCCGGCTTTTCCCGTTCGATGGTGATGTTCGGATGCTTGTTCACACCGCCTTCGCGAATCCGCCGCAGGTAGGGCGCAAGGCGAATCGCGCCATGACCGTCCGAGCCCTGCAGTTCGGCTTCGGCCATCAGGGTGGCGATCGTCGTCGCATCTGCATCCGGCAGGCCGACCTTGCGAAAGGCGCGGTCCATGAAGTCGCGCAGGTTCTCGAAGGTGACACGGATTTGCTCTGACATGCTGGTGTTCCCGAAAGGTTGTGGTGCCGGTCAGGCTAGCGCATCCAGTAGGCGAGCGAGGTGCCGATGGTCCAGTTGCGGCCAGGCGCGGGTTCGAAGAAACGGCCGTTGGTCTCGTTGACGATCACCGAACCGGTGTAACGGGCATTGCTAAGGTTGTCGATGCGCGCGAAGCCGGATAGCGTCCAGTTGCCGGTGCGTCTTTCAATACCGGTGCGGATCGATGCGGTGGTGTATCCGGCGGCGATGTCGCTGTTGCGGTCGTCGACATACATCTGGCTCAAGTTGCGCACTTCCAGCGCCGCATAGGGCACGCCGTAGGAAAGCGTGCGCGGCGCGCGCCAGGCCAGTTCGGCGAACAGGCTGCGCTTCGGGATGCCTGGCATGTTGTTGCCGGCGGGAATGGTGATGGGCACAGCGCACGGTGGCGCAGTGTTGCAGGCGCGGAAGTTGTCGACGTATTTTGCTTCCAGCAAGGTATAGGCGCCATGGGCTGACCAGCCGCCGGCGAATGTTTTCGAGGCCGCGAACTCGATGCCGTTGCGGGCAGTGCGGCCGGCGTTCTGAAAAATCGCACGCCCGCCGGTATTGGACAACGTCACAATTTCGTCGCTGGTGTCGGCGCGGAAAACCGCCAGGTTCATGGTGCTGCCCGCGAAGCGTGCCTTGATGCCGGCTTCTGCATGGCGACTCACCGCAGGTTTTAGCGCGAAGTTCAGGCCGGAGCCGCCGGCGGGGCTGTACGCCAGTTCGTTGAAGGTCGGGGTCTCGAAGCCGCGACCGGCGGTGGCATAGACGTTGACGTTGCCGGTCATGCTCCAGACCGCGCCGACCGCGGGCGTGGTGGCGCGGTAGACAACCGCGCCACTATCGTCGCCGTTGCCGGTGGCGATGAAGCGGTCCTTGGAGGCGAATGCCACCCGCGAACTGCGCACGCCGGCCGAGAGCTTCAACTGCGGCAATGCCTGCCATTCGGCCTGCACGAACTGGCTGGTGTTGACGACGCGGTTTTCTTCATTGCGGCGCAGTAGTCCCAGCACTCCGACATTGGTTGCGCTGGTGAAGTTGTTGTAGCCCCGGCGTAATTCGTTTTGCAGTTCACGCGCAAAACCCGCAGTGACCAGATAGGCGCCGTCGCCGATGAAACCGGAATGGATCCAGCGAGCGTCAAGGCCGTAGTAGCTGCGGTCGAGGTCGATCACGCCACCCGGCGAGGTGAACGGATTGGTACCGCCAGTGGTCTGCGCAGCGACGGTGATGGCCTGGTATTGCTGGATTGCCCGATCACCACCATAGCCGCTGATCCGCACCTGGTTCTGCGGCGAGAACGCGTGCTCCAGCACCGCGCCGCTCTGCACTTGCCGCGTGCTCTTGCGGGTGTTGAACTGATTGGCGACCGCCGTCGCCTGGTTCGGATTGGCATTCGCCTCCGCACGCGTCAACCCGAGGGCATCCTGCGAGGCCGGCATGTCGACCCGGTTCATGGTCCAGGTGAGCGTGGTGGCATCGGACAGGCGGAACTTCAGCCGCGCGTTTTCGAGATCGCGCCGCGCCGCGCTGTGGTCGCGTGAACCGTCGGTGGCAAAGCGGCTGGCATCGAGGGAATAGCCAACCTTGCCCGCGGTGCCGGCCACCTGCCCGCCGGCGCGCCAGGTGCCGAAGCTGCCGACGCTTAGCTGTGGCGTGACCCGCATGCCTTCCGGCGCGTCCTCGCTGAAGATCGCGATCACGCCACCAGCAGCATTGCCATGTAGGGCCGAGAACGGGCCGCGCAGCACCTCGACCCGCGCGGCGGAGGAAAGCGCAAAGTGTGACACCTGGCCCGAGCCGTCCGGCATGGTCGCCGGAATCCCGTCCGCATACAGCCGGATGCCGCGCACGCCGAAGGTCGAGCGGGCGCCAAAGCCGCGCGAGGAGATCTGCAGGTCTTGTGCGTAATTCTGCCGGTCGGCGATATTGAGTCCCGGCACGCGCGAGAGCGTCTCCGACAGGTTGACCTGGCGCTGGCCCTCCTTGAGGGTGCGGCCGGAGACCACATCCACCGCGGCCGGGGTGTCGAAGCTTGGTTGCGCGACGCTGGTGACGGTCACCACCACCTCGGGCGGCGCGGGCGGGTTGGCTGTGGTCTGCGCGAAAGCGGCTGCATGGATGCCGGCCAGGGCTGCGGCGGCGCTCGAATAACGTATGCGGAGCATCGGATTTACGGAATCGAAAGTGTGGACATGTACTCGGCAAGAATTTCAATGTCGGCCGGCGAAAGCCCCTGGGCGGCCGAGGTCATGGTGCCGTCCATGTCGCCGCGGGTCGAGGCCTTGAACTGCTTCAACTGGTCGAGCAGATAGTCGTAGTGCTGGCCGGCCAGGCGCGGCATCTGTTGCTGCCCCACCAGGGTGGCGGTATGGCAGGCCACGCAATTGTTCTTCTCGCTGATCGCCTTGCCCTGCGCCATTTTTTCCGGCGTGGTGGTGCGGCCAGGCGGCGCCATTTTCAGTGATGAGTAAAAGGCGGCAAGATCGTTGAAGTCGGCGTTGCTGAGTTTCTCGGCGAACGGGCTCATCAGCGCATTCTTGCGGCGGCCCTCGCGAAACATGTAAAGCGCGGTGACGATGAACTGGCGTGGTTGCCCGGCCAGCGACGGCACGGCCGAGCTTGGTGAATTGCCGTCGGCGCCATGGCAGGCGGCGCAAACCTGGGCCTTTTGCCTGCCTTCTTCCAAACCCGCATGCGCAACAGGGATTAGGCCGGCCAGAAGAAAAACGGCGGTCGCCCCGATTCTGGCGACCGCCGCAGATGCAGCGCTTCCGGCCCGCCCTGGCGCATCGTGACGATGCGCCGGGTGGGGATTTTTCATGGGTTCATTTCTTCGCGTAGCTGACGCGATAGATGATGCCGTTGTAGTCATCGGTGAACAGGATCGATCCGTCCTTCATCTGCAACACGTCGACCGGGCGGCCCCACATCGGCGGGTCGCCCTTGTCGTTCTCGAGGAAGCCCTCGACAAACGGATGCATGGTCGGCTTGCCCTTGGCGTCGATGTTGACGCGGATCACGTTGTAGCCCTGTTTCGGATCACGATTCCAGGAGCCATGCTGGGCGATCAACAGGCTGTTCTTGTATTCCTTCGGGAACATGTTGCCGGTGTAGAACTTCGCGCCCAGCGGCGCGATATGGGCGCCGAGTTTGGCCGCCGGCGGCGTGAACTCCTTGCAGGACCGGCTCTGACCATAGATCGGATCCTGGAAGTCACCCTGGTGGCAGAACGGGAAGCCGAAATGCTCGCCCTTGACCTTGACCACGTTGAGTTCATCATGCGGCAGGTCGGTGCCCAGCCAGTCGCGCCCGTGCTCGGTGAACCACAATTGCTTGGTCTTCGGGTGGAAGTCCATGCCAACACTGTTGCGCACGCCCAGGGCATACATTTCGAGCACGCCGGTGCTTGGATCAACCCGCACGATGGACGCTTCGTTGTAGGTCGGCATGGTGATGTTCTGCGGCGAGCCGATGTTGAAATACAGCTTGCCGTCCGGGCCCATGGCCAGGTATTTCCAGAAGTGCCCCGGCTGGTTGTTCGGGTCAAGGTTGTCGATCACCACCTTGGCTTCCGGCGGATTGTCGAGCCGGTCTTCGATGCCGTCATAGCGGGTGATGCGATGGCGTTCGGCGATGAACAAGGTGCCCTTGTTGAACACGATGCCGTTGGGCGACTTCATGCCCTTGAAGATGGTCTTGATCTCGCGCTTGCCGCCACGGTCGGTGATCGCATAGACGTTTGACAGGTTGCGGTTGCTGACAAACACTGTGCCCTTGTCGCCCAGCGCGAGTGAGCGGGCTTCCGGCACGCCGTCGGTCCACACCTCGATCTTGAAGCCGGCCGGCACCCTGAGCTTGCTGGTCGGCAAGTCGCTGGCCGGGCGACCGGTCAGGTGCGGGGCGAACGGGTGCAGGGTGGCGCCGGGCGGCATGCCTTGTTGCCAGGCCGGCGGCGCAGCGGGTGCGGCGGCCGGC
>JANPGJ010000299.1:0-19374 GCA_031423955.1 Burkholderiales bacterium
GAAGCCGACGCCGAAGCAATAGCCGCGCGCCGCGGCGATCACCGGCTTGCCGATGCGTGCCGGGGTACCCATGTTCCAGGCCAGCTTCGACACATGCTCGGGGGTGGCTTCGAGAAAGCCCTTGATGTCGCCGCCGCTGGAAAAATGCTCGCCCTGCCCGCGCAACACGATCACCCGCACCCGATCGTCCAGATCGAGCGCTTCGAACACGATGCGCAACTGGTCGCGCGCCGGCATGCTGATCACGTTCAACGGCGGGCGGTCAAGGATGATGTCGGCGCGTTCGCGCGCGGCGTCGATCTCGACGCGAAAGCCGTCGAATTCGCGCGGCAGGGTGACGGCGGGTTGGGACAGGTCATTCAGGTTCATGCGATTTCCTTAGGTTGGTGGGAATGAAGATTGTCAGGCGTGGCATGGGCTTCCATCATTGCGCGGCCTCGCGCTCATAGTCGCCGGCCACCAGCAGGCGGCGCAGGATCTTGCCGACCGGTGATTTTGGAATGGCGCGCACGAACACATACTCGCGCGGCCGCTTGAAGTTCTGCAGGTCCGAGGCGCGGCAATGGGCGTCGAGCGCATCGCCCGAGACTTCGCCGCGGCGCTTGACGAAAGCCACCACGCGCTGGCCCCAGCGCTCATCCGCAAGTCCCGCAACCGCCACTTCATCGACCGCCGGATGCAATGACAACACCGATTCGATATCCGTAGGCGAAATGTTTTTGCCGCCGCTGATGATCATGTCGTCGACCCGCCCGGTGACGAACAGGTCGCCATCCGGGTCGAAATAGCCGGTGTCGCCGGTGAAGTACCAGCCGCCGACGAGCGATTTTCCATCGGCATCCGGGCGGCGGTGGTAGCCCTCGAAGGCTTCGTCGCCGGCCAGGTCGGCGATGATCTGGCCCTCTTCCATCGGCGCGGCGCGCAGGTCCGGCGTGCGTGCCGCAAGCGGCACCACCCGCAGCCTGGTGTTGATGCCGGCACGGCCGGCTGAGCCTGGCTTGGCCGGCGCGTGCTGGTTGACCGAGAAGGTGTAGATCTCGGAGCTGCCGTAATGGTTGACGAACAGGTCCGGTTTGAAGGCCGCGACCAGTCTTTGCAGCAGCGCATCGTGCATCGGTGCGCCGGCGAAGCCGAGCTTGCGCACTGACCTCAGGTCGGCGCCGCTCTTCTCCGCCTGCGCCAGCAGGTCGTGATACAGCGTCGGCACCAGGTAGAGGTGCGTAATCTCTTCGGCGGCGATCGCGGCCAACGCCGCGGGCGCATCAAACTTTGCCTGGCACACGAAGCGGCCGTCGATCAGCGCCAATGCCAGCAGCGAGCGCACGCCCATGGTGTGATACAGCGGCATCACGCCTATGGTGCGCTCGCCATAGCCGTACTGGTTTTGCGCCACATGCGCGAGTGCTGCCATGCGTTCGGCGCGTTGCCGTCGCGGCACGCCCTTGGGTTTGCCGGTGGTGCCCGAGGTGTAGAGCATCAGCGAAAGATCGTCGGCGGTGGCTTGCGGTAGCGGATCGGCCGGTTCGGCCAGCCAGGCGTCGAACTGCGATTGCGGGCCGATCGCGATGCGGCTGATGTCGGCCGCCAGCGTTGCGCCGGCGACCGCATCAGCTGCCACCGGTTCGGCGACCAGTACCCGGGCGCCGCTGTCGGCCAGGCAGTAATCGATCTCGTCGGCCTTGGCGCGCCAGTTGAGCGGCGTGATCACCACCCCCATGAACTGGCAGGCCCAATGCAGGGTGGCGGCCTGATGGCGATTTTGCAGTATGGAGAGTAGATGATCGCCGCGCTTTAGGCCCAAGGCAGCCAGACCGCGCATCACGCCGCCGATGCGACCCGCCCAGGCCGCATAGGAAAGACGCAGGTCGCCATCGACCAGGCCGATCGCGCCGGGATTGCGCTCGACGCATTGCAGGAAGGTGCGGCCAAGATCAAGCATCGCGCCCCGCCTTCTGTGCCGCGCGTGCGTGCGCCACTTCCAGCACGGCGGCGACGATCGGCGTATAGCCGGTGCAGCGGCACAGGTGGCCGGAGAGCATGGCGCGCACCTCGGCTTCGGTCGGTTCGGTGACGCGACCCAGCCAGTCTTCACAAGACATCAGGATGCCGGCTGTGCAGAACCCGCATTGCAGCGCATGGTGGCGGCGAAACGCCGCCTGCAGGTCCGACAGGGTGCCGTCGGCGCCGGCCAGGCCTTCGACCGTGTCGACGCGCCGGCCCTCGCACTGCACCGCGAGGGTCAGGCAGGCGCGCGCCGCGACGCCGTCGATATGCACCGTACAGGCGCCGCACACGCCGTGCTCGCAGCCGACATGGGTGCCGGTGGCGCCGAGGCTGCCGCGCAGGAAGTCGGACAGCAGCATGCGTGGTTCGGCGGATGCGCTGCGCGCCACCCCATTGAGCGTGAGCCGCACCACGTGCACGGTATTGCGCGACAGGATCGTCGGTTTCATGCGGCCCCCGCGTTTGCCTGCGCCTCGAGAACAGCGCGCCGCCCGAGGCTGCGCACCAGCGCACGCCGCGCGACGGCGCTGACCGCGGGGTCGTCACGCGCATCGAGCGCCCAGGCGAACTCGTTGAGCGCATCGTCGAGCGCGGTGCCATCGAGCGGCGGGAAGTTGCGCGCCAGCGGTCGGTCGGCGACGCCGCCGACGGCGTTCCGCAGGCCGCTCTTGCGCGCCACCACCGCCACCGCGCAGGCGGCGTAGTCGCCGTGGCGCAGGGAGAATTCGGCGAAGGCATAGCCGGCGCCGGGCTCGGCCAGCGGGTAATGCGCGGCTGCGAGCAATTCGTCGGGCGCGCGCGCAGTCATCAGCATGCCGGTGAAGAAATCCTGCGCGGCAACCTGCCGCTGCCGCTTGCTGCACGACAACAGCACCTCACCTTCAAGCGCGACCAGCACCAGCGGCAACTCGGCCGACGGGTCGGCATGCGCGAGCGAGCCGCATACGGTGCCGCGGTTGCGAATCTGGAAATGCGAAATGTGCGGCAGGGCTTGCGCCAGCAGCGGCACTTCGCGCGTCAGCCGCGGCCGTTGTTCGATGCTGCCCTGGGTGGCGGCGGCGCCGATCGCGAGGACCTTGCTTTCGATTGCGGCCGTGCCAAGCGCGGCACTGCGCGAAATGTCGATCAGCAGTTGCGGTTGCGCCAGGCGCATGTTGAGTACCGCCATCAGCGACTGGCCGCCGGCCAGAATGCGCGCGTCATCGCCGTGCTCGGCCAGGAGTTCAAGCGCGGCTGCGCGATCGTCGGCGCGCACATAGTCGAAGCGTGGCGGCTTCACCGGCGGCCCCAGCGCGCGAGGAGGCGCTGCCACCAGGTCTGTGCCGGCGCGCCGGCCGCCTGCCGGCCAAGCGCTTCGAACAACTGCGCCACGATGATGCGCGCCGCGCCTTCGAGCATGCGGCTGCCGACCGCGGCCACCTTGCCGCCGACCTGCGCCTGGTAGTGGTAGGTCAGGCGTGTGCCGGTCGCGCTTGGTGCAAGCCGCACTGTGCCGTCGCCGGCGGCGGTGCCGAGGCTCGATTGCCCGCTGCCGGCCAGCCGCAGGCTGCGCGGTGCGTCGATTTCCGACAGCGTGATGTGTGCGGCGTAGCGTGCGCGCACCAGCCCGACGCCGACCGTCACATCGGCCCGATAGCGATTCGGACCCAGCGCTTCGAGCCCGTGGCAACCCGGAATCACGCGCGCGAGCGCGGCCGGATCGAGCAGGATCGCGAACACCTTTTCGGGCGGCGCGGCGATTTCGATGGCGCCTTCGGTGGTCAGCGAGAGGCCGCCTGCAGCGGCTGATGCTTCGAAAGCGGCGCCGGCCGGTGCGGCGCGTGCAGCACCTGCCCGCGCTCGCGGTTCATCAACCGCCAGCAGCGCCAGCACGCGTGACGGGGTCAGCGGCAGGCGAATGTCGGGAGGCCCGCCCAGGCGTGATGCGAGCGGCCGCAGCGCGTCGGCGAATGCATTGGCGATGGTCACCGGCGTACTCATGTTGTTGCCCTCGCCCAGGCCTTTGGCGCCGAGCGGGGTAAACGGTGAGGGGGTTTCGAGATGCACGATCAGCGGGTCCGGCACTTCACAGGTGGTCGGGATCAGGTAATCGGCCAGGGTGCCCGACTGAAAGTTGCCGTCGCCGCCATAGCGGAACTCTTCATACAGCGCCGCGCCCAGGCCCTGGGCGAAGGCGCCGCGAATCTGGCCGTCGGCCAGCGCCGGGTTGAGCAGGGTGCCGGCGTCGTGTGCGGTGATGTAGCGATCGACCCGTACCGCGCCGGTGGCGGGGTCGACTTCCAGGCCGCAGATATCGAACACGAAGCCATAGGCCGCCGAGGTATTGACGCGATCCTGCGGATCCGGCGCGGCCAGGCTGGGTGCGGTCCAGAATGCGGTTTCGCGCAGGCCGAGCGCGGCATCGGCCGGCAGCAGCGCCGGCGCCCAATGCGGGCTGGCGGCAAGACGGGTGAATGGCTGGCTGCGCTCCGGTTGCCCGGCATCGAATACCTTGCCGCCGGCAAAGCACACCGCGGCCGCGGCGCAGCCGAACTGCGCAGCGGCGATCAGGGCCAACTTGTCGCGCAACTGCATGGCGGCCAGATGCACAGTGCCGGCCACCGCACCGGCGAAGCGGCTGCTGTAGTTGCCGGCGGCGACCGACCAGGCGTCCTTGGCGGTATCGAATTCGACATTCACCACGATCTGCGGTGGCAGCAGACCGAACACATCGGCCACCACCTGCGCGCACACCGTCATGTGCCCCTGCCCGGCTGGCGCCGAGGCAATGGTGACGTTGACGCCGCCCAGCAGGTCGATGGCTACCGTGGCGCAGGTGATGGCGCCGTTCTTCGGCCCGGCGCGCGCCCGCTGCTCGGGTGTCAGCACGGTGCTGATATAGCCCATGTTCGAAATCGAGGGCTCGACAATGGCCGCGCAGCCAATCCCGTAGTGCTTGCCGGCGGCACGCGCCGCCGCCTGGCGCCCGGCAAGGCCGGCGCGCGCGGCCTCGGCGATCGCCAAGTCCATCACCCGCGCGTAATCGCCGGAATCGAGCAGCGCCCCGGCGGCCGCGCGGTAGGGAAACTGGTCGTGGCGCACGAAGTTGCGGCGCCGCAGTTCGAGCGCGTCCAGCCCCATTTCGTCGGCGATGCGGTCGAGCAGGCGCTCGAGCGCGAAATACACCTGCGGCCCGCCAAAACCACGCACCAGGCCGGTGGGCGTCTTGTTGCTCACCACCACCCGGTTGCGCACCGCCAGGTGGGCGATGTCATAGGCGCCGGTCAGGCAGCCGTGCATGCGGTAGAAGGTGGCCGGCTCCGGCGCCCGCAGATAAGCGCCGACTTCATCGACCTGGTCGTAGCGCAGCGCCGTGATGCGGCCATCGGCTGCCACCGCCGCCTCGATGGTGGTCAGGCGCGCGGTCGCCGAGGTCGCCGCGGTGAGATGCTCCAGCCGGTCCTCGACCCACTTGACCGGTGCCCCCGCCTTGCGCGACGCCAGGCACATCAGCACCACCGCCGGAAACACCGATTGCTTGACGCCAAAACTGCCGCCGGAGTCACGCGGCACGCGATGCCGCAGCTTGTTGCCCGGCACCTTCAAGGCCATCGCCATCACCGCGTGCAGCGAAAACGGACCCATGAAGTTGGAGATCGCGTCATAGCTGTCATCAAACGCCGAATACTCGGCGATCGCCACGCCGCATTCGATCGGCGTACAGGAGTTGCGCGGATAATTGATCGTGATGCCGACCTGTCGCGCGCCATTGGCGAACGCGGCGTCCGGATCGCCATAGCGAAACGCGCGGTCGGACACCACGTTGCTGCCGACCGCGGCATGCAGGACCGGGCTGGCCGGGTCGAGTGCGCGTTCGATGCCGATCACCACCGGCAGCACCTTGTAGTCGACGCCAATGGCGTCGATCGCGTCCTCGGCCAGATAGCGGTCGCAGGCCACCACCACCGCGATCGGCTCGCCGACATAACGCACGCGGTCGATCGCCAGCGCCCAGTGCTGCATCGGCTCTTTGACGCCGACCACGAAGGGTTGCGACCAGCGCCGCACATCGTCGCCGGTGAGCACCGCGCGCACGCCCGGCATGGCGAGCGCGGCGCCGGTGTCGATGGCCAACAGCTCTGCATGCGCATGCGGCGAGCGCAAGATCGCGGCGTGCAGCGTACCGGGCTTGACGCCGAGGTCGTCGGCGAAGGCGCCGCGCCCGGCGAGCAGCGCGGCATCTTCCAGGCGCAGGGTGGACCGGCCCAGATGCCTGGCGGCGACGGTGCCGCTCGAGGCGTCGGCCAATGCGGGTTCACGGTGCAAGTGATGCTCCTGATTTACTTGACTGACGGTCGAGCGCAGCGCCGGATGCCGGCTCGCGCCTCGAACGTAAATTCCTGCCGGCAGCACGAATTATCCGACGACTCGCCGAATCGCCCGAACCAGTCCGCGTGGCGAACAAATTGCGGCGACCGTCGCGGTCCGTGGCGGCCCGAGTGGGTATACCATCAATCTGGGCGAAAACAAGCGCCGGGCGCCACCGACATGCCGATCGCGTTTTCGGTCGGCATCACCGCGGCGATGGCAACCCTGCTGCCGCCCGGGGTGTCGCGCTGCGGCTGGAATCTGCCGGAGTTTTGTTGGTGATTGCCGCGCAGTTTCGGGTTGGTGAAGTAGTGCAGTAGCGCAGGCTGCGGTCGAACGGTTTCCAACCGGCAAATCGAGTATTCGACAATTCCTTGCGGGGCTTGCAGGCTACGGTGTCAGCCCTACGCGTCACCGGCAAGCGCCTCGACCGTAGCGCTTTGCCAACACGCCAAACAACAATCTAATCAATCACTTGCGTAATGACGTGCTGATTCATGTCGGCGATTGCCGACACTCCGGTTCTGCCTGGTCGCCCGAAGAGCAATCTAAGCCATTGATATCAAAGAAATACGGAAGGCTGGCATCAGGGTTGCGTAGGCATGCATGGATCAAGGCGCGCGCATCTCGCAGCTTGCGCACGCCGGCCCTCGCAAGCTGCGCAAGGCGGAGGTTCTTTTGAACATCACATCGAAATTCAACGAGCAGGCGCGCACCACCGCACACAACGGTGTCTACGCGCCCCGCTGCACCACAGACCGACTCATCGTGATCAGGTTCGGTATTGCGGGGGCGATCATCGCCGCCGCCATCGGCTACCTGATTGAATGGCGCGCCACTGGTGGCGCGACGGGTTTCGCCGGGGCCGTGGTGTGCCCGGTGTTTTTTATCGCGGCCTACCAGCGGCTTGCGCAACGCGCCCACTGATGCGATCGCGCGGCAATGAGGATATCGTGCACGTCATATGGACGGTCCTGATCGGTGCGGTCACCGGCCTGCTCGCCAGGCTCCTGGCGCCCGGCAGGGATGCGAGTGGCGTTGTCGCGAGCATCGCCATTGGCGTTGCCGGGGCAAGTCTTGCGGCATATGCCATGCACTTGACCGACTGCTGTCGCGGTCAGGAATCGATTGAGCTGATCGGTGCGGCATTTGGTGCGGTGATTCTTCTGACGATTGATCGCCTGGCGCGAAGCAAGCCGTTCTAAAACAATGCTTGCAGCTGTGGTGGTCTACTGGTTGACGCCCTGTCAAGTCACCTTCCAGGCTGGTTGACCGGCTACCGGCAAGAACCCTCAATCACCGTTGCAGCACCATTCGCCGCCGCGCGCCGATCGCCACCCGCGGTTCGCTCTAACGAAGGGCGATCGCCGCGACCGTCGACCCGGTGCCGCCCTTGATCTTCAGCGGCTGCACCACGAAGGCGAACTCGTAGGCGCGGTCGCGCGAGAGGTCTTCGAGGTTCATGTTCTCGATCTGGTAGATGCCGTTGACCGTCAGCATGATCTGGTGCACCGGGAAGCGCAGGTCCTTGTCCGGGTTGGGGACGACTTCGATGCCCCAGTTGTCGCTGCCCACCAGCATGATCTCCCTGGCGGCGAGCCACTCCGCTGCGGCGATGCCGATGCCCGGCTCGCCCGAATTGAAGGTGGCGTTGTTGACCACATAGTGACGCCCCCAGCCGGTACGCACCAGCACGACATCGGCACGGCCGACTGGCGTGCCCTGCTTCTGGATTGCCGCTTCCAGATCCGCGACCGTGATCTCGTAGCCGGCGGGCAGGATCTCCTGGCCCTTGAGTGACGCGATGTCGAGCAGCACACCGCGGGTCATCAGGGCGCCGACATTCTCGACGCCCAGCCGGGTGAAGCCATTGCGGGTCGCGATGGCGGCATTCTTGTTGCAGTTGTAGAGATCCTCGCCGATGCCGATGTGCGGCAAGGCATCGAACTGGGTGCCGACCTGACCGAGTTCGGTGCTGACCACCTCCTCGTTGCCGATCTGCTGGTTGCGTCCGTTCGGACCTGCGGTGCGCTGCGTGTTGAGCGACCATGAACGGGTGCCGAACTTCGGAATCGCGCCTTCGAGCACCTTGCCGAGTTCGAATACGCGGCCCTCCTTGATCAGCCGGGTCGCGCGCAGCACGCTCTCCGGTGTCATCAGGTTGGCGGCGCCGCGCTGGTCGGCGGCCCCCCACTTGACCGGGCAGCGCTTGTCGGCGGTCGGCGGCGTCCAGCCGGTCTGGCCGAAGGCGGCGCCCGAAATGGCGGAAATAATGGTCAACAGCAATGCCGGCAGGATGCTGCCGGGAACAGGCTTGCAGGTCATGTCAGTCTCCGTTATTGGATTGGGTGCATAACGATTCTACAAGCGCATCCCGGTGCCAGCGCCTTCGCCCAAATGCTCCGCTGTTCTGGCCGATCCGCGCCCCTCAGGCATCCTGCTGCGCAAACGTCACCTCGCGCAGCGCGCCATCGTTGATCGCCAGCCACTGCTGCGGATCATGGCCGAATATCAGGCGTGTGCCGGCCGCTTCCATCGCGGCGAAGCGCCGGTAGGTCGCCAGCGCCTGCTCGGCGTCCAGAATCACCCCGGGCAGATGCATGTCGCTGAGCGAACGACGCATGTAGCAGGCGTCCGCGGTCAGGACCACGGTGCCGCCTTCGAGCCGGACCCTGAGCGACTGATGGCCCGGGGTGTGGCCGTAGGTCGGCAGGCAGGTCATCGCGCCATCGCCGAAAATGTCGTGCTCGCCATCGACCTCGATGCGGTCATGGCCGAAATCGAACAGCTTGCGGTCGTAATGGCCGGCGGCCCTGCACTGCTCGCTGCAGGCCCAGTGCCATTCGCGCTTCTGGATCAGCCAGCGTGCGTTGGGCACCAGCGCATTGCCGCCGACATGGTCGAAGTGCAGATGCGAACTCACCAGGTAATCGATGCGCAGCGGGTCGATGCCGAAGCCGCGCAGGCGCGAGGCCACATCTTCGCCGGGCCGGTAGCTTGGCCGCACCCGTTCGGCGCGATTGCCCAGCGCCGCTTCGCGCAGCTGCGGGTCAGGCGAGGCAATTTCGGCCGCCAGGCCGGTGTCGAACAGGACCAGGCCTTTCGGATGGTCGATCAGGTAGCTCGGAACCGGTACTGCGAGGTAACCCTTTTCTCCGCTGAGGAAAGTGGACGTCGGCATGGTGATCCAGCCGCAGGTCATGGCGTACAGGTGCAGGCTCATTTGCGGTTTCCCTCCCATATTCGGCATTGTTGCGCCAGTGTGACGCTTTCGAACGAGATGCGCGGAAACGATTCTTCGAAGGCGGTTGCGGCACGACTGTCCTGCCGTTGCGATGGCGATGTTGACGCCGGCAGCGCGCCGGAAAGTCATTGATGATAAGCCTCTGCGCCCGTGCGGTCGCCCGGGGCCGCTTGCCCGGACGGTCTGAACGGGATGCTCCGGCATGCCGATGCCGGGTGTACGGGTGCGCTTTAGAATGCGTCATCCGGTTTCGCGTATTTGGTATTTGATTCCTGACCGCGCTTGCGCCGGCCGCCGTCAGGCGAACCCGGAGACCGCGCATTGCAAGGCCGTTGCCCCGGCGCCGGATACCATAAGGAATTTCATGTTTCCCGCGACGTTTTCCCAAATCCGTCTGGCAAGCTTGGCCGCCGCGTTCGTTCTCGGCGCCGCCGGATGCGCCGTGGCACCGCCAGGCACCGGCGAGAGCGGCACCGGCGACACCAGCAAGCTTGCGCGCATCCAGACCCTGGTGGTGATCTACGCCGAGAACCACAGTTTCGACAATCTCTATGGGTTGTTCCCGGGAGCCAATGGCATCAACCGCGCCACACCCGGGCAAATGACCCAGCTCGACCATGACGGCACGCCCCTGCGCGAGCTGATCGTTTTCGGTAGCGACGGCAAGCCGGCGGCGGGGTTCCCGCGCATGCCGAACCGGCCGTTCCGCATCGATGCGCCGCCGATGAACCGCCCGCCCACCGTGGTGGTGCCCAGCCCGATCCACGACTACTTCTATCACCAGGAGCAGATCAATGGCGGGCGCAACAACATGTTTGCCGCCATGTCGCAAGTCGGCGGCTGGACCATGGGCCACTATGACGGCAGCGTCTTCAAATTGTGGCAGTGGGCGCGCGAGTACACGCTGGCCGACAACTTCTTTCAAGCCGCTTTCGGCGGCTCCTACCTGAATCACCAATGGCTGATCTGCGCCTGCACGCCGCGCTTTCCGGATGCGCCGCCGGCGATGCGCGTGCGCCTGGACGCGGCGGGCAAGCTCGAAAAGCGACCAGGCTCGCCATCGGCCAACGTCGGTGCGGCGCAGATATGGAGCGCCGGCCTCGGCGGGCAGGCGACCCAGGATGGCTACTCGGTCAATACCTCGCAGCCGCCATACCAGCCAAGCGGCGTGCCGCCGGCGCCGGGCGGACCATTGACTCATTCCGCCAGCGGCGGCGGCAAGCTCGGTCCGTTCGACCTCGGCATGCCGGTGCCGCCGCAAACCGCGCGGACCATTGGCGACACCCTGTCGGCCAAGGGCGTGGCGTGGGCCTGGTATGCAGGCGGCTGGAACGCGGCACTGGCCGATGGCATGCGCGCGCCGGGCGCCAAACGCGAGGTGATCTACAACCGCGAAGCGACATCCCCCAATTTCCAGCCGCACCACCAGCCATTCAACTACTTCGCACGCTTCGCGCCCGGCAACGCCGATCGTGCGCGCCACATCAAGGATGGCAGCGATTTTCTGGGCGACATCGCTGCCGGCCGCCTGCCGCCGGTCACGTTCTACAAACCGGCGGGGCGCGACAACCAGCACCCCTCCTACACCGACATCATGAGCGGCGATGCGCACATCGCCGGAGTTCTTGAAAAGCTGCGCGCCAGTCCGCAGTGGAAAGACATGCTGGTGATCGTCACCTATGACGAAAACGGTGGCTACTGGGACCATGTGCCACCGCCCACCGGGCCGGGCTGGGGCGACCGCTGGGGCCCGGGCTCGCGGGTGCCGGCGATTCTGATCGGCCCGCATGTGAAGCGCGGCCACATCGATTCGACCAGCTACGACACCACCTCGATTCTCAAATTGATCACCGAGCGTTTCGGCCTTGAGCCATTGCCGGGGGTGCGCGCCAGGGTCGGCAATCTCGAGGCGGCATTGCAATGAGCCGTGGCCGGAAGCCGCGATCGAACTGCGATGGCAGCGAATTGCCGACTCAGCGCCCCCATAAGGTCTTGCGTAACGCCGGCGGCTCTGCAGACTGTTCATGGCTGCATGACAGCGGGAAATTAGGAATGTATTGACGGGAATTTAGGAATACAAGACCGGGAAAAGAGGAAAATAGACGGGCGATATCGGTCATCGTGGTTGCGAAAAAGCGCCGGTCTATCCCCTGCGCATGGCCTGCTAGCGGCGCCTTCATCGATTAGATGACACGTCGCAACGCCGAGCCAGGAAAACGAGGCCATCGGGTAGTCTCGATTCAAAGACTTGCCCGGCGCTATATGAAAGGGCGTCTATTGAGAACTGCAATAATTCATGACAAAAACATGCCTCTGGCGAGGCTGGCATGTTTTTGGTAACGATCAATAATTCGAAAAAGAGCGCGAACTCTCAGTTGCAAGACATGGTGATCTCACAGAGAAGCGAAGCTTTGTGTGCCACGCGCGCTCGGCTCGTGGCGGCCTTGCGTCCCGCAAAAGATTAGGATTCAAGTGACACCGCCCGACCCACGCATCAACCCCGTTGTCACCCCTGCACCACCGCAAACACCGCACTGGCCCGCGCGACCTGCTTCTCCCCCGCCATCAACCGCGCATTGGCGAACGCCAGTTGCCTGCCGACGCGCGGTGCATCCATCTCGACTGCAATCCAGTCGCCAATCGCGGCCGTGCCGGTGTAGTCGATGGTGAGGCTGGCGGTGGTCATGCGGCGCGGCGGGTCGGCACCGTAAGCCATCAGGTAGCCCATACCCACATCGGCCAGCGTCGCCAGCACGCCGCCATGCACGGTACCGCGCGAATTGGTGTGGCGCTCGGTGACCAGCAGGCCGACTTCGAGCGTCATGCCTTCACCCTTGCTGTAGAACGAACCGAGCGCATCGAGCAGCGGACTTGAACGGAAGATCGGGCCGAAGCCCAGCGGCACGGATGTTGTCATCGCATGGTCTTGCATCAATCCACCTTCCCGCTGACACTGCCGAAGCGCTCCAGCATGACTTGCTCAAAGCTCAGTGCCGAGGCGCTGACCGCACCGCCGGCGCGCATCCGATAGCTTGCGGGCAGGGAGCATGCCGCCGGCTCCTTGCCATCGGCCAGGCCCTGCGCGCCGGCCAGCATCATGCGGCGAAAACGCACGATCGCCACATCAGTGGGCGACAGATGCTCGCGCGTGCGATCGACGATTCTTCCCTGGCTGTCCTGCGCCATGGCGTCCTGCTCGGCAATCCCGCGCACCCCGGTGAACGAGCGCAGCTTCTGGTCGGTGCGGTCGATCAGGTAGTCGTTCCCGCGGTTGCGCAGCGGCTGAAAGCCGGGCCCGAGTTCGGCGAACTGGCCATAGCCGCCGACGGCATAGCGTGCGCGCTCGTCGGCCGTTAAATCGTGCTGCGGATTCCACGCATAGACATAGATCCAGCACGACTGGTCATCGATCGGCACCCAGGTGTAGCCGTAGTAGGTTTCGCCGGGCATGCTGGAGGGCGTGATCGAATGCGCCGGCAGCATGAACTGGGTGATCCGCCAGTAGAGTTGATCGTCGTCGGCGCTGCGTGCGCCGCCGACCACGAAACCGACTTCGTGTTCGAGGATGTCGAAGCGCGGCAACGGGTCGTTGCGCAGCCAGCGAATCCGGTTCTCGTCGGCGGCCGCGGTCATGGCGTCGTTTTTCGCCATCGCCGGCGCCGGCATGTGCAGGAACGAAAAATGCGCAGTGTCCAGCGCACCTTCCAGTGACTGCGCCCAATTGCACTGCTGCAGGCGCTTGGTGACAAAGCGCCTGCCCGGCGGCACCAGTCCGACCTCAAGCTGCGGCAACTCCGGCGGCATCTGTTCGCGCGGGCCCATGTAGGCCCACACCATGTCGCCGAACTCGCGCGTCGGATAGGCCGCAATCGACATGTTGTCGTGATAGCCGGAGCCGGGCGGCACATTCGGCAACTCGACGCATTTGCCGTCGACATCGTATTTCCAGCCGTGATAAACACAGCGGATCCCTTGCTCTTCATTGCGCCCGAAATACAAGTCGGCGCCGCGATGCGCGCAGCGCGGATCGATCAGGCCGACCCGACCGTCGGTGGCGCGGAACGCCAGCAGCTCTTCGCCCAGCACCTTGACGCGCACAGGCGTGCCGTCCGGCTCCGGTATTTCGCTTGACAGTGCAATCGGCTGCCAGTAGCGGCGAAAGTAGTCGCCCATGGCCGTGCCGGGGACGGTGTGGGTGAGGAGGTCGTTGTCGGAGCGGTTGAGCATGGCGCGGATTATAGGAGTCGGATTGACAACGACATTTGCCGCAGTGCCGTCGGCGAGCGCCGCGATCCCGGCGTCGCCGAGCTCGCAACCAGCAGTTGCTGTGGTATTTGCTTACTCGATGCCGAGGCTCCCGACCTCAATCCGGAACGCGCCATCCTGCCGGTCGGCGATCAACCGTCCCACCGTCTGCACCTCAGCCAACACGATCGCCGGCGCCGCCACGGCAAACAGAACGATCCAGGGGTTGAGCAGGGTGCGGCAGTTCATTGCCGCATCATCCCATGATGTGCGGCCGGCGCGCGTGAACGATTGCTTCCATGAGCGTGAAAGTCACCCTGGAGGCGAGTCTTCCTCCGAGGGAACGCACTTCCCGGCAACCCGCGGGCTGGCGGTCGGTGCATGGCGCGCCGCGCTCGATGTCGTCAGCCCGGCCCTGGTGCGGTGGGGTCGACGGTTTCAGCGGCGATGCGCCAGCCACCCGCTTCACGCACCAGCAACATCATTTTGCGGGTGCCGGTTTCGCGGTAGCTGTCGGCCGCATAGTCCTGTGCGAAGCGCGCGATGATGCGGTTCTCGCCGACCGGTTGCAGGTGCAGATCACGGATTGCGATCGTGATATTGCGCGGCGCCTGCAGGCGCTTGCGGCGGTTGTTCTCCCATGCCGCGCGTGACATGCCGCGATCGGGCAGGAAACCGGCGGCATAGAACGACAGGTAGCGCTCGGCGTCGCGTTCGGACCAGGCGCGCGCCCAGGCGTCGATCGTTGCTTCCGCGCGACCGGATGCGCTGTCTTCGCTCGGCGGTGGCGCAATGCGTGGTTCGCTTGTCGCTTGCGAAGGCGCCCTATCGGCCCTGCTTTCGGATGCGCGCGGCGGCGTGTCCCGGATTGCCGGCGCAGCGCGCACGCTGGCGCTTGTGGCGCCAGCCAGCGCCAGAGTCGCACCCGGGCGTACGCGTTCGCCGCCTGCGCCGCTCTTGCCCTGAAAATGGATGGCGCCCCACATCAGGCCGGCGCCGGCCAGCGCCGCGAGCGCGGCGATGGTGATGCTGCGCGCATCGTTCGCGCTTTGCACCTTGATCGGGCCAGCCCATGCCGGGGTGGCAATGCCGCGCACTTCTGCCGCCGGTTCGGCTACTGCCGGCAGGCTGACGGCGAGCGCGCGCGGCTTGAACCCCGACACCCGCTTGATCGCTGCCGCGGCGTGCGCGGCGCTGTCGGTTGTGCTGACGACGGCCAGGCGTCTGACGGCAAGTTCGATCGTGCTCATTGCGATGGTCCCGTCGGTCGATGCGGGCCGTCGGATCGACGGCGCGCGTTCACCATTAACGGCGTGCCGCGACCGGACTTGAGGGAAGCGCAAGCCGCGGGGCCTGACGCGGCGGTCGCAGCTGCGGCGGTCAGTGGCCGGCCGCTCCGAACCAGGTACGCCGGCGCAGGCAGCTGAGCGCGAAGAACAGGACTGCACTGGCGGCGGCGGCGCTGAACACGCTGCCAAATGCCGCCATGAAGGCCGGCTGCGCGGCATGGCCGGCGGCCAGTCCGGCAACTTCGACCGCCTGCAGGACCCAGATCCACAACGAGGCGCCAAACACGATGCCGATGGTGCGCGTCACCATGGTCAGGCTGCCGGCAACGCCGCGTGAAGATACCGGGAGCGCCGCCACCACCAGATCGGAATAGGTCACCTGGAACATGCCGATGCCGATGCCCTGCACCAGCAGGCACGCAATGATCAGCGCGGGGTTCGGGACCGCCGGCCAGCAGGCGATGCCGGCCAGCCCGGCGATCACCAGCATGCCGGCGCCGAATGCGGTACGCCGTACGCCGAGCGCGCGCACCGCCTGCGTCGCGGTGGCCGACGCCATCACCGACCCTACCGCCCAGGCGGCGAGCAACATGCCGCTGGCAAGCGGGCCCAGGCCCGCCACTCGCGCCAGGTAGTAGGGCACCGTCAATGGAATGGCGAAGCTGGTGAATTGCACGATCACGTTGGCCAGGTTGATGAGCAGGAAATCGGCGTTGCGTGCCACCGCGTGCGGCAGGAACGGTGTCTGGCTGCGGCGTTGCCGGCGCACGAACATCGCCAGCAACAGCAGGCCGCCAATGGCGATCGGCATCACCGGCACGGCTCCGCCGCCGGAGCGCAGCAGGGCGGGACCGAGCAGCAGCAGGGCGACACTGCCGGCCAGCATGGCCGCGCCGGCCAGGTCGAACGGCGCTTGCGGCGGCGGCCGGCGGCCACCGATGCCCGGCCCAAGCAGCGGCAGGCACACCAGGGCCAGCAGCACGATCGGCACGCGGAACCAGTACACCCCGGGCCAGCCCATCACGGCGACCGCCGCGCCGCCGACAATCGGTGCGATCACCCCGGCCAGCGACGCCGTGCCGGCATAGGCCGACAAGGCCCAGGTACGCCGGCTATCGTCATAGAGTGCGGTGGCCAGCGCCGGTGCACATGAAAGGGTGAGCGCCACCGCCACCCCCTGCAGCACCCGTGCGGCCAGCAGCCAGTCGTAGCCGGGCGCCAGGGCGCACAGCGAAAAGGCCAGCGCGCCAAGCGCCAGGCCGGCGCGAAATACGCGCAGGTGGCCGATGCGGTCGCCGAGCGCGCCGAACGCCAGCATCAGGCTGCCGTAGGTCAGCACATAGCACACCGCCACCCAGCGAATGGCGCTGGTTTCCAGTGCGAACGCGGCGGTGATCGCCGGGAATGCGATGTTGACCGAGAAATCGAGCGGCGCGATCGATGCGCCGAGGCCGACGACGATCAGGCCGGACAGCGGGCGTCTGGCTGCCGGCGTGCCATTCATGACGCGTTGCCTCGCGATCTGCGGGCGCCGGCAGTCTGCGACGATCCTCCACGCTGCGCGGCGACTGGTCGCAAGCGCGCGTTGGCATGGCGCAGCGGCACCCGGCTCATGAATAGAGTGATACGAGTTCCTCGGTCGGGGTAAACAACTCCTGGGCACTGGCCACCCCCCGCAGGTCATGGCGACCGACACTCTGGAGGCGGGCCGTCACCTGGCTTGCGAATTCGGCGGACAGCAGCAGCGGCACGCCGATCTCCTTGGTCATCGACTGGATGCGCGCGGTCATGTTGACCGCCGGCCCGACCACGTTGAAGGCCAGGCGGTCGCGCGAGCCGACATTCGCATGGGTCACGGTGCCCACATGCAGGCCCAAGCCGAACGCGATCACCGCGTGGCCGGCGCGGCGACGCCGGTGGTTGACCACCGCGATCGAATTGAAGGCGTCGCGCGCGGCTTCGAGCGCAGCCTCGCATACGCTCGCACGATCGCCCGCCGCACCGATCTCGAACACGATCAGGATGGCGTCGCCAATGAATTGCAGGATCTCGCCGCCGCGTGAAGCGGCGGCCACCGCGCAGTATTCGAAGTAGTCGTTCAACAGCGACAGCAATTCGGCCGTCGGCAAGCTCTCCGACAACTGGGTGAAGCCGCGCAGGTCCGAATACCAGAACGCGGCGTCGATGCGGTCGCCGTCGCCGCGCTTGACCTGACCCTGGATGATGCGCTCGCTGATGCGCGGGCCGACAAAAGTGTCGAGCAACCCGCGCGTCGAGCGACGCACGGCGATGATCTCCACCAGCGGCGCCAGCAGGTTCGACAAGGCCTTGAAGCGCTCGAAATCGGCCGCGCTGAAACCATCCACGTGACTGGTCGCCAATGTCATCGCGTTGACCGTGCCGGCGCTCGAGATCATCGGCAGCGCGTAGTAGTCGGTGATGCCCTCGTCGCGCAGATCCTGCACCAGTGCATGCTCGCCCTCCTGCGGCTGCGGCCCGATATGCAGACGCACCGCCTCCAGGTTTTCCTGCACGCGCTGGATCGGGCTGCCGACATAGGCGTCGCTGCTGCGCACCCCATGCCCGATGCTGTCGCGCCGCACGCCGTTGATGCGGCTCCAGAACACGCTCCAGCCCACCAGTTGCGGATGCAGGGTGCGGCTCATCAAGGCCAGGCGATCGACATGGGCGCCGGCGGCGTCGAGTTGCGCGCCCACGCCTTCGATCAGGGCACCGGCGTCGCGCAGGCGCCGCCCCTCGGTATACAGCCAGGTCGCCACCGGTTCCAGCGACCAGCCTTGATCCGGGCCGAACAGGATGCTGTTGCTCATCGAGCCAGCCGGTAGGGTTCCTCGAAATCCAGGAAGTCGTGCTCGGCCAGCGCATCGCTGATCCATGCGGTCACGCCGGGCAATGCCTGCACCCGCGCGACATAAGCCGTGATCGCCGCCGGCACCGGCAACCGGTAGGTGGCCAGGCGCATGCAGACCGGCGCGAAATAGGCATCGGCGATGCTGAAGTCGCCAAACAACATCGGCCCGCCGCTGGTTTCAAGCAGGCCGCTCCACATCCGGACGATGCGTTCGACGTCGGCACGCACTGCAGGCTTGTCACGCCATACCAGTGCGCCGACCTCGGCAAGCGATGCCTCGATGTTCATCGGGCAGGCGCTGCGCAGGGCGGAAAAGCCGGAATGCATCTCGGCGCAGACGCTGCGGGCAAGCGCGCGCGCCGCCGGGGCGGCCGGCCACAAGCGCTTTTCCGGGAATTTTTCAGCGACATACTCGGCGATCGCCAGGGTGTCCCAGATCGCCAGGTCGCCATCGACCAGCACCGGCACCCGGCCGGCCGGGCTGACTCGCCCGATCGCCTGTTTGAAATTCGATCCGGCGTCAAAGGAATCGAACCGCACCATCACGGTCTCGAACGGGATCTGCGCCTGCTTTAGCAGCACCCAGGGCCGCATCGACCAGGAAGAGTAGTTCTTGTTGCCAATGTAGAGCTTCAGCATGGACCCTCCGCGAAAAGCCCAATGCTATCGCGATCGTCACAATCGTCGCGGTCGCTGCACAAGTTGGCGCGACGCAAGTGGGCGCCAGTCGGGCGGTACTGAACCGGTCCGCAGGTCGGGAAAGCCGCTTGCGCAGGGGGTTGAATGGACAGCCCGGGGTTGGAACGCCGGCGCAAGCGGGGCTTGTTCAGCGTCTCCAGGGCCGCATCCGGCTAACATGGGCCGGGCCATCGACCACCTGCAATGGGGTAACTCTTTTGGAATTCGCGATTATCCTGGCCATCGGCCTTGTGGCCGGCACCATCAGCGGCATTGTCGGCTTCGGCTCGTCGATCATGCTGATGCCGGTGCTGGTGCTGTTTTTCGGCCCGCTGCAGGCGGTGCCGATCATGGCGGTCGCCGCCCTGATGGCCAACCTGTCGCGCATCATGGTGTGGTGGCGCGAGATCGACTGGCGCGCCACCGCGGTCTATTCCGCCACCGGCATCCCAGCGGCCGCGTTGGGCGCACGCACCCTGCTGACCCTGCCGCCGCGCATCATGGAAGGCGCGCTGGGGGTGTTTTTCCTGCTGATGATTCCGGCGCGGCGCCTGCTCATGGCCCACAACTTGAGGTTGCGGCTGTGGCATCTGGCGGTGGTCGGCGCCTTCATCGGTTTTCTTACCGGTATCGTGGTGTCGACCGGCCCGATCAACACGCCATTTTTCCTCGCCTATGGCCTGGTCAAGGGCGCC
>JANPGJ010000300.1:0-1581 GCA_031423955.1 Burkholderiales bacterium
CGCGGTTTTGACTCTCGCGCCCTCGATAATTTCTACACCGACAACAAGGACAGCGCCAAGATCCGCGGCTTTTCGTGGAACGAGACCAATTTCAACAAGTCGCAGATGATCGGCTCGGTCGGCGACTTCAAGATCGACCTGCTGGAGACAGACCGCAAGCTGACGCCCGAAGTGTCGGCCAAGATCGCGGTCCTGCAGGGCGCCTTCAAGAACGCTTATCAAGCGCCGATCACGGCACTGCAAACACAGATCGGCACGGCGCGCAACAGCCAAGACTACAGCGCCGCCACCCTGACGGCGATAAAGCTCGCGGTCGAGAATCTCGCGGCGCAACTCGACCCGCGGGTCGCGCGCACGGCGGACGCCGGCCTGAGTAGCGAGGCCGGCTTCGCCAAGGCACCGGTCTACAACCTGCTGGTCACCGCGACCGGCAACGGGGTGACCGACCTGCTCGGCCGCACCGCGGCGCTGGCAACCCAGATCGAAGGCACCAATCTCGCAAGGTTCCAGCAGGTCGCCGCGCAAAAGACCAGCACCGATCTGGGCGTGCTAGGCAACACGTTCACAAGCAGTGACTATGCGGGGGTCAATGGGGTGGGCGGCGTACGCAACGCCTACCGGCAGGCGGCCGACCTGGCGGCCGACTTCGGCGCGTTCAATGCGCGCTATCTTGGCAACGCCCCACAGCCGGCCGGGGTGAGCGCCGCGCTTACGCATATCAAGGCGCAGGAACGCGCCGCCAACAACTTCGCCGCCTTCCGCGAGGCTCTGGCCGGGACCTTCGACTTCAACGCCTTCCGCGCCTCGTTCCTCGGCACCCAGGATGCGATCGTCCTTTTCGCTGCCAACAACCCGCGCTTCCTCGCCAACCTGCTGGCCGAATCGCGTGCCGGGGCGCAGGCCGGATCGTTGGCGCAGGACGCCCGCGACATCCTGCAACCGGTCGCGGTCGACCGCATCCAGACCGATCTGTTCGTGGCCGCGCTCGCCCGGGCCTACACCGACTTCAACAGCTTGACGCGCAGCCTGGCCACCCAGTACACGGTGACCCGCAATTACTGGTGGTTCAGCCAGACCTTCCACCTCGATTACACCCACGATCCGCGCTACACCCAGCAGCTGACCCTGATCGACGCCCTGCAGCGCAAGGTCGCCGCGGCCGACGGCTTCGCCGACGCCGCCGAGGCGCAGAGCGGCAGCCTCAACACGCAGCAAGCGGGCTATGAAGCGCAGCGCGCCGCTGCCGCGACAATCGTCGACGCCAAGACCGCCGAGTACCAGTTGCTGCTGGCGCGCATCAACGGCCAGTTCGCGGTGTTGAAGGAAATGAGCAGGTTCGCTATCGACGTGCTGCGCCAGCGCGACCCGGCGGCGCTGGCCGGCGCCTTCGCCGACAGCAACAGCCTGATCACCGATCTGGTCAGCTTCACCGACCGCTACACCGTGCTGCCGCCAGCGACCGTGGCGACGCCGTCAAACAGTGCCGCGTTCCGGCCCGGCCGCAGCGCCAATTCGGTGAGCCTGACGGAATCGCATGTCAGCTACGCGCCGGTGCTGTCCTTGGGCGGATTCGCCGCGGCG
>JANPGJ010000301.1:0-12632 GCA_031423955.1 Burkholderiales bacterium
GGTCAAGGAATTCTCCGCGCTTTACCCGGGCAAGGTGATCTGCCCGATCTGGTTCCCGGAATGGCTGGAAGGCCCGGGCAGCCGCGAATACGAAACCGATGAGCGAATGACAATGTTCCGCTCAACCGAGCGCTGCATGCAAACCCTGGCTGCCTGGCATCGTCGCGCCGACCGCGCGAAATGGCCGACAAGCGCACGTCTGACCAAGCCGGCACCGCTGGACCTGGTGCCAGGCACGATGACCGAGCGCGCGTCGAAAGCCGCGCTGGCCGCCTACGGCATCCGCGTCACCCGCGAAGCCCTGGCCACCGATGTCGCCCAAGCCGAAGCCGCCGCTGCCAGCATCGGCTATCCCGTTGCGCTGAAGATTGAAAGCCAGGACATCCCGCACAAGACCGAAGCCGGCGTGGTGCGCCTGAACATCCGGAACGCCAGCGACCTGCGCCGCGCCTTCGACGAGATCACCGCCGCTGCCAAGCGGGTAGAACCGGCACCACGCATCGCCGGCGTGCTGGTCGCCGAAATGGTGAAGCCCGGCCTGGAAATCGTGATCGGCGCGACCATCGACCCGCAGTTCGGCCCGCTCATCACAGTGGGCATGGGCGGCGTGCTGGTTGAACTGCTACGCGACGTGCAAGTGGGCCTGGCGCCGGTGACCCAGGCCGAGGCCCGCCACATGATTGACAAGCTCAAGGGCCGCCCACTGTTCGACGGCTTCCGCGGCGCCGCGCCGGCCAACATCGACGCACTGACCGACATGGTGGTGCGCTTATCCGAGCTGATCGCCGACCACCGCGACCGCATCAAGGAGATCGACATCAACCCGGTGCTGCTGGCGGCGGACGGCGGTGTCGCGGTAGATGCGCTGCTGGTGGTCGAGTAAGGCTCGCCACTGTCGCGCCATGAGCGGCTTCACCGACCATTTGCACGAGGTGTTCGGCGCCTTCGGGCCGATTGCAACCCGACTCATGTTCGGCGGCCACGGCGTGTAGCACCAAGGCCTGATGATCGGCCTGGTGGCGGGCGACACGCTGTACCTCAAGGTTGATGACCAAACTCGCGGGCAGTTCGAGGCACAGGGGTTGGGACCGTTTGAGTATTCACGCAAGGGCAAGACCGTGGCCTTGTCGTACTACCGTGCGCCGGAGGAGATGCTGGAGTCGCCGGATGAGGCGGTGAGGTGGGCGCGGATCGCTTATGCGGCGGCATTGCGGGGGGTGCGGCCCGTCGGCGCTACTCGGCAGCTGCGTAGGCCAAAGATGCACCGTGCAGGATGATGCAAGAGAACATCATGATGAAATCTCCGGTTACGATCCAAAGATAGTATTCCGGTCGCATGGGCGTGTACATGCCGGCCGCATTTCTTCCCGCTGAAGGACAACCACGCTACCACCAACGGCGGCGTCAGCACGGCTCATGGAATTCTGCACCACTTGGTGGCATGCGTAGAATGGGTTAGCTGTATCAAATTTTCGATGCAGCGATACGACCAACACCCGAGCCGGTCGGCAACCATGCCCCAGGCCATCAGGGGCAAGCAGGAGTAGCATGAGAAAAACTTCCTTTTCGGTTTGGCTATCAATCGCTATCATGACGCTTGCAACAGGCACGGCCTGCGCGGACCAGGTCACGGTCATCGCCGGCGGCGGATTTGCCGAACCCCTGAAAGCCCTTACGCCTGCGTTCGAAGCAAAGACCGGCCACAGGATCACGGCGCGCTATGGCACGGCTCCGCAACTCGTCACCATGTCGGCGGAAGCATTTGACGTGATCATCACCCCGGAAGGCGTGATCGGCGTCGACGCGACGCGCGGCCGTTTTGCCGCCGGCGCAGCGCCCGCCGTCGCCAGGGTGGACATCGGCGTGGCCGTGCAGAAGGGCGCCGCCAAGCCGGACATTCGCACCACCGCCGCGCTCAGACAGGCGCTGATCGGCGCCAAGGGCGTGTCGTCGCTGCCGGCCAGTGCTACCGGCGCCAAGCTCGACAAGATCTACCAGAAACTCGGCATCGTCGAGTCGATGAAAACCAACCTCCGCGCGCAGACCACGGTGCCCGGCATCACCGAGGCCGTGGCCAAGGGCGATGCGGAAATCGCCATCTTCACCCTCAACGTATTGGCGATGGACCCGCGCCTGGATATCGTCGGTCCGATTCCCGACGAGGTGCAGGATTCGGTGGTCTATTTCGGCAGCACCTCGCCGGCAACCAAGGTGCCCGAAGCCGCGCAGGCCCTGCTCCATTTTCTGAAGTCACCCGAGGCGGCGGCCATCATCAAGAGCAAGGGAATGATTCCGGGGTGAACCCCGGGGCGGCATCCGGTTGTGGTTACGGGCCAGCGAATGGCTCTGCCCTGCTACACCTCGGGAACCAGTTCAAAGCGCTGCTTGCCGGGCAGTCGGCAAGCAAGGAAATCCCGGCGATCCAGCGTCATGATCCGATGGATTCCGGTTTTCTGGGTCGGCAATGCCAGGGACGTGCCGGCCAGGTCCACGGGCTAGTCGCTGTTCTTCTCCAGAAGCCTGATCAAGCGGTCGCTTGACTCATCGTCGAAATCCGCCACGGTGACGCCAACCGCCTTTATCCAGTGCGTCATCGCAATTCGCCGGCGCTATGCAAGAAGGTGCCACGCCTCGGTGATTGTCGGCCAGGTTGTCAGCAGGGTTGCCCGCGACTCACGAAGGTAGTTGCACACCAGCGCGTGGTCGCTGTCGCGCTGCGAAAACAGGGATATCAACGGGCCCGCATCGAGCAACAGCGGCATCAGCGCTCATGTTTCGCGCAAGCATGTTTGCCTGCTGGCTGCGCAGTCCGGACAAAACCGCGTGCCTTCGCCGCAGCGCTCCTTTGCGACGGCCCCAATCCCGGGATAACCCGCGGCGCTCGGGTTCTTCGTCCGACATGTCCATTTTTCATTCCGCACGGACCAGGCGGCGCTGCACGCACAATGGGCTTCGACCGCCAAATCAGGCATCGATCGAAACATGCCGCACCGGCGCACCGATCAGTTCGGGTACAAGTGTCAGAAATGCGTCATATCGGTGGCCGGGCTCAAGCGGTTCGTCGAACTCCTCAAGCGTTTCGCCGTTCTTTCCGCTCAGGATCAGGCGGCGCCCAACCAGCTTTCGTCTCGGAGTGTCATATTTGAGGTTCATATGACGCTCTTCGATTGCAATCTGCGCAATGCTCGCCCACGCATGGCGCCGCGTCACGCCGCTTCCTTCAATCACCTCCACCCCAAAGCTGTCGAGGACGATGCGACCGCGACGCGCGGTGAGCGCCAGCGCCGAGTTGAGCAGCGCGCCCAGCACGGCCAGCGCGGCCAGCGGATAGTAGGCAGCCCAACGCAATACGCCCGCCGCTTCGCCTTGCCCAAACGACCATCCGGCCAGGACCATCAGCCCGACGGACCACGAATGTCCCTGCCACCAATGCCTGCCAGGTAAACGCAGCACTACCGGTTTCGCAAAAGCCTTCGCGGCAACTGCGGTCAAATGAGGCGCTTGCCCATCGCCACTGTTCAATTGCATCGTCCCACCCGACGAAATATCCCGAACAGATTCTAGCCGCCGCGACCACGCAGGGCCGGACTCCCGGTCGCAGTGCGGCAGAGCCGAGTATCACCGGGGAAGTCAGCACCAACGAATACAATTGCGGCCTGCTTGCGCGCGTAGACGCGCCACTCCTTCATCGCTTGCTGCCCTACTCGAAAGACCGCATTCGTGGCACTTCTATTTCTTGTACGCCACGGCCAGGCGTCTTTCGGCACCGCAGACTATGACCGCTTGTCCGACCTCGGCCGCCAGCAGTCACGCTGGCTGGGCGAATACTTCGCCGGCCGCAACCTGAAATTCACCCGCGTGGTGGCCGGCACCCTGCGGCGCCAGCGTGAAACCGCAAGTGAACTGCTGGGCGCGATGCATGCCAACGTGCCCATCGAAACCCATGCCGGTCTCGACGAATACCACGGCGAGGCGCTCTATGCGGCACATACCGGGGGACGCAACCCGCTGGACCACCAGCGCGGCGATTACCGCGACTACTGGCGCACCATGAAGGCCGCGATGCATACCTGGGCGGCGGGCGAATTGGCTGGCGTGCCGGAAACCTGGGCGCAGTTCGGGGCGCGCACCCGCGCGGCGCTGACTGTGGCTGCCGCCGGCCTGAAGCGCGACGAATGTGCGCTGGCAGTGAGTTCCGGCGGCGCGATCAGCCGCACCATGGTCGACATTCTCGGCAGCCCCGGCGCCATCGGGGTGGAATTCAACCTGCATTTCCGCAATGCCGGCTTTTGCGAATTGATCGTCGCCGGTGACGGCCCCACCCAGGAATTCCGGCTGGTGGCATTCAACGCGATTCCGCATCTCGACACCCCCCAGCGCCGCAGCGCCATCACCTTTGCCTGATGCCTTTCAGGCCTTCACTTCAGACACCAACATGAGCCTCTGGCACAACCCTCCCAGCCTGGAACAGATCAACCGCAGTCACGACAACACGGCCGTGTCGCAAATGGGCATCGAATTCACCGAGGTGGGTGACGATTACCTCGTCGCGCGCATGCCAGTTGATGCGCGCACCCGCCAGCCCGCCGGGCTGTTGCACGGTGGCGCCACCATGTTGCTGGCCGAGACCCTGGCCAGTTGCGCCGCCTGGCAGACCATCGATCGCACCAAGACCGACGCGGTGGGCCTGGAGATCAATGCCAACCACCTGCGTGCCAGCCGTGAAGGCTGGGTGACTGCGCGCGTCACGCCGATCCACACCGGCCGCTCGACGCAGATCTGGGAAGTGCGCGTCGCCGACGAAAAGGATCGGCTGGTGTCGATCGCACGGGTGACGATCTCGCTGATCCAGAAGCAGGCTACCGCGGGGTAGCCACGCGCCCTCGCCGGCGGCTTTCCGGCCGTCCGGCGCGTCAGCCTTCGTCGTCGACCCACATCACATGGCGACGCGGCGCCGAGCCGGGGAAAACCGCGCGAAAGCCGCGCAAGGCCGGCAGTGCGGCACGCATCTCGTCAGCGTAACGCGCCGCCATGCGTTGCGCATCCCCAGTCGAGCCGACGCCGGCACAGCAGTAATCCGCCAGACACACCGCCATGCGCGGCGCACCGTTATCCGACTCCTGGTAGGCATGCAAGGGCCACCAATGGCATTCGCGCGGCTTGAGCCCCCGCTCGTGCAGGGTGCAGCGGTTGCGCGCATCCAGGAACATGCAAGCCTCTCCTTGGTCAAGCATCGCAAAGCCGTCATGCAGGCTCACACGCCGACCGAAAGTCGCGGCCAAGGCGGCGTCGGCCTGGCCTGCGCAATGGCGGACGATGGCATCGTGTTCGGCCGGCGTCAAGAAGATCGACCCCGACTTGCAGCAGGCCGCGCCGGCTGCGTCGCAAGCCACGCACAGGCGTTCGAGGACCGGATCGGCGGACATTGGCGGCAGGCGCGGCGGGCGGTGCGCGTCAGCGCACGTTGACCTGCGCCCGGGCAAACCCGGCCGTCTGCTTGTAGCGCGCGGAGATTTCCTCCAGTTCGGCCTGCGGAATCACGTCGTTGACGTGCCTGAAGCCGCCGGGTGCGCGTTCCTCGGCCAATTGCATCACCTGGTCGGGCCCATTGCCGCGATTGGCCAGCACGATCCTGCCGGTCGCTTCGCGGCGCTCGCTTTCGTAGCGCGCCAGCGCCGCCGGAACGTCAGGCTCTTCCACCAATGCCAGCACCATGCTCTCGGTGTCGAGGATGGCCTGGGAGGCTCCATTGGAGCCGATCGGGTACATCGGGTGCGCCGCATCTCCGAGCAGTGTCACGCGGCCGAATGACCAGCGTGGCAGCGGGTCGCGGTTGCACATCGGGTATTCATAGGCGGGCCCGCCGTTTTCGACCAGCGCGGGCACGTCCAGCCAGTCCCATTTCCAGCCGGCGAACGGGCCGGCGAACACCGATTTGTCGACCTGCTTCGACCAGTCCTGCTTGGGTGGTGTGTCGCCCGGCACCGCCAGCTCCATGATCCAGTTGGTCAGGTTGTTGCCGGTTTCCTCGAACACCTTGCGCGAGATCGGGTAGATCACCGCCTTTTGCGTGGCATGCCCGGCCTGCATCATCGACCGGCCCGTCAGGAACGGCGGCCACACGCACGCTCCGCGCCACAGCACGCGGCCGGAATAGCGCGGCGGCCCCTCATCCGGATACAGTGCGGCGCGCACGGTGGAATGGATGCCGTCGGCGGCGATCAGCAGATCGGCCTCGGCTTCGGCCACTGCCTCGCCGCTGCGGCGGTTTTCAAACACGGCACGCGCCTTCGGGCCGTTGCCATCGAAGCTCCTGATCGCATGCCCGGTGAGAACCTGCTCCGCGCCCAGGCGTTCGATCGCCTTTTGCAGCAACATGAAGTGCAGTTCGCCGCGATGGATCGAGATTTGCGGGTAGTCGTAGCCGCCGGCAATGCCGCGCGGCTCGCGCCAGATCGCCTGGCCGTGCTTGTTGAAATACGCCAGTTCGGCGGTCTCGATGCCCAGCGCCTTGAGATCGTCGAGCAGCCCGAGGCTGCTCAGGATCTTCACGCTGTGCGGCAACAGGTTGATGCCGACACCCAGGGGCTCAAGCTTTTCCACGGCCTCGAACAGCATGCAGTCAATGCCGTGCCGATGGCACTGCAGCGCCATCACCAGGCCACCGATGCCGCCGCCGGCAATCGCCACACGAGCTGAAACTTTTAATTTTTTCATTGCGACATTCGTCTTTCCTGCCTACTTGCGCGCTTGCGCATGCGACTATAGCAAACGCATTCCCAAGCGCCGTGCGTGGCACCCTGTTTGGCCCCGCAGCACGTCGCATGCGCGCTTTCGTGGCTTGAAAAAAATTGATTTATTTAATATGTTAATTTAATATAGTCAAAAATGAAAAGCATTCCCAGGATCCTTGGCGAACAATTGGCGACGGCGGCACGCGCATTTCCCGCGATCGTGCTGACCGGTCCCAGGCGTGCAGGCAAGACCTGGTTGCTGCGCCACACGTTCCCGTCGGCATCATATTTTCTGCTTGAGGATGCCGACATTGTCGCGCGCCTGCGCGCGGATCCCCAGGGCTTCCTCGACGATGCGCGCCTGCCGGTGATCCTCGACGAAATCCAGAACGTCCCCGAGGTCTTCGCCCATGTGCGCGCCCGTATCGATCGCCACCCATCGCGCAAGGGGCTTTGGTTTCTGACCGGCTCGCAAGAGGCGCCACTGATGCGCGGCGTGACTGAATCCATGGCGGGCCGTGCCGCCATCCTCCAGCTGATGCCATTGTCGACACGGGAATCGGCGCGCGTCACCCTGTTCAAGGGAGGGTACCCGGAGATTGTCGCGCGACCGGCGACGGCCAGCCTGTGGTTCTCCTCATACCTGCAATCCTATCTGGAGCGCGATGTCCGCTCGGTGCTCAACGTGCGAGACCTGTCGACCTTCCGGCGCTTCCTCGCCCTGCTCGCCAGCCGCCATGGCCAGCTGGTTAATCGCGCCGACCTGGCCGCGCCGCTCGGGGTGAGTGTTCCAACCGTGTCGCATTGGCTTGGCGTGCTCGAGACGACCGCCCAGATTCTGGTGATTCCGCCGTTCTTCGAGAATTTCGGCAAGCGCCTGTTGAAGTCGCCGCGAATCTATATCGCCGACCCGGGCCTGGCCTGCCATCTGCTCGGCATCACCAGTGCCGCGGAGCTCGCCAGGTCGCCGTTTGCGGGCGCCATTTTCGAAGGCTTCGTCGCCTCCGAGATCATCAAGTCGCAGGTCAACCGCGGCGCGCGGCGCGAGCTATACCATTTTCGTGACGCCCAGGGCCTTGAAGTGGATTTCGTGCTCCCGCGTGCGGACGGCGGGCGCTGGCTGGTGGAATGCAAGTTCGGGCGTACCGCCACGCCCGCCATGGCGCGCCCGATGCAACAACTCGCACGCGCCATGCCCGCTAGCATGCGCGAGGCCGTGCAATGCTGGCTGGTTCACCAGGCGCCGCGATCGCCTGCCGAAACGCACGCGCTCGCACCCGGCGTCAAGGCTGCGCCGTGGCAGACGTTCGTCGCCGCACTTTAGATCCGGTGCACGGCAATCACGCGCGTTCCATGCGACGTGAACGCGAAGAGGGTAGCCGCCCGCCGAGCCCGCATGAGAACCTCGCGCGGAGCGCCTGCTTGAGCGCCTTGCAGGGCTACTTGAGCGCCTTGTAGCGAATACGCTTCGGCTTGGCGCCCTCCTCGCCCAGACGTTTCTTCTTGTCGGCCTCGTACTCCTGGTAGTTGCCGTCGAAGAAGCTCCACTGCGAATCGCCCTCGGCGGCCAGGATGTGGGTGGCGATGCGGTCGAGGAACCAGCGATCATGCGAGATCACCAGCACGCTGCCAGCGAATTCGAGCAAGGCGTCTTCCAGTGCGCGCAGGGTTTCCACGTCGAGGTCATTCGACGGCTCGTCCAGCAGCAGCACGTTGCCGCCCTTCAACAGCGTCTTGGCCAGGTGCAGGCGGCCGCGTTCGCCGCCGGACAGGTTGCCGACCAGCTTTTGCTGGTCGCCGCCCTTGAAATTGAAGCGGCCGAGGTAGGCGCGCGAACTCATCTCGAACTTGCCCACGGTGATGATGTCGGCGCCGGCCGAAACATCATCGAACACGGTCTTCTTGTCAGTCAGGTCATCGCGGGTCTGGTCAACCACCGCCATCCGCACGGTTGCGCCAATCACCACTTCGCCGCTGTCCGGGGCTTCCTTGCCGGTGATCAGCTTGAACAAGGTCGACTTGCCGGCGCCGTTGGGGCCGATGATGCCGACGATCGCCCCCGGCGGAATGGTGAACGACAGCTTGTCGATCAACAGGCGGTCGCCAAAGGACTTGCTGACCTCCTTGAACTCGATCACCTGGCTGCCCAGGCGCTCGCCGATCGGGATGAAGATCTCGGAGGTCTCGTTGCGCTTCTGGTATTCGTAGCTCGACAATTCCTCGAAGCGGGCGAGGCGCGCCTTGCTCTTGGCCTGGCGCGCCTTCGGATTCTGGCGCACCCATTCGAGCTCGGTCTTCAAGGCTTTCTGGCGCGCCGATTCGGTCGATTCCTCGGTCTTCAGCCGCGCCTGCTTCTGGTCGAGCCAGGAGCTGTAGTTGCCCTTCCACGGAATGCCGTGACCGCGGTCGAGTTCGAGAATCCATTCGGCGGCGTTGTCCAGAAAGTAGCGGTCATGGGTCACGCCGACCACGGTGCCGGGGAATTTCTGCAGGAACTGTTCCAGCCAGTCCACCGATTCGGCATCGAGGTGGTTGGTCGGCTCATCCAACAACAGCATGTCCGGTTTGGAAAGCAGCAGGCGGCACAGCGCCACGCGGCGCTTCTCGCCACCCGACAACACGCCGATCTTCGCGTCCCAGGGCGGCAGGCGCAGGGCGTCGGCGGCGATCTCGAGTTGATGCTCGGTATCGCTGCCGGAGGCGGCGATGATCGCTTCATACTTGGCCTGATCGGCCGCCAGCTTGTCGAAATCCGCATCCGCCTCCGCATAGGCGGCATACACCTCTTCGAGCTTTTTCTTCGCCTCCATCACCTCGCCCATGCCCTGCTCCACCGCTTCACGCACGGTCAGTTCGGGGTCGATCTTCGGTTCCTGCTCGAGGTAGCCAATGCTCATGTTGGGCATCGGCACGGCGTCACCGATGATGTCCTTGTCGACGCCGGCCATGATTCTCAGCAGGGTCGATTTGCCGGAGCCGTTCAAGCCCAGCACGCCGATCTTGGCGCCGGGAAAAAACGAGAGGGAAATGTCCTTGAGGATCTGGCGTTTCGGCGGCACGATCTTGCCGACGCGATTCATTGTGTAGACGTATTGAGCCATGACTTTTCGGAGGTACGGTTTTCGGGAAAGGCGAGACTTTACTCCAAGCCGTTGCGTTTAGCCGTTGGGAATGTAAGCTACCGACAACCGTTTGCGCGCGCTGTCAGTTGCCTGGACTGGCCGTTGTTGCATTCAGCCTTGCCGGAGATGGATTAAATGGCAGTCAAGCAAAAAACCCTCAACCTCGCCCTGCAAGGCGGCGGCTCCCACGGCGCCTTCACCTGGGGCGTGCTCGACCGCCTGCTCGAAGATGGCCGCATCAAGTTCGACGGCATCTGCGGTACCAGTGCCGGTGCGATGAATGCGATCGTCTGCGCCTACGGCAACATGCAAGGCGGGCCGGAGAAGGCGCGCGAACTGCTGCACGACTTCTGGCAAAAGATCAGTGCTGCGGGCGAGCGTTACAGCCCGGTGCGCAACTCGCCGTTCGACGCGTTTTTCAACGACGCGGTGCGCAACGCCAGCTATGCGATGTTCGAAACGGTGACCCGCGCACTGTCGCCCTACCAGTTGAATCCGCTCAATTTCAACCCCTTGCGTGAAGTGCTGGAAGACGTGGTCAAGTTCAAGGAGCTTAAAACCTGCAAGGACATGCGGCTGTTCGTGTGCGCCACCAATGTGCGCACCGGCAAACCGAAGGTGTTCCATAACCACGACGTCACCGCCGACGCGGTGCTTGCATCGGCCTGCCTGCCGACCCTGTTCCAGGCGGTTGAAATCAATGGCGAGTTCTACTGGGACGGCGGCTATGTCGGCAACCCGCCGATCTATCCGCTGATCTACGAAACCGACGCGCTTGATGTGCTGGTGGTGCACATCAATCCCTTCAACGTGCCGACGCTGCCGCGCACCGCCAGCGACATCATGGACCGGATCAACGAGATCAGCTTCAACTCTTCCCTGGTGAGCGAAATGCGCGCCATCGCGTTTGTGCAAAAGCTGATCAACGACGGCTGGATCAAGGACGAATTCCGTTCGCAGTTGCGCGACATGCGGATGCATGCGATCCGTGCCGACAAGGACCTGGCGCACCTGGGGCTGGAAAGCAAGCTTGACCCGGGATGGAAGCACCTGACCGGCCTGCGCGACCTGGGCCGCGCCCGCGCCGGCGAGTGGCTGGAGACCAATTTCGACGCCCTCGGCAAGCGCTCGACGATAGACATTCGTGCCGACTATCTTTAGACCAAGCGCCGGCCGCTGGGACCACCACACGGACTGATCGGCCCGCGGTCAGCGGCGGCCGCGCAAGCAACCCGTGCCTGAGTTGATGAGCCGCCAAGCAACGGGCTCTACGCGCCGCAAGTATTACCGCCCGTCTCGCGCCATCGGTCGCGGCCGGATCTTTCCGCACTGGAGCGCGCACCGGACGGCTCACAGATTGTTTCAACTGCGGCACACCGCGCGACCTGCCGTTTCGGCACACTGCGCGTTATGGGAGAGAGTCCCCATTGCCCCATCCGGAAAGCGGAGCCGCGCCATGAAACAGCTTGCCAGATTCGCCTCGATCCCGACCTTGCTCGGACTGCTGGCAGGCGTGCCGGCGCCGGCACCGGTGTTTGCCCAGGCTTACGGGCCGCAAGTCATCGACCAGCGGCAACCCGGGTTTTCGCAGGCCGAACTCGACCAGATGCTGGCGCCGATCGCTCTTTACCCGGATGCCCTGTTGTCGCAGGTGCTGATCGCCACCACCTATTGGCCTGAAGTCGCCGAAGCCGCGCGCTTCTCGCTTGAGCATCCGGAACTATCCGGTGACGAAGCGCTGCGCGCGGTCGAGGGCTGGAACTGGCACCCGAGCGTCAAGTCGTTGCTGGCCTTCCCGCAACTGCTGGCGACGATGGGGCAAAGGCCCGACTGGGTGGCGAGCCTGGGCGACGCTTTCCTGGTGCAGCAGGCGCGGGTGATGGACAGCATTCAGATGCTGCGGCAACGCGCGCAGGTAGCCGGCAGCCTGCAATCGAACGGCGTGATCAACGTGGTGCAACAAGGGCCGGCCGTGCTGCTGTTGTCACCCGACCCCCAGGTGATCTACGTGCCCTGGTACGACGCCAACCTGGTGTACGGCAGGTGGTGGTGGCCGCGCCATCCGCCAGTCATGTGGACCGCCTGGGCGGGCAGCTTCGGTGCACGCACCGTCGCGCCACGCTTTTATCCGCATGTTGTCGGGTTGCCGACGCGGCTTTTCTCCGGCGCGTTTGACTGGCATCGGCGCGAGGCGCGGATGGCCCGCGCGGACCGCAGCCTCTCGTTTGCACATACACAGCAAGTTTCACCGCCATCGACCTGGCACAGCACTGGTGCAGGCAGTGGCCGCCACCCTCTCCCGGGAACGACTTTCGCGGCGTCACCTGCCGCACCGGCGAGCGCGCGCCCGCCGGCAGTGATCACCAATGGCCTGGTCGATGACGGCCGGCGGCACCAGGCGTTCGCACGGCCCGGCCAGACGCGGTCAATGGCGCCATCCCCCCTGGCAACAGCGGCCGCGGTGACCGCGCCGCACGAGCAGTTCGCACCACAGCGGCAGCGGCATCCGGAATTTTCGGCGACCGCACCCCCGCAAGCAACAATGGCGCCGGTCCGCCCGCCGGTAACGGGCCAGGCCAACGCCGGCGCTTTGCCTGCCCAGATGCCAGTTGCCGGGGCATACGGGGCGGAGCGGCATGCAGGTGGTCAACGCCAGGAACAAAGCGTCGAAGCGCCACGTGCGGAACGCGCTGCGCACCGTTTTTCCACTGAACGGCCAGCCGAGATACAGCGGGTTGCATCGACTGCCCGGCCGCATGCGGTGGAGCGCCAGGCC
>JANPGJ010000302.1:0-4532 GCA_031423955.1 Burkholderiales bacterium
CCGGCGGCAAGCCGCCCGCCGTCGCCGCCGGTGGCCGCTCCGGCCACTGACAATATTTCGGCGCTGGCCAGCTCTTCACGCAGCCAGGCAAGCGGAATTCGCACGATCGACCCCGGTTGCAGCCGCTTCGGGTTGGCGATCTTGTTCAGGCGTTGCAGCCGGGTCCAGTCGGCCGGTTTTTCCAGGTAGCGCTCCGACAAACCAATCAGCGTGTCGCCGGCGCCCACCTTGAGGTCGAAGGTCGCCATCGGGGGGGCGGCTCCTTGTGCAGCGGCAACGCCGCCTGCAAGCAGCAGTAGCAGGGCAAGAACTGTTCGCGGCATATGCGCGCCCGCCCCGCCAGAGCCTGTCGCCATGCTATTGGCTTGCCTTGAGTTGTTCCAGCCGGTAGCCGTAGTTGTAGACAGGCGTCAGCTTGAAGCCGTTCTCCGGCCGCAGGTTGAGCTTGGTGCGGATTCGCGATACGTGGGTATCCATGGTGCGCGACGGCACGTCGATGGCGCGCCCCCACACCGCCTCCAGGATGTGACCGCGCGACAGCAGGCGACCAAGGTTCTGGAACAGGAACAAGGCGAGATCGAATTCCTTCTGCGTCAACTCGATTTCCCTGTCGGACACCGTAAGAGACTGGTTGCGGATATCAAAGTGGTAGGGCGGGAACTGCAGCGTGTCGATGGTTTTCTGCGGGTAGGCGCGGCGCAGCAAGGCAGTCACGCGGGCCAGCAGTTCGGCGCGGCCGACCGGCTTTTTCATGTAGTCGTCGGCACCCTGTGAAAGTGCGGCGACGATGTCGGTCTCGGTATCGCGGTTGGTGACGAACATCACCGGTACCGGTGTGGCAACGTGCGAGCGGATCCAGCGCAGGACCTCCTCGCCGGTCAGATCGGGCACCTGCCAGTCGAGCAGGAACAGGTCATAGCTTTCGCGCGAGGCTTCATGGGTCAGCGCCTTGCCGCTGGCGAACGCGTAGCAGTCATGTCCGGCACTGACCAGATGCGACACGATCACGGCGGATTGCTCCGGGTCATCTTCAAGGATGGCGATACGCATGGATTTTCGAGTGCCCCTAGGCGGCGCTTGCGCGGGCGCCGGAATTGTCCTGATGCCGCAATGGCGGCAGGATTGTTAAATTTCGTGTCTGCTTCACGAAATTTACCCTGTTTTTGCCGATTTTTCAGAAGTGGCCGCAGGTTCCGGCCAAAATGCCGGCGCCAAAGCCCGGGCTCCAGCCGTAGAATGCGGAGTCAATCGCAACAACAAGTGTGCGATGGCAGATATCGCATTCAGGACCAAACCAGGAGACTTGCATGAGCATTACCGTTTTGCGCATTTTGGCCGGCGTCGCTCTATCACTCGCTGCGGCACTGCCTGCAAGTGCCCAGGACACCAAGATCAAATTCACGCTTGACTGGCGCTTCGAGGGGCCCTCGGCCTTGTTTCTGGCGGCGAATTCAAAAGGCTACTTCAAGCAGGAGAAGCTTGATGTCACCATTGACGCCGGCGCCGGTTCGGGTGCCGCGGTCACGCGCGTGGCCACCGGTGCGTATGACCTTGGCTTCGCCGACATCTCGGCCCTGATCGAGTTCCTCGGCAACAATCCGGCGGCGATCACCAAGCCGCAGGCGATCTACATGGTCTATGAATCGACACCGTCGGCAGTTCTGGCGCTCAAGAAGAGCGGCATCAAATCGCCTGCGGATTTGGCCGGCAAGACGCTTGGCGCCCCGGTGTTCGATGCCGGCCGCAAGGCTTTCCCGATCCTGGCCCGCGCCAACAAGGTGGACCTGGCGAAAGTCCAATGGAAGACCATGGATCCGCCACTGCGCGAAACCATGCTGCAACGTGGCGAGGTCGACGCCATCACCGGATTCACCTTCACGAGCTATCTCGGGCTGGTCGCCCGCGGCGTGAAGGAAGAGGACATCGTGATGTTCAAGTACAACGACTTCGGCGCCGAGCTCTACGGCAATGCGATCATCGCGAGTCCGAAATTCCTGGCCGACAATCCGGCCGCGGTGCGTGGTTTCCTGCGTGCGATCACGCGCGCCATCAAGGACGTGGTGGCGAATCCGGACGCATCGATCGCCTATGTGAAGCAGCGCGACCCGTTGATCGCCGAAGCCATCGAGTTGCGGCGCCTGAAGATGGCCATCGAGTTCGTTGACACACCGATCGCGCGCAAGGAAGGCCTCGGTGCGATCAACAAGGTGCGCTTCGACAACACCATCGATCGGGTCGTGGCCGCATTCGGCATCAAGAATCAGGTCAGTCCGGACGGCATTTTCAATTCCTCGTTCCTGCCGTCTGCATCCGAGCGCAGGCTTTAGCGACACTTTTCCGCAACCGCGCGGCCGCATGACGCTGGGCGCTGCCGCGGCAATCGCCGTACGCCGTTGCGGAACCGGGGTTCAAGTTCCGGCGGTTGCGCCAGTCGCTACTTGCCGAAACGCGGCTCTGCCAGCGTGCCGCTGACCCGCAGGCTGGAGCGGCCGCGCGAGCCGGCGGCGCCAAGTTCGACATTGACGGTTCCGCCGATTGACTTTTCGGCGGAAATGTCGACACCGCCGCTCAATGTGAGCAGGCCCGAACTGCCGCGCAATTGCCGCAGTTGCAGCCGGCCGCCGCTTGCCGACAAGGTGCCGGTCAGTTCGGGCAGCCGGGTTTGACCACCCGCCGGGTCGTTGCCCTGAAGCAATCGCGCGAAGTCGACAGTCTTGAAGACCACCTTTGTCATCGTGAAATTGCCGTCGAGTTGCGGCGTCGCGAACAATCGATTGAGAGAGTTGGCGGCAAGCGACACCTCGAATTTCCCTTCGAACGGGCCGGAAATCGGTGCCGTGCCATAGATCGAGGTGCCAATCGCTTCGGCATCGATACCGCCGATGTCCACTGTTCCGGTGTACTTCCAGCCGCTGGTCCACGCCAGTTCGCCGCTGCCGCGGGCGACCCCGCCGGCAAGCGTCATCGTGAATTCATCGATCTTGATGCCACTGCGGGTTGCGATGCCTTTGCCGCGCAAGCTTTCCCATGGCGCCTTCGGGCCGAGCGGCCACTCGACGCCGCGTGACTCGAAGTCGACCAGCCAGCCTTTCTCATCCGGCGCCAGCAATAGCTGGGCACGACCGTCAGGCAACGCGAGGGTCGCCTGCTTGAGGGCGCCGTTGGTTCCCACCAGCAGGTTTGCATCGAACTTCGGCACCGCCACCGGCGTGCCGGTGATGCTCACGCCGAGTGCGCGGACCCGCTGCAAGCTCAACGAGGTTGCGCTGCCCCGGCCGGGGTCCATGGTAGCCATGGCGGCAAGTTTTTCAACCTGGGCGGGATTGAGTTCCAGCCCCGTCACGTCGACGTTGCGCCAGATCTTTTCATTGGACGCCAGTGACGCCGGGTCGGCGCTGGCAACCACCAGAGGCAGCTTGACGTCGCCCAACATCACGTTGACAAGCCTCAATTCAGCCGGGAACGGCGTGAACTTCGCGTCGCCCACGGTCACCGTGGTGGCAAATCGCGCGGACAGCAGTTTCTCGATTGCCGGCTTGTCGGCGGACAGGCTGAAGACATAGGCGATCGCACCGCCAATGGCAAGCAGCAGTGTCGCCACGATGATCTTGCCGACACCGATGCCAGCGCCACCCATGCCGCCGACACGATTTCCCCGTGCCAGTCGTTTCGCCTCTTTCTCGGCTTGCTTGCGGGCGCGCGCGGCTTCCTTTGCCTGTGCTTTTGCTTCCTTGTCCAGTTGCTTGCGGGCGGTTTTATCCTGTTCGGACCGCGTCCCGGGGCTTTCTGCGGCAGGCAAAGCAGGATTGTCGGGGTTTGCAGCAAGCTCCGGCGTACCGGATTCGAGCGAGGCCAGGTTGGAGAAGGCTCCCATCGGTGCCGGACCGGTGCTCGCTACTGATGCCGCGTCGTCAGACGCTGCAGCCGCCTGGAGATGCGGTGCGAGTGCCGCGGTATAGCGTAGTGCTTCCTCTTCGGTGTGTTTTTGCGCCTCGCTAGCCTGGGCGGCGAGCCTGTCTTGTTCGGCGCGCAACGCGCGCTGCTGCATCTCCTCGGCTTCCAATTGGCGGCGCTGGGCGTCCTCGGCCGCTTTGCGTTGCGCTTCCACTTCCTTAAGCTGACGTGCGGCGATCTCGCGGCGGACTGTTTCTTCTTCCTGGCGCGCGCGCTCACGCGCCGCGGTCTGCTCACGAGCATTGCGTTCAGCTTCCTCGCGGGCCTGACGCTGCGCAAGCTCAAGTCGCTGCTTTGACTCTTCTTCAATGCGCGCCCGTTCACGTGCTTCGGCGTGCGCGCGGACCTGACGCTCGGCTTCCTCGCGAGCCTTGCGTTCGGCGGCTTCACGCGCCAGGCGCGCGGCCTCTTCCTTGGCGACGCGCTCGGCTTCCTCGCGAGCCTTGCGTTCGGCGGCTTCACGCGCCAGGCGCTCGGCCTCTTCGCGGCCGATCCGCTCGTCTTCCTCGCGAGCCTTGAGTTCGGCGGCTTCACGCGCCAGGCGCGCGGCCTCTTCCTTGGCGATGCGCTCGGCTTCC
>JANPGJ010000303.1:0-2209 GCA_031423955.1 Burkholderiales bacterium
GCTGCGCGGATGCACCATCTTGATGAACTGCTTGAGCATCTGCTCGGTGACGGTGAAATCGGCGATCACGCCGTCTTTCATCGGGCGGATCGCCTCGATATTGCCAGGCACCTTGCCCAGCATCGCCTTGGCCTCCTTGCCGACCGCCTGGATCGACTTCTTCCCCTGCGGGCCGCCCTCGTGCCGGATGGCCACTACGGAGGGCTCGTCCAGGACAATGCCCTTGCCGCGCACGAATATCAGCGTATTTGCTGTCCCCAGGTCAATCGCCAGATCCGTTGAGAAATGCTGACGGAATGCTCCAAACATCGAAATCCTCTCGGGCACGGCAAGCGCTTCGGCCCACCATCGCCATTCGTATTGACCAGCTCACTTTGATTGATTTCGCGCCAAAATCCCCAGCTTTGGGGACGACGCGCAAAGGCGGGATAATAACCCATCCCCCGTAGGCAACCGCCGCGCAACTGCGCGTCCCAGAGCATCCCGCGGGTGGGCATTCGTCTTTTTCCGCCATGCCACTTTCATCCACCGACATTACCCGTATCGCCAGCCTCGCTCGTCTGGAGCTCCACCCGGCAGAGAGCGAGCGCATGCTTACGCAGCTCAATGATTTTTTCGAGATCGTCCAGAAGATGCGTGCCGTCGACGCATCCGGCATTGAGCCGTTGGCACATCCATTTGCAACTGTCCGTGACATCTCGCTGCGCCTGCGCGAGGATGTGGTGAGTGAGCCCGACCAGCGCGAGGCCAACCAGCGCAGCGCCCCGGCAGTGGAAAGCGGGTTATTCCTCGTCCCCAAGGTGATCGAATGAGGTCCGGGGAAACGGTGGCTTCACTGTCGACATCCGACCTGCACGACCTCGACCTCACCCAGCTGGCGGGCCAGCTGCACGGCCGCAAAGTATCGGCCAACGAACTGGCGCGGCATTTTCTGGCGCGTGCCGCCAGTCACGACACACTCGGGGTGTACCTGGCACGCGACGAGTCCGTCACGCTGGCGCAGGCCGACGCGGCCGACCTGCGCCTCGCCGCCGGCAACGCCGGCCTGCTGGAAGGAGTGCCGCTGGCACACAAGGACATCTTCGTCACCAAGGACTTTCCGACCACCGCCGGTTCACGCATGCTGCGCGGCTACCGCTCACCTTTCGATGCCACGGTGGTGAGCCGCCTGGCGCAGGCCGGGGCGGTGACATTGGGCAAGCTCAACTGCGACGAGTTCGCGATGGGCTCCTCCAACGAGAACTCGGCGATCGCTCCGATCGGCCACGCACAGCCGGTACCGGTGCGCAACCCCTGGAACACGGACCACATCCCCGGCGGATCTTCCGGCGCCAGCGCCGCGGCGGTCGCCGCCCGGCTGATGCCCGCCAGCACCGGCACCGACACCGGTGGCTCGATCCGCCAGCCAGCGTCCTTTTGCGGCGTCACCGGCATCAAGCCGACCTACGGCCGCGCATCGCGATACGGCATGGTGGCGTTTGCATCCAGCCTGGACCAGGCGGGCCCGATGGCGCGCAGCGCGCAGGACTGCGCGCTGCTGCTCAGCAGCATGTGCGGGCCCGATCCGGGGCGCGACTCCACCTCGCTCGATGTCCCGTCGGAAGACTTCGGCGCCGAGCTCGAACGGCCGCTGCAAGGGCTGCGCATCGGTGTGCCACGCGAGTTCTTCGGCGACGGCGTGGCGCCGGACGTGCAGGCCGCCGTCGAGGCGGCCCTGGTCGAATACGACAAGCTCGGCGCACACCGGGTCGACATCTCGCTACCGCGCACCGAGCTGTCGATCCCCGTGTACTACATCATTGCGCCGGCGGAAGCCTCCAGCAACCTGAGCCGCTTCGACGGTGTGAAGTTCGGCCACCGCGCGCCCGAGTTCAAAGACCTGCAGGACATGTACCGCAAGACACGTGCGCAGGGGTTTGGCGACGAGGTCAAGCGCCGCATCATGATTGGCGCCTATGTGCTGTCGCACGGCTACTACGACGCCTATTACCTGCAGGCGCAGAAGATCCGGCGCCTGCTGTCCGACGATTTCCAGCACGCATTCCAGCACTGCGACGTGATCGCCGGCCCGGTGGCGCCCACCGTGGCCTGGAAGATCGGCGAGAAGGTCGACGACCCGGTGGCCAACTACCTGGCCGACATCTTCACCCTGCCGGCGTCGTTGGCCGGGCTGCCCGGCATGAGCCTGCCGGCCGGCTTTGGCGCCCAC